>NZ_JBIWCL010000040.1:0-48270 GCF_044761485.1 Streptomyces sp. NPDC097617
TCAGGGAGCATTCCCCCACAGCCGATGCACGCGGGAGCACCCAGACGGCGCACTTCCCAGCCAAGATCAGCTACACCACTCCACGGGACACCATCCGCAGGAGGCCATGCGCCGGATGGGCGAGACGTTCGTGCCTGGCCCGAATCCTGCATCTGAGACCAGAACTGAGACCGAGAGCACCCGTGTGGCTCGGGCACGGCAGCGTCGCAAGATCCGGGAAACAGCAAAACCCCCAGGTCACGGCGAGTGAGTCCTGGGGGTTCTACAGAGCCGCCTTCGGGATTCGAACCCGAGACCTACGCATTACGAGGCCCCAAAAGATCATCCCGGGTAGTACCGGGCCGTGCCACCAAATCCTGATTCCCCAGGCCAGGGCGGTGCGGCCCGGCCCCGACATGCCGCCCAATCCACCCTGTGCCACCTCGTCCGCTCACGCACCGCTCACGCACCGCTCACGCATGCCAGGCCGCCCGCCCGGGGCGCCTGAGGGGCTCAAGCGCGCCGTGGGTTCAAATCTGGCCAAGGTCGACCTGTATCAAGGAGGGTGCGGAGCCGCCTGGCCAGCTTCGACGCCGCCTCCATTCCTGACGAGAGCTGCGACCAAAACGATATCTCCCATAGCAAACAAATGCTATCGTTTCGTTGGCAAGGGCGTCTGTGGAGGGACCATCTACATGGCCAGAACTGTCATCGACCTCGACGAAGACATGGTCACCGAGGCCATGCGCATCTTCGGCACCAAAACGAAGGCCAAAGCCGTCCGCCTCGCCATGGAGGACGCCGTCAAGAGGCACCTGCGGCAGGAGTTCTTCGACGCCATGGACGCCGGCGAACTCGACTTCAGCGAGATCGTCGAGAACACCGGCCCCCGCAACGCCGACGGAACCCTCAAGCGCGACGGCGGC
Source organism: Streptomyces sp. NPDC097617 (assembly GCF_044761485.1). Classification (NCBI taxonomy): domain Bacteria; kingdom Bacillati; phylum Actinomycetota; class Actinomycetes; order Kitasatosporales; family Streptomycetaceae; genus Streptomyces; species Streptomyces sp. NPDC097617. The sequence continues at coordinate 906 of NZ_JBIWCL010000040.1, forward strand.
CGGGCCGCCTGATGCAGGACCGCTACCTGATCGACAAGTCCGCCCTCGCCCGCTGGACGAAACCCAGCGTCAGAGAGGTACTCAAGCCGCTCCACGAGCGGTACCTCCTCGCCGTCTGCCAACCCACCGAGTACGAGATGATCCACTCGGCCCGGGACAACGCGGAGGCGACACGCATGAGCACCTGGCTCCGCGCCTTCGACTACCTGCACGGCGGCGACGACACCTTCACTCGCGCACTGGAAATCCAGCGCCACGCCCTCAACGCAGGTTTCCACCGCGCCCTGTCGCTCCCCGACCTTCTCATCGCCGCCACAGCGGAACTGAACCGGCGAACAGTCCTCCACTACGACGGAGACTTCGACATGATCGCCTCCCTCACCGACCAGCCCACCGAATGGGTCGTCCCGCCCGGCAGCGCCGACCGATGAGAATGCCGATCCTCCCCGACCCCGACGAGTCGTCTGGTGTCCCCCATCGAGTGGTCGCGGGGGTGCAGCCGGCCTGCGTCAGCGCACTCGTCGCCCTGTAGAGCCTGGCTCTGCGCGGATCCCTGCAGGTCCTGGGCGGGGCCGACGGAGGCACCGCCTCGAATTGGCCCTCGCCGTCTTCTTCCTGATTCCGATCGCAAACACCCCTCGACCCTCTCTTCCTGCTCGGGACAGCGACGCGGCCGCGTCGCCGGCATGCCGCTCCGTAGCGCGATAAGGCCACTGCGCCGGGAATCCGCAGTCATCCGTTCCGCGGCGGCATCAGCCATGCCAGGTCCGCCGCGGCCTGGCGGCGGACCGTCCGCTCACCGGTGAACAGGTCCTCTGTCTTCGTCAGCACCAGCGTGTACGGGCGTCCCTCCCGCCTCGTCTGATGAAAGACCGGCAGCTCGGCCGAGTCGATCCCCGTGTGCACATGGCGCCGCCCCTCCTTCGCCAGCGGCCATTCCAGGACCCGCCGCGACCGGGAGCCGAGGAATGCGCCGAGGGCACCGCACAGCTCGCAGCCGCATCCGGTCCAGGCCACGGACCAGTCGTCAGCAGCGCGCGGCGCCCGCTCGCACACCACGCGGAGCCGGTCCGCGCTGTCCCGCGCGATCACGTCGAGACCCGCTGCGCCCCACTCGGCCGCCGGCAACGCCTCCTCGGCGCTGCGCAGCATCGGCATCAGGCACTCGAGCACCGTGTCCCGGTACTCGCGCAGTGCTGCCGCGATCCCGTCCCGCTGCTCTGCTCCGGCCGCCGCCAGGACGCATCGCAGCGGCAGGGCCAGCTGCCGCAGCTGCGCACGGCGGATGTCGGCCGACCCGGTCGTGGTCCACAGCCGCAGGTCTCGGTCCACCGCAGCCCAGACCTCATCGGCCAGCAGCCGCGCCACCGCTGGCGTGCGACGGGCACGCAGCGCCGTACACAGTTCCGGCAACCGCTCCGTCCACTGGTAATGCTGCGAGTCGAGGCGGTGGGCCGACGCGAACCAGACCTCGACGACCCGGCGCGTCCACGCGATTCCTTACCGCTCGGCTGCCGCCGACAGTGCGCCCGCGCACTCCGGGCCGAGCGCGCTTGTTGGAACGGCTCCAGAAGCATCGCCGCGGTCTCGGCCGCCTCCAGGCCCGCAGCCACCTGCAGCGCGCAGCCCAGCAACTCGCGTTGTGGACGGATGTGCTTCCAGAACGGGGCGAGGGACAGGGCCCGCTCACGCGCCCGGTGCAGGTCGCCCCGGGCGATGCCGACGCGCAGTTCCTCCAGTGCCCACCCCGATCCGGCCTCGCCGCGTGCCGCGAAGGCCCGCTCACGCGGCCACACGACGACCGCGGCCCGCCGGTACCACCGGTCCAGCGTGTTGCCGTAGTTGCCGTAGTTGCCGTAGTTGCCGTAGTTGCCCATGTAACCCTCGTACTGGGAGTCGTAGGGCGTCAGGTCCGCGCTCGCGGTACTCGCGCACACCTCGTAGTCGTCAACCCGCAGGGAGATCTGCTCGCCGCCGGTGCCGTCCGGACCGGTCCACCAGCCCAGGGTGATCTCGTCGTCGACCAGCTCTTGGAGAACGTAGTCCCCGTCCCCCTCCGCGCCCGCGTCACCGCCCTCACCGTCGTCCTCGTCGTCGTACCCGTAGTCGTCCCAGGGATCGTCCCCTTCGGGATAGGCGTCCCAGGTCTCCTTCACCTCGGCCAGGGCGAGCACCGACTCGCACCCGGCCTGCTCGGCGGCGGCGCGCAGCAGCGCTGCACGTCCCGCGTCTGCGCCCTTGAGCCGTTCCCAGCTCAGACCCCGCTGGGTGTACTCGTGATCGAGCAGGTATACGAGCCGGTTCGGCGGATCGGACTCGAGGCTGCCGTAGCGCGGCGTGACGGGCGACCCGAAGTGCTGCCCCAAACTGTGTGCCGGCTCCGCCGCCGGTCCGGACAGCTCTGTCGAAGTCCCCGGCGCCGCCATCAGGTTGAAGGTGAGCGTCACCCGGTACCCGGATCGGACCGGAGTGACCTCGTGCCGGCAGTCGGCGTAGAAGACGACAAGGGTCAGATCCGTCTTCGAGGCACGGTAGGCACATTCCTGCCCAGCGTGCTCGATGACCAGCTCTCCCCCCGTGTGCGCCGAAGGCAGGGACAGCACCAGCGTGCCCACCATGGCGTCGTCCTTCTCCGAATCCTGGTGCGGAAGGAAGAACTGTCCCTTCCCGTACACCGGCATCGCGTGCGGCTCAGCCCACAGCCGGGTCGCCGCCGGGAGACCGAGGGCGTCCCGGAAATGCTCCAGTGCGCCACTCAGCAGCGACGACCAGGAAGGATCGCCAAGGCCGAGCTGATCCGGCGGGATCTGCCAGGTGTCCCGCACGCTGGTGTCGTCCAGCGTCTCCTCGCCCTTTCCGAACAACGCCGGCCGTGCCACCGAGATCAGCCGCTTCGCCTGGGCCGCCCGCAACGGAAGGCGCACCGGCCCGACCCCGGCCACCTCAAGATTCAGGCCGGCCGCAGGCGCTTCCAGCCGGGCGCTGAAAGCCCCCGCTGCCTTCGCCCCGCCGAGCAGCCCAGCCAGTCGTTCCCTCGGTGCAACCACCACGCCCCTGCCCTCCGCCCCTACGGACCTGCCGTCCACGGCCCGAATCCTACGAACCCGACGGCGCCACCGGACCACGACCGTGCACGGGCTCACCTGAACGTCGCGTACCAGCTCTCCGCGCTCACCCGATGGGAGTTGGAGGAGGACGTCGACGAGGACGAGTACACCGCCGCCATCGAGCCGCCCGTACCCGCCGGCCTTGCCCAACTCACCGGTGCGCAAAAGATCTTGGCTGACTTCCTGCACGTCGACCCGCACCTGCTCACCGCGGCTGCCCGCGCCAGCGGTGCCGCACCTTCCCAGGCAGTCGACAAGGACGCACTCGCCGCCTGGATCCGCGCCCTGCCCGAGCGCGACAAGGACACCCTGCTGCTCAACGCCGCCCTGGGCAGCGCCCCACAGCCGGGCCCCGCGCTGCTGGCCCGCCACCGCGCCGCGTCCCACGGCACAGCCGAACCCTCCACCACCACCCGGCGCCGCTCAGCCGCGGAGCTCCTCGACGCCGCCCACGGGGTGCGCAACGAGCACACCCAGCAGCAGGAACAGGCCCGCGCCCAGGCCCGCCGGGCCCAACAGCAGGCCCGGGAGAGCCACCTGGACCACCTGGCCGAGAACGCCGAGCGATCCTGGCAGGACATCGCCGACCTGATCGGGCAGAAGCAGCCCGGCCCCTACAACGCCGCCGTCACCCTCCTGAAAGATCTCCGCGAGGTCCACGACCGGGCCGGCACCCCCGAGGACTTCGCGCGGCGCCTGCACGACCTGCGCGAGCAGCACCGCGGCAAGCCCTCACTGATGCGGCGCCTCACCGACTCCGGGCTGACAGCCCGCTGAGCCGCGCTCAGATGCGGCCGCTTGGGCCCTCGGCCAGAAGGCGGAGGGCGGCGAGGGCTGCCGGGCGGCCCGTGGCGGACAGGGAGATCGGAGCGCCGCTGGACCGCTCCGGCTCGAGGTAACCGAGTTCGCGGCCGGTGTGCCAGAACCTCCACAGCAGCCGCTCGGTTTCCGTCCCCTCCATCGCGGTGCCGTCGCCATGGGTGAAACCCGCAGCGAGCACCGGATGTACAACGTCGCGCAGGTCCTCGCGGAGCCGGGGCTCCGCCCACAAGGCGCACAGGGCGGACTCGGTTACCTGCCGCTCAGCTGCCGTGGTGCCCAGCCACGCCAGCGCGGCCGTGTGCTCGCGCAGGCGAGGATCCGTCAGCTGAACACGGCCGGCAGCCGACAGCTTGAGCACACGATGGCGCTTGGTCACCAGTCGGTGAGTGCGGGCGAGTTCATGCAGATCAGCCAGCTGGTAGAGGTCCGCCTCCGAGCGCGGCCCCTTGCCGATCGGGTACCAGTGCGGGTAGCGGGCAAACGCGGCAGCCACCAGTTCCCGCGGCAGGTAGCCGGCCTGCGTCAAGGTGACGCCGTCACCGATCTGCTCCAGCAGCCACCGCAGCGGCTCAGCCGTGTCCACGGGCGCCGCAGAAGACACCGCCAAGGCAGGCAGGACGGCGGCGAGTAGGACGCGACGTTCAGTCGGGGGCGCCGCGGCCCACAACTCGCGCCGCTCGCTGCGGACTGCCTCCAGCGGGGCACGGCCCCCGAACACGGGCTGCGCGGTGGTGAGCCAGTGCTGGACGAGACGTCGACGCGCGGCCGGGAACGTACGTGCGTCCAAGTCGAGGTCGCCCTCGTCCAGGGCCTGCTCCAGTCGGCGTTCGAGGTTGGCACGGGCCAACGCTTCCTGGATGCCCATGACCTCCCCCCAGCTCAGCTCGGCCACGTCCGGCGGGCTCGTGGGCGAGGCAGCCGCAGCCTTTCGGTAAACTGCGAAGCCCGCCTCCTCGGAGCGCTGCCAGGCCGCCAGCACCTGAGCGGTGGTCGCGCTCGTGCACACCGCGACGGCCCGAAAGCGACCGACCCCCGCCAGCAGGTCCGTCAGGACAGCGACGGCCCGCTGCTGCTCAGATGTGTCCGCAGGCCACTTGTGAGGCAGCTCATACCAGCAGAATCGTTCGACCGCAGCCACCGGGAGCGCGACGGGCGAGTCGCCGTCCGGCACCAGCCAACGCAGCAGGCGCTGTGCCATCGCCTCGTCCGCCGCCAGCACCGTCACCTCCACCGCGCTCTGAATCTACTGGCCGATCCTCCCACAGACGGGGGTTCCCGTCCGTGGGCGACGCTACGACGACCGGCATCAGGCCGCCGGCAAGGCCTTTGGTCGTCACCGAACACCTCCGCTCAGAGGGCTGCCCCTTGCACCACGACCGCTGGAAGCCGGGAACCGTCCGGTCACCTCCTTCTCCCACACCCTCGCCGACCTCGACCATCTCCTCGACGCAGTCCGCCGGCATACGCACTGACCGTGCATCCAGGGGCGGGGTGGCGCTTCCCAACGCGACACTGGAGGCACGGAACCTCGAAGCCGTCTCCGCCGACGACTTCGTTCTGGCCCAGATCAATCTCGATCGACAGCGGGTCTTCGCCGCCGCCCAACAGATCGCCGACTCCTGGCAAAAGCCACCCGGCACCGCGGGGACGCGCTTGACCGCCTGGAGCGAGACGGCCTCCTGGAGTCGGCCGCCCCCTCTCCGCGCCGGCCGGTGATCCCGACACAATTCCCGCATCCGGCGCTCACGCACGGGGTCCCGTACCCCAGCTGCGGTGTGCGCCGACCGGCCCCGGACATAGCAAAAGCCCCAGGTCACGGCGAGTGAGTCCTGGGGCTTCTACAGAGCCGCCTTCGGGATTCGAACCCGAGACCTACGCATTACGAGGCCCCACAAGATCATCCCAGCATGTGCCGGGCCGTGCCACGGAATCCTGTTTCCCCAGGTCAGGAAGGTACGGCCCGGCCCCCGCCTGCCGCCCAATCCACCCCGTGCCACCCCGTCCGCTCACGCACCGCTCACGCAAGCAGGGCTTCCTCAGATCTGACCGAGGTCGACCTGCACCGGGAAGGGAGCCGAAACCTTGACGACGCCGGTGAACACGTCCCCGTCCCGGTAGGCCCTGGTCGCAGGGTCGAGAACATGGGTGTACACGAGGGGGACGCCGGTCGCGGCCTGCTCCACCCGCCAGTAGAAGGCAATGCCGGACTTGGCGTACTGGTCCGTCTTCACGATCCGATCGGTGGTCTCCGAGCCCGGTGAGACAACCTCGACGACCAGCAGCACGTGCTCCGGCCGGGTGGGTGTGATGTCGATCGTGTCCGCGCGATACACGACGACATCGGGACGTCGATTGGTGAGCGGGACGTCCTGAAGCCGGACGTCGAAGTCAGTATCGGCGTTCCAGTCCGGCCCCGCGGCGGCGTCCAGGACGTTCGCCAGGATCCGAGCCAGTCGGTTGTGGCGCTTGGACGCGCTGGGACTCACAACGACCATCCCGTCCACGATCTCGATTCCCGCACACTGCTCCTCGGACCAGGAGTCGTACTGCTCCGCCGTGATCTGCTCGTGCATCCACGCAGGGGCTGCCATTTCGGCAGTCATGACGCACCTCCCGGACACCATGCGGGCGGGCCGGATCCCGCCGAGTTCAGCGTACTGTCCCTGCGCGTCCGGCACGCTGGACCTGCCGGGGCCCGGCTTCGCCGGCGCGCTGCCGTTACCACGCGCGTCAGCCGAGGTCCGAGAGGAGTTCGGTCAGCAGTCGTTCCTCCATGACCGCCTGGCCCGACGCCCTCAGGGCGGAAGCGAGGGCAGGGTCCCAGGGGCTGGCGGCGGGCGGTCCGGTCAGCGGAGTGGACTCGCCGCCCGCCAGAGCGCTGCGGTAGTCGGCGGTGGTCATACGCCAGGGCCGGGCGCCGTGGCGCTCCACGGCGGCGGCGGTGATCCGCAGGCCGGTCCAGTCGAAGTCGGCGCGCCAGTGCAGGCGGGCGCCGGACCGGGCGGCGTCGGCAAGGAGCTTGTGACAGGCGGCGGAGGGGATTCCTTCGGTGCAGACCAGGGCCGCCGCGCGGTTTTCGAGCTCGGCGGCGGCCGCGCGCAGCACGGCCGGGTTCTCGCAGACGTGGATCTCGCGGGCGGCGGGGACGACGTCGGCGGCTGTCAGCTGGTGCAGGGTGAGGCGGAAGGGGATGCCGAAGCCGGTGGCATCGCGCAGCCAGTCGCACACCACGTCGTCGCCGCGGGCACCGATGTTGAGGACGAGGACCTGGCTGGCGAGATCGTCGGCGACGGCTCCGGCGCTCTCCCACAGGGTGCGGCGTCCGGCCCGGTCGCGGGGGACACGGCCCGGTTCGGCTCCGCCTGCCGAGGCGCGCTGGGCGACGGCACGCAGGACAAGCTGTTCGAGGGGGCCGCCCGGCAGCAGGGCCTTGGTGTCTCCGGTGGCCCATTCCGCGAGGACGGGCAGCGGGAGCAGGCCCCGGTCGGCGTCACCGCATACCCCGGGGAGTTTCTCCAGGACGCGGACGGCTGCCTGGAGCAGGGAGCCGTCACCGCGCCGCAGGAGGCGGGTGAGGGTGCCGTCGGCGGCGACCTGTTCCAGCCAGGCCGGGTACCAGTCCAGGGCGGCGAGGGGTGAGGCGTGGGCGGCTTCGAGGGCCTGAGCGCGGGCGGACACCTCGTCGGCGCGCTCGGCCGGCCGGTCGCGCAGGGGTCCGTGCAGCCCACCCAGGGTCTTGAGCAGACCGGTTCCGTAGCGTCCGTGAAGGTAGGCGTCGAGGTCGGCGAGGGGGACGGTGAGGCGTTTGACGGTTTCGGGTCGATATCGGCCGGTGACGCCGATGACGGTGCGGCGTTCGGCTTCGGTGGGGGCGGTGAGGCCGATGTCGCCGTGGAGGGCGCCGCCGGTGCGCTCCAGGCGGCGGCGGGCGGCGGCGAGCAGGCGGCGCCAGCCTTCTTCGTGGAGTTCGGTGTACGTCGGCGGGGACGGCTGGTCAGTCGACAAGTCGGGCCTCCTGTTCCCGCTGGTCCTGTCGGCGTACGGAGCGGGTGCTCGGTGAGCCGAGCACGCTGCTCAGGGTGCCGGTGTCGTCGGCGTGCAGGCGTTCGCCGTCCCACAGGAGCAAGAGCGCGGAGACGGTGTGGTCGATGGCCGAGTGCGCGAGGTCGTAGTGGGCGGCGGCACGCACCGCGCCGTGCACGGCCCACAGGTCGTACCCGGTCATGAACAGGTCGAGATCGAACTGGGCGGCCAGTGACATGAGTTCGCCGCGCCCGGTGTCGTCGACGCCGGCGAACGCCTCGTCGAGGGCGAGCAGACGCGGGGCGTCGGGGTGGGCGGAGTTGAGCATGGCGTGTGCGGCGGCGAACAGCGGCAGGTGCAGGGAGACGGACTGCTCGCCGCCGGAGAGGCGGCTGTGCCGGGCCCGGGTGAGGCGTTCCTCGGCGCCGCCGGGGCGTACCAGCTGGAAGGCGAACTGGCGCCAGCGCCGGTAGTCCAGGACCTCGGCGAGCAGCTGCCGGTAGGGGGTCTCGCGCTGCCGGGCGCGGGCGTTCTTGATCTGCGCGGCGAAGTGGGTGCGCATGCGGGCCAGCTTCTCGGGGCCGAGGCGGGCGGCGTCGGCGTCCAGGAGGGCACAGACGGCGCGCTGTTCGTCGTCGAGGCCGTCGGCGAGCAGCCAGCTGACGCCGACCGTGGTACCCGAGGACATGCGGCGCTCGCGCATGTCGCTGTTCATACGGCGGATCAGGTCGCGGGCGTCGACGGTGCGGTCGTGGATCTGCTGGGCGAGGCGAGTGAGCAGGGCGTCCTCAAGGATGCGCTGCTCGGAGTCGGAGAGGAGTTCAGCCTGGTCGCGGCGGTGGGAGGCGATCTTCTCGGCGAAGGAGGCGATGGGCAGCGGGCCCTGTTCGTCGGCGACGGTGACGGTGATGACGCCACTGGAGCTGTCCCAGGCCGGCTGGTAGTCCTGCCCGGCGGCGGCGAGATGGGCGTGCAGGTCCTCCAGAGCCGTGGTGAGGCGGGTGACGGACTGCTTGACGCTGGACTCGGTGGGCGCGAGTTCACGGGTGGCGGTCAGGATCGCCTCGTGGACGGTGACGGCGGCGGGCGGCAGACGCTCCGCCGTCCAGTCGGCCTCCTGGGCGGGCCAGGCCAGGCCGGGCGGGCAGCGCAGGAGGTCGAGGAGCTCGCGGGCCGCGTACGGGGCCAGGCCGCGGGCGGTGTCCTTCTCCTCGGTGACCGCGACCCGCAGCGCTTCGGCCGCGGCGGTGCGGCGAGCCTCTGCGGCGGCCAGTCGGCCGATCGCCTCATCCTTGGCACCGCGGGCGGCGTCCGTCTCCCGCGCGGCGCTCTCCAGGCCGTTCTCGGTCTCCTCTACGCGGGCCATGACCTGCTGCGCCTCGGCGCCGACCGCCTCGCGCAGCGCCTGAAGCCCGGCGGCCTCCTCGGCGTGGCGGCGGCGGGCGGCGCGTTCGGCCTCGGCGGCGGCCTCCTCGTCCTCGGCGGCGGCCGTGAGCCGGTCCACGGCGGCGGTGGCGGTCTCGGTCTGCCTGGTGTGCTCTCGACGCCGGGTGGCCAGTTCGCCCGCCTCCCGTTCGAAGGCGCGAGTGGCGGACTCGGTGTCGTCGGCGTCCTGGACGATGACGCCGTGCTCGGACTCGGCGCGGTGCAGGGCGCGTGCGGCGACCGCGCAGGCGGCCTGCGTCTCGTCGTAGACGGACTGGGCGGCACCGGCGGCTGCGCGGGTGGCGCGCAGGGCTGCGACGGCGCGATCCAGGGCGCGCAGGTGCGGGGCGAGGGCGGCGGTGCGGGGCAGGGCGGCGCGGGCGGTGTCGTACTCCTGAAGACCTTGCCCACAGCCGGACCTGGCCTGCGTCAACTCCTCCAATTGGAAGGTCAGTTCGGACAGGAGCACATCGCAGGCAGCGATGCGCGCGGCGCGGCGGCGCATCCGGGCGGTGGCTCCGACGTACTCGGCGTGCGGTTTGCTGTGGGAGCCGACGAGGATTCCGGCGGCGTAGCGGCCGTCCGTGCAGACGGTGGTGGCCGCGCCTGCCGTATCGGTGACGGCGACCGACCTGAGTACGGCGGTGATCCGGGCGGCCGGGATGGCCGTACCGGTCTCGGGACGCAGCAGGTCGGCGAGGCTGGGCCCGTCGACAGGGGAGAACGGGGCGGTGGCACGCAGGTATCCGTCGCCGTCACCGGTGGGTGACTCATCGGCGGTGACGAGTGCGTCAAGCAGGCCGGAGGCCTCCAGGGACGCCTCCACGCCCGCGCGTTCCGTGTCGTCGAGGCCGTCGGCGAAGTCGACCAGCTGCCACAGGGGGAGAGCGCCTTCCAGGCTGTCACGGTCGGCGGTGCGGCCGCGGGCGGCAGGCGGTGCGTCGTCGTGTTCGGCGGCGATCCGTGTCCGTTCGGCCTCGGTCTCGGCCCGGCGGGCCTCCAGCGCGCCGAGTTCGCCGCGCAGGGCGGCGAGCCGGTCGCGCAGCCCCTGGACGGCGGGGGCGGTGGCCTCGGTGAACAGGTCGGTGAGCGCGGGGGTGCCGGCTTCCGGGCCATCCGGTCCGGCGGCGGCGTCGAGGGCCTGCGCGAGCAGCTCGGCGGCGCCTTCGGGCAGCAGCTGCCCGTACTGGTCCTGCCACCGTCCGAGTTCCTCCCGGGCCCGCGTGTGGGCGGCGCCGAGCGCGTCCTGGGCCGCTCGCTCCTCCGTCTCGGCGGCCCGGGCCGCGTCCTGGGCGCGCTCTTGTCCGGCGCGGGCCGCGTCCCGGCCGCGCTCGGTGTCCCGCAGGTGTACCGCGACGGCCCGTACCGCCCGTACACCTTCGTGGCGGGCGGCGGCGCGGGCCGAGGCGCGTTCGGCGAGAGCGGAGGGGACGGCGTCGGCAGGGGTCCAGGGAATGCCGGCGCCGTGCGCGTGGTCGGCGAGGGCGGCGGCCGAGCCGCTGACGGCGGTGGCGAGTTCGGCGGCAAGCTGCCCGGCACGTTCGGCCTCGGCGCGGGCCCGGCCGGTGGCGGCGGTGCGGCGTTCGCGCTCGGATGCGGCCTGCCGGGCGGTCTGTTCGCACGTGCGGACCAGGCGTTCCAGATCCGCGAGTTGCTCGACGGCCTGGTAGGCGGCCGAGGAACGCAACTGCTCCAGGCGGGCGCGCAGCGCGGCGAGCGCGGACTCGGCCTCGTCGGCCCGCACTCCGGCCGCCTCGCGCTGCTCGCGGGCCTCGTCGAGCTCCGTTTCCGACGTGGCGTGGGCGCGTTCGCGCTCGCCGCTCTCGGCCCGCCGGGCGCTGAGCCTGTCGGCGGAGACGCGGGCGTTGACCCGCAGGTACGTCGAGTACGCGGCGAGGAAGGACCGGGTGGCATCGTCCGCGGCGACCAGCCCCTCCAGGGTGCGCTGCACGGACTCCATGTCGTCGAAGGAGCGGGCGGCCTCACCGATCAGGTCCTCGTCCAGCGGGCGCAGGCCTTCGGTGAGAGTGTCGGAGAGCTTGGCCGGGTCGAGGTTCTTGGCGAGCTGCGGGCGGCGCAGCGTGAGGATGAGGGTGAGCAGCTGTTCGTAGCGCTCCCGGCCGAGGCCGAACAGGCGCTGGTCGACGGCGGTGCGGTAGTCCGTGGCCGAGGCGATCACCTCGGTGCTCAGCGGGGCTAGTTCGGCTGCCAGCTGCTTCTTCGTCAGCGGCCGGTCGTCGTCGGTGAGCAGTGAGAAGTCCTCGCCGACGCGGCCGTCGGCGACGAAGTGCCAGCGGGCGGGGGTGTCCCGGTGCTTCTGGGCGTGCAGGCCGATGCCGCAGGTGACGGCCTGCCCGGTGGCGCGGTGGGTGAACTCGATCCATACGTAGCCGAGCGCGCCCTCCTGACCGCGAAAGAGCAGGTTGGACTTCATCGTGCGGTCCTCGGCGGCGAACGGGTTGAGCCGCTTGGGGTCGATCCGCCCGTCCATGACGAACGGGAAGAGCACCTCAAGGGCCTTGGTCTTGCCTGATCCGTTGGGGCCGCGCAGCACCAGCCAACCACCGGCGAAGGAGAACTCCTCGTCGCGGTAGTCCCACAGGTTGACGATCCCGGCGCGGGTGGGCACGAACCGGGGCTGGAGGTCGGTAGGCGGGGTGCTCACTCGGCGGGGTCCTTCACGTCGTCTACGGGGAACAGGGCGTCGGGGACCCCTGCTTCGGGGCTGTCCGTGCTCCCAGGGCTCCCAGGGCTCCCAGGGCTTTGGGTGGCACGAACGCGGGGGCGCGCCTTCACCTCAGCCGTCACCCCGCGGTAGCGGGCCAGCAGCGGCAGCGCGAGAACCCCGCCCACCCCCCGCACGACGAGCGACATGGCGGCCAGCAGGTCCAGGGCCTGGTCGAGGAGTCGGTCGGGGTCGCCGCGCAGGTCGGCGGCGAACCCGGCACCGTACTGCTCGGTGATCTCCTTGGTCCGGGCGCGCAGCCAGGAGGTGGTTACGAAGGGGTAGCGGACCTCCGGGGCGGCCGACGCCTCGTCCTCCCCCTCCGCCTCTTCCTCCGTATCCTCCAGGTCTGCCGTGGCCTGTTCGAACACACCCTGCGCGGGGAGAGCGAGGTCGATCCGGCCGGCCCGGTCCGCGAGGCGCTCGGCGGCACTCGGCGCGGGCAGCAAATCGGGCGCGTGCCGACCGGTGCGCGCCGCGGCCTCGCTGATCCGCGCGCCGAGCAGCAGGGCGGCCTGCGCGACGGTGCCGCCGCCGGGGAACCGCGTATCGGAGAGGCGTCCCGAGGTGTCCACCAGGGCGATGCCCTCCGCGCGCCGCTCGACGGTGAGGCCGGTGAGGCGGGTGAGGTCCTCGGCGAGCGCGGGGGCACGCAGCTGGCCGGTCAGCTCGGGGTCGGCGTCGGCGTAGTACGCGACCGGGTGCTCCAGGACCAGGCGCCTCGCCCGCCGGGACGCGGAGAGGCGCTGGGCCCGGCGCCCCTCGGACAGGCTCCGCGCACCCGCGGAGTCCAGCAGCGCGGTCACCGACGTGACGTGCTGGAGGACGCGGGTGGGCTGGTGGACGGCGGTGAGCACCTCCCGGTCGATGTCGTACAGCGCCTCGGCCCGCTCCGGATCGGAGACCCAGGAGGCGGCCGAGCCGTCGGCCAGTCGCAGCGCGCCACGTTCGGTGAGCCAGCTGACGGCGTCGACGAAGGCGTCCCGGTCGTGCTTGCGGCCGGTGTCCAGGCCGAGCCCGTCGATGCGGGCGGCGTCGGCGGCAACGGCGTCGGCGAGTTCGCCCAGCGCGACCTGAGTGCCGTGCCGGCCCAGCGCGGCCGAGGTGAGGGCGAGGTAGGCGTAGCGGCGCCGGTCGAAGGGGCGACCGGACCGGCTGAGCGCGGGCCGGGTGGAGTCCAGTTGGTCCTGTGCGCGCTGGAGGCGGGCGGTGTCGGCGGTGGTGATCAGCCGGTAGCCGAGTACCTCCATCAGATCGGTACGCAACTGCTCGGCCCAGCGCCGCACGGTCGCCAGCGCGCCGCCGTCCGGGTACACCGGTGTGATCAGCGGATGCCGCAGGACGAGACGTACGGCCTTCTGGTAATCGGCCAGTTCCAGGGCCGATACGTTCTCGGCGACGCGGGTACTCATCCGGTGACCTCCAGGCGCAGTCCGTCCAGGTGCAGGTCGCCGCGCACGGTACGCACCGTGGTGAACGCCTCTTCGGGCCCCGTCGGAAGGAGGGTGAGCCGCACCCCATGCGCCGTGCCGGAGGCCGTCGGCCCCGCGACACCCCGGGTGACCGGCACCCGCGCGGCGAGCGCCACGTCCATCAGGGAGAGCAGCGCGCGGGTCTCGGCCTCGTCCAGGACCCTGCCGTACGCGCCGTCGCGGGCCAGCGAGAGCGCCGCCCCCCGGCGCTCGGCCTGCTCCTTGATCTGCGCGGCCCGCAGCCTAGCCCTCTCGGGTTCGTTGCGCTCGATCCGTCCCGGCCCCTTGAGGGCAGGGGTGCGGCCGGACTGCACCAGGGTGCGGGCCAGCTCCACCGGCTCGGCCTCCCACCACGAGGTACGCCCGGAAATCAGCTCGGGGTCCGGATAGGGGACGGCGATGTGCCGGGGCGCACCGAGCCCGAACACCGCCTGGAACAGGGCATGCGCGTCGTCGTCGCTGACACATGATGTGAACCACTGGGCGAGGTGGCGCAGCTGGCTCTCCCGGCTGACTCCGCCGCGCCGCGCTTCGGTGACCCGCCGAAGCAGCGCGAGGACCGAGCGGATCGCGGTGACCGTGGCGTCCTGTAGCCGCTCGGCCTCGCTGTGCTCACGCTCCCCGAACCAGTGCACGATGCCGCCCCACCGCTGCCGCCAGTCGTCCAGACGGGCGGCCGGGGTACGGAAGAGCCGCTCGTCGGCTTCCGCCGCGTACTCGACCATCCGGTCCACACCGCCGGCCGCGGCCTTCTCCACCGCCTCGGCGAGCAGCGGGGCGTAGCGCCCGAGTTCGGCGGTGAAATCCCGCATGTGCGCGAGCAGCGCGTCCTTGTGCGCGAGGAACACCTCGGGCCGGGTGTCGTTGGTCCGCGCCAGGTCGCCGAGCATCAGATAGAAGCGGGCAGCCCGCTGCGCCATCTCGTTCAGCACGGAGTCCAGGCGGCCCAGCTTCCGATAGACCTCCTCGGCGTCGCCCGCGGCGTTCGCCTCGGCAAGCGCGGCCAGGTCGGCGAGGATGTCGGGGAAGACGAGCCGGGAGAGCTGTGCGTCCTCAAGGGAGGCACCGAGCACGTCCTCCACCGCCCGGTAGGCCCGGTATCCGGCCTGGGTGAACTGGTACACGTAGTGCCGGTTGCGGTACTCCGCCAGGTTCGCCGCCCGCGTCCCGTCGTAACTGCGTTCCAGGACCTGCCACTCGGCGAGCGCGTCCAGCAGCGGCTGCACGTCGCCCACGGCCGCCCCTGGATGGTCCGCGACCATCCTGCCCACCAGGGCGGCCACGTCGGAAGCGTGAAGCAGCACCTGGTAGTTGGCCCGGCCCCTCTCGAAGGCACGCAGCAGCCACAGGTACTCGTGACGCTTCTCGGCAGCCGCGAAGTGGAAGAGCCGCAGCCGGTCGTCGAGGGTGAAGGCATCGATCCCGAACGCATCCCCGTCTCCGTCCTCCGGGGGCGTCGGGCCCGGAGGCACAGAGCCTGCCGGCACAGCCGGGGGTGGGGCCACGGAATCGTCACTCACGAGCGTCAGCGGCTTCCTCGTACGACGGGACAGGACCAGATCTCACCTCAGTCTGCCGCCTGGCCACCAGAGTGGGAAACCCCGCCCAACGCATCCATCAGCGCAGGTAAACTGCGCGCCCGTCCAGATCCTTCCCCTCGCCGCGGAACCGCTTGACCGCCTGGAGCGAGACGGCCTCCCGGAGCCGGCCGCCGCTCTTCGCGCCGTTGATCCCGACACGGTTCCCGCATCCGGCGCTCAGGCGCGCTCACCCACGGGGTTCCGAACCCCGGCCACCGCACGCCCGCATGGGTAAAGGGCATGAAAAAGCCCCAGGTCACGGCGAGTGAGTCCTGGGGCTAATCCGAGCCGCCTTCGGGATTCGAACCCGAGACCTACGCATTACGAGTGCGTTGCTCTGGCCAGCTGAGCTAAGGCGGCACCGCTGGTCAGACAAGTATTCCCTCGGAGAGGTGCTCTCATCAGCAGCGGCGCCAAGTCTACAGGGTGTGGACGGGTGCCCCGAACCAGGTTTCGCTCGGACGAGGTACAGGTCACAAAGGCGGGTGTTCGGTGCGTTTGCGGCACGCGTTGCCACCAAGCCGGACGCGGGTCCCGCAAGTGCGGCGGAGTCTGTTCCGGCAGCCAGGTGTGGCCGGCATCCGAGCGCCACAGGGAGCCGGGGCTCGGGGGAAT
This sequence comes from Streptomyces sp. NPDC097617, assembly GCF_044761485.1. Taxonomy (NCBI): domain Bacteria; kingdom Bacillati; phylum Actinomycetota; class Actinomycetes; order Kitasatosporales; family Streptomycetaceae; genus Streptomyces; species Streptomyces sp. NPDC097617. The sequence continues at coordinate 16,675 of NZ_JBIWCL010000040.1, forward strand.
TCCTGCGTCGGCGGGGCCGGCTCGTGGAACTCGATGTACCAGCCGCCGACGAACCAGCCCGGGATCCGCTCGAAGCGGCCGCGCCAGGTGCGGGCGTCGTCGTCCCGCGTCAGCGGCTGCATCGCCTCATCCTCGTACCGCGGCATCACGATGGCCTGCGCCATTGCGCTCATGGCCGGATGCCATCGCGCCCGGCCCACCCGCGGCAAGCGGTCTACCGGGGCTGCGGTCTCAGCACTTCTTGCCGTCCGCCGGGGCCTTGCCCTCCAGGAGGTAGCGGTTGATCGCGGTGTCGATGCAGTCGCTGCCGCGGCCGTACGCCGTGTGGCCGTCGCCGTCGTAGGTGAGGAGGGTGCCCGAGTCGAGCTGGCCGGCCAGGGCCTTGGCCCACTTGTACGGGGTCGCCGGGTCGCGGGTGGTGCCGACGACCACGATCGGCGGGGCGCCCTTCGCCTTCAGCTCCTTCGCCCTGCCCGTGGCCTTCACCGGCCAGTACGCGCAGTTCAGCGAGGCCCAGGCCAGGCCCGCGCCGAAGACCGGGGAGGCCTTCGCGAAGGAGGGCAGGGCGCTGTCGACGGCCTCCGGGCCACTGAAGGCCGGGGGCTGGTCGAGGCAGTTGACGGCGGCGTTCGCGAACATCAGGTTGGCGTACTTTCCGTCCGCGTCGCGCTCGTAGTAGCTGTCGGCCAGGCTCAGCAGGCCCGATCCGTCACCGTCCATCGCCGAGGAGAGCGCCTCGCGCAGCTGCGGCCAGGCGCTCTCGTCGTACAGCGCCGCGATCACCCCGGTCGTCGCCAGGGACTCGCCCAGCGGGCGGGCCGGATCGCCGGACGGCACGGGCTGCGCGTCGGCCTTGCGGAAGAAGTCCTTCAGCCGCGCCGCCACCGCGTCCGGGTCGCCCTTGCCGAGCGGGCAGTCGGGCTGCTTCGCGCAGTCCTTGGCGAAGGAGGTGAAGGCCGTCTCGAAGCCCTCGGTCTGGTCCCGGTTCAGTTCGAGCGCAGGCCGGGCGGGGTCCATCGCCCCGTCCAGGACCAGCCGGCCGACCCGGGACGGGAAGAGGTCCGCGTACGTCGCCCCGAGGAAGGTGCCGTACGAGGCTCCGACGTAGTTGAGCTTCCCGTCGCCCAGCACCCCGCGCAGCAGGTCCATGTCCCGGGCGGCGTCGACGGTGGAAACGTGCGGCAGGACCCGCTGCGAGTTCGTCCGGCAGCCGTCCGCGAACTCCTTGAACGCCGCCACCAGCTCGGCCCGCTCGGCCTCGTCGTCCGGCGTCTGGTCCACCTGGGTGTACTTGTCCATGGCCGGGCCGTCCAGGCACTTGACCGGGCTGCTGCGCTCCACCCCGCGCGGGTCGAAGGACACCATGTCGTACTGGGCCCGGACCGCCGCGGGGTAGCCGATGCCCGCGTATGCCTGGAGGTAGCCGATGCCGGAGCCGCCGGGGCCGCCCGGGTTGACCAGCAGCGAGCCGAGGCGCTTGCCGGGACCGGTGGCCTTGCGGCGCGCCACCGCGATGTCCACGTCCTGGCCGGAGCCCGGGTCCGCGTAGTCCAGCGGGGCCTTCATCGTGGAGCACTCGAATTCGGGGACACCGCACGCGCGCCAGGTCAGCTTCTGCTCGTAGTACGGGCGCAGCGCGGCCGCGTCCGGGGACGGCTGCGCCGACGGCGGGGCGGCCTCCGGTGTGGAGGACGCGGCGGCCCGGGGTTCCCCCGACCCGCCCGAGGTGCACCCGGAGAGCAGCAGCCCGGCGGCTGCGATCACGGTCCCGGTGGTGCGCAGCAGGCGACTGGTGTCCATCCACGGAGCGTACGTCCTGCCCGAGGAGGTCAGCGGGCTCCCCGGGACCGGACGGCCGCGCGCCTTCCGTGGCCCGCGCCGGGCGGGCCACGGACCGGGCGCTGCCCGGCCCCGGCGGCCGGTCCGCCCGTACGGGTGAAGCCGTCAACCGGGTGTGGACCGCCGACCGGCGCTCAGCCCGCGCGCAGCGACATCGTCATCGCCTCGACCGCGAGGAGCGGGGCGACGTTGCGGTCGAGGGCGTCCCGGCAGGCGATGATCGCCTCGATCCGGCGCAGGGTCCGCTCCGGACCCGAGGCGCGCGCGATGCGGTCCAGGTCGGGCCGTATCTCCTCATTCGCGATGGCCACGGACGAGCCGAGCTGCAGGGCCAGCACATCCCGGTAGAAGCCGGTGAGGTCCGTGAGCGCCAGGTCGAGGGTGTCGCGCTGGGTACGGGTGCGGCGACGCTTCTGCCGGTCCTCCAGCTCCTTCATCACACCCGCCGTACCGCGCGGCATCCGGCTCCCGGCGCCTGCTCCGGCGCCGAGCGCGGTCCGCAGCTCCTCGGTCTCCTTGGTGTCGACTTCCTCCGCGACCTGTTTGGCGTCCTCGGCGGCGGCGTCGACCAGCTCCTGCGCGGCCTTGAGACAGTCGCCCACGTCGTCGACGCGCAGCGGGAGCTTCAGCACGGCGGCCCGGCGGGTGCGAGCAGACTCGTCGGTGGCGAGCCGTCGGGCCCGGTCGATGTGCCCCTGGGTCGCCCGGGCGGCGGCCGCGGCCGCGGCGGGCTCGATGCCGTCGCGCCGCACGAGCACATCGGCGACGGCGTCGACGGTCGGGGTGCGCAGTGTCAGGTGCCGGCAGCGGGAGCGGATGGTGGGCAGCACGTCCTCCAGCGAGGGCGCGCACAGCAGCCACACCGTCCGCGGAGCGGGTTCCTCCACCGCCTTGAGGAGGACGTTGCCGGCGCCCTCGGTGAGCCGGTCGGCGTCCTCCAGGACGATGACCTGCCAGCGGCCCACGGCCGGCGAGAGCTGGGCCCGGCGGACCAGGTCGCGGGTCTCCTTCACACCGATCGACAGCAGATCGGTGCGGACGATCTGCACGTCGGAGTGCGTACCGATGACGGTGGTGTGGCAGCCGTCGCAGAACCCGCAGCCCGGCTCACCCCCGAGGGCGCGGTCGGGGCTGGTGCACTGCAGGGCGGCCGCGAAGGCCCGGGCGGCCGTGGCCCGCCCGGATCCGGGCGGGCCGGTGAACAGCCAGGCGTGGGTCATCTTGGACGCCGCGGGCGGCGGGGTCCTGTCCATGATGGCCGTGACCAGTGCGTCGGCGTCGCGGGCGGCGGCGGCCAGCTGCGTCTGGACCCGCTCCTGTCCCACCAGGTCGTCCCATACGGGCATCCCGCCCACCACCTTTCACTCTCCGTGCACCCATTGTGGCGGGCGCGACTGACAATCCGGCCCCGGACCCGGACCCGGACCCGGACCCGATCCCGGACCCGGACCCGGTCGGATCAGCGGCCGCGGCGCGGTGCGCGTTCGCCCTCGTCGCCGTCCTCGCCGTCCCGGTGGCGGCCCAGCAGTTCGTCCGCCAGCGTCGGCAGATCGTCCAGCGGGGTCTCCTCGGCCCAGTCCGAACGCGCGCGGCGCGGCCGGCCCTCGTCGTCGACGACGGGGAGCTCCCGGGTCCGGTCGTTGCCGGAGTCCCGGAAGATGCCCGACGGGACCCGGTCGGCCGGGTTCTCCTCGGGACGCTGGGCCGTCGGCCGGGTGGCGGAGCGGGCCTGACCGGTACCGCTGTCCCGCGGAGCCTGCGGGGCCCGCGGGGCCTTCGCCGCGGTCGGCCGTACGGGCGGCAGCACCGCCGTCTCGTCCGTCGCGCGGACCGGCGGCAGCACCGCGGTCTCCTCGGCGGACACCGGGTCGGCCTTCGGCACCGGGACGGTCTGGGTGACGTCGTCCGGCTGGACGACCCGCTTGACCGGCGGCGCGGCCATCGGGGTCTCCACCGTCACCGCGTCGTCCGGGTGCGGCTCCGACTCTGGCTCCGGCTTCTTGGTCATGCCGACCTTGGGCGCAACCGGAGCAGGAGCGGGCGCAGGTGCGGGCGCGGGCGTCGCCGCCGCGGCCGCGGCCGCAGCGGCCTCCGCGGCCGCAGCCGCCGCCACAGCAGCGGCCTTCGCCGCCGCCTCGGCCTCCACCAGCCGGCGTGCCTCCTCGGCCTTCAGCAGGGCCTCCTCGGCCCTGCGCTGCTTCTCCAGCCGCCGCGCCTCGGCCTCGGCCCGCAGCCGGGCCTCCTCCTCGGCCTGCCGGCGCAGCCGCTCGGCCTCCGCCGCGCGCGCCTTCTCCTCGGCCTCCGCGCGCAGCCGCTCGGCCTCGGCCCGGGCCCGGGCCTCCTCCTCGGCGCGCAGCCGCTCCTCCTCGGCCCTGCGGGCGGCCTCCGCCTCGGCCTTGATCCGCGCTTCCTCGGCCTCGCGGGCCTTGCGGGCCTCTTCCTCGGCGCGCAGCCGCGCTTCCTCCACCTTGCGCGCGGCCTCTTCCTCGGCCCTGCGCCGGGCTTCCTCCTCGGCGAGACGCCGCGCCTCCGCCTGGGCGGCCACTTCGGCCTCCGAGAGCGGAAGCATCCGGTCCAGGCGGTGCCGTACGACCGTGGTCACCGAATCCGGGTCCTGGCCGGCGTCGACCACGAGGTAGCGGCCGGGGTCGGACGCGGCGAGGGTCAGGAACCCGGACCGCACCCGCTGGTGGAACTCCGCCGGCTCCGACTCCAGCCGGTCCGGCGCCTCCGTGAACCGCTCGCGCGCCGCCTCCGGCGATACGTCGAGCAGCACGGTCAGGTTCGGTACGAGTCCGTCGGTGGCCCAGCGCGAGATCCGGGCGATCTCCGTCGGGGACAGGTCGCGGCCCGCGCCCTGGTAGGCCACAGAGGAGTCGATGTAGCGGTCCGAGATGACGACCGCGCCGCGCTCCAGGGCCGGGCGCACCACGGTGTCCACGTGTTCCGCGCGGTCGGCGGCGTAGAGCAGGGCCTCGGCGCGGTTCGACAGACCGGCGGAGGAGATGTCGAGCAGGATCGAACGGAGCCGCTTTCCGACGGGGGTCGCCCCGGGCTCCCGGGTCACGACGACCTCGTGGCCCTTGCCCCGTATCCAGTCGGCCAGCGCCTCGACCTGGGTGGACTTGCCGGCCCCGTCGCCGCCCTCCAGGGCGATGAAGAAGCCGGTGGCGGACGCCGCCTGGACGGGCTCCCCGCCGCGCAGCGCCTCACGCAGGTCCCGCCGCAGCGGCACGCCGCGGCGGTCGTCGGCCTTGGTGAGCACCACCACGGCGACGGGCAGCAGCAGGGCGCCGACCAGCATCAGAGTGAAAGCGGCGCCGCCGTGGGCGAAGACGATCTCGGCGCCGGTCAGCCGGTGCGGGCCGATCGCCGCGGCCAGGACGGGCGCGAGGACGGCGCCGAGCGCCACGGCCACGCGGACGGTCGCCTGGAGGTGCTCGGTGACCCGGGCCCGGCGGAACTCCTCGGTCTCCTGGTCCAGCAGGGTGTGGCCGGTGTTGGCCGCGACGCCCGCGGCGGTACCGGCGAGCAGCGACAGGAACAGCACGGTCGCCATGTCGGGGACGAGCCCGGTCAGCAGCAGCGCGAGCCCGGTCACCGCTATGGCGAGGGCCAGCAGCCGGCGCCGGGACAGGGCGGGCAGCACCTTGCCGGCCTGGGTGGCGCGGATACCGGCGGCGGTGCCGCCGACGAGCGCCAGGACGAAGAGCGCGAAGGCCGCCGGGCCGCCGCCCAGGTCGAAGGCGTGCAGGACGGCGACGGCCACGGCGCTGGACACCGCTCCGGCGACCGCGCCGCAGCTCAGGACCAGCAGGGGGATGGCGCCCGTACGGCCCTTGTCGGGCCGGTCGCCCGACTTGGGGGCGCGCAGCCCCTCCAGCGGGGAACGCGGCCGCGGGGTCGCCCCGCCGGGCAGGATCAGCGGCAGCAGCAGCGAGACGGAGGCGGCGAAGAGGCCGGAGGCCACGTACGAGCCGAGCGCGGCCTGGTTCGCGGCGAACCAGTCGATACCGAGGCCCAGCGCCTTGCCGACCAGGGTCGCGGCGAGCAGCGCGGCCGCGGCGACGGGCAGCGCGGCGAAGGCGGTACGCAGGGTCAGCCGGCGCAGCGCGTCCAGGTGGTCCGGGAGCGGCCGTACGGTGGCCCCCTCCGGCGGCGGCGCGGGGAGCAGGGCGGGCGCCGCGCTCTCCTTCGCCAGCGTCCACAGCCGCTCGGCTGCGCCGGATACGAACACGGTGGCCAGCAGCGCGGTGAGCGCGTTCGCCGGGATCCAGTCGAGCCACAGCGGGGCGACGACGAAGAGCGCGAGGCGGATGCCGTCGGCTCCGATCATGGTCCAGCGGCGGTCCAGCTTGCCGCCGGCGCCCAACAGCCCGGCCAGCGGGCCGAGGAGGACCGCGCCGAAGAGCAGGGTGGCGAGGATGCGGACCCCGAACACGGCGGCGACGGCGAGGGCCGCGCCGCGGTACCCGCCGCCGAAGGCCCCTTCCGAGGCGGCGGCCTGAAGGGCCAGCAGCACCAGCACCAAGAGGGCCAGGGCATCACCGATGCCACTCACCAACTGGGCGCTCCACAGCCGGCGCAGCCTGGGAGTGCGCAGCAGTGCGCGCACCGCACGCTCGCGGGAATCCGCGGCTAGGGCTTCGTCGTAAGTGGGGTTCGCCGGGGCGGTAACGACCGCCGGCTGCTCGGCTCGCGTCATCCGCCCAGCCTATCCGCTGCACTGTGCAGGTGCGGAAGCCTGTGGACAAGGCCGGGTGTGACCCCGGACCCACCTTCGCGGGAACCGCCCGGTGCCGCTGCCCCAGACCCGGCGCCTCAGCCCCGGACCCGGCGCCTCAGCCCCGGACCCGGCGCTTCACCCGCCGCCGGGGCACACGCACAAGAGCCCCGCGCCCAGGGCGCGGGGCTCTTGGAGCGACTACTCGTCCGCGGCCGGTGCGGCGGCCGTCTTCTTCGCCGTCGCCTTCTTGGCGGTCGTCTTCTTGGCCGCCGTCGTCGTCTTCTTCGCGGCGGCGGCCTTCGTCGCCGTCGCCTTCTTGGCCGGTGCCTTCTTGGCGGGGGCCTTCTTCGCCACCTTCTTGGCGGGGCCCTTGGCCCGCTTCTCCGCGAGCAGCTCGTAGCCCCGCTCCGGCGTGATCGTCTCGACGTCGTCGTCCCGCCGCAGCGTCGCGTTCGTCTCGCCGTCCGTCACGTACGGCCCGAAGCGGCCGTCCTTGACCACGACCGGCTTCTCGCTGACCGGGTCCGTGCCCAGCTCCTTCAGCGGCGGCTTGGCCGCGGCCCGGCCCCGCTGCTTGGGCTGCGCGTAGATCGCGAAGGCCTCGTCCAGCGTGATCGAGAAGAGCTGGTCCTCGGTCTCCAGCGAGCGCGAGTCCGTGCCCTTCTTCAGGTACGGGCCGTAACGGCCGTTCTGGGCCGTGATCTCCACGCCCTCCGCGTCCGCGCCGACCACGCGCGGCAGCGACATCAGCTTCAGCGCCTCGTCGAGGGTGACCGTGTCCAGGGTCATGGACTTGAAGAGCGAGGCCGTCCGCGGCTTGACCGCGTTCTTGCCCGTCTTCGGCGTGCCCTCGGGGAGGATCTCCGTCACGTACGGCCCGTAGCGGCCGTCCTTGGCGACGATCTCGTTGCCGCTGACCGGGTCCTTGCCGAGCTCGAACTCGCCGCTCGGCTTGGCGAACAGCTCCTCCGCGTAGGCGACCGTCAGCTCGTCCGGAGCCATGTCGTCCGGTACGTCGGCCCGCTGGTGGCCCTCCGTGTCCTTCTCGCCCCGCTCCACGTACGGCCCGTAGCGGCCGACGCGCAGCACGACGCCCTCGCCGACCGGGAAGGAGGAGATCTCCCGGGCGTCGATCGCGCCGAGGTCCGTGACCAGCTCCTTCAGACCGCCGAGGTGGTCCCCGTTGGCCGGCACGACCTCGGTCGCGTCCTCCGAGCCGAAGTAGAACCGCTTCAGCCACGGCACGGACTGGGCCTCGCCCCGCGCGATGCGGTCGAGGTCGTCCTCCATCTTCGCGGTGAAGTCGTAGTCGACGAGCCGCCCGAAGTGCGTCTCCAGCAGGTTGACCACGGCGAACGACAGGAAGGACGGCACGAGCGCCGTGCCCTTCTTGAAGACGTATCCGCGGTCGAGGATCGTTCCGATGATCGACGCGTACGTCGACGGGCGGCCGATCTCGCGCTCTTCGAGCTCCTTGACCAGCGAGGCCTCGGTGTAGCGGGCCGGCGGCTTGGTCGAGTGCCCGTCCGCCGTGATCTCCTCGGCGGCGAGCGCGTCGCCCTCCGCGACCTGCGGCAGCCGCTTCTCGCGGTCGTCGAGCTCGGCGTTCGGGTCGTCCGCGCCCTCGACGTACGCCTTCATGAAGCCGTGGAAGGTGATCGTCTTGCCGGAGGCGGTGAACTCGGCGTCGCGCCCGTCCGAGGCACGTCCGCCGATCTTCACGGTGACGCTGTTGCCGACCGCGTCCTTCATCTGGGAGGCGACGGTCCGCTTCCAGATCAGCTCGTACAGGCGGAACTGGTCGCCGGTCAGGCCCGTCTCGGCGGGGGTGCGGAAACGATCACCCGAAGGGCGAATCGCCTCGTGCGCCTCCTGCGCGTTCTTGACCTTGCCGGCGTAGACGCGCGGCTTCTCCGGCAGGTAGTCGGCCCCGTAGAGCTGGGTGACCTGCGCCCGCGCCGCCGACACCGCGGTCTCGGACAGCGTGGTGGAGTCCGTACGCATATAGGTGATGAAGCCGTTCTCGTACAGCTTCTGCGCCACCTGCATCGTCGCCTTCGCACCGAAGCCCAGCTTGCGCGAGGCCTCCTGCTGGAGCGTCGTCGTACGGAAGGGGGCGTACGGGGAACGGCGGTACGGCTTGGACTCGACCGAGCGGACGGCGAACGACGTGTCCGCCAGCGCGGCGGCGAGCGCCCGGGCATTGGCCTCGTCGAGGTGCAGGACCTCGCTCTTGAGCTGCCCGGTCGAGCCGAAGTCGCGGCCCTGCGCGACGCGCTTGCCGTTCACCGTGTTCAGGCGGGCGACCAGCGTCGACGGGTCGGTGGCGTCACCGACCCGGCCGGTGGAGAAGGTCCCGGTCAGGTCCCAGTACTCGGCGGAGCGGAAGGCGATGCGCTCGCGCTCCCGCTCGACGACGAGGCGGGTGGCCACCGACTGGACGCGGCCCGCCGACAGCTTCGGCATGACCTTCTTCCACAGGACCGGCGAGACCTCGTAGCCGTAGAGGCGGTCGAGGATGCGGCGGGTCTCCTGGGCGTCGACCATGCGCTGGTTCAGCTCGCGCGGGTTGGCGACGGCGTCGCGGATCGCGTCCTTGGTGATCTCGTGGAAGACCATCCGGTGGACGGGAACCTTGGGCTTGAGGACTTCCTGCAGGTGCCACGCGATGGCTTCGCCCTCGCGGTCCTCATCGGTGGCGAGGAAGAGTTCGTCGGACTCGGCCAGCAGCTCCTTGAGCTTCCTGACCTGGGCCTTCTTATCGGCATTGACGACGTAGATCGGCGCGAAGTCGTGCTCGACGTCCACACCGAGGCGGCGCACCTCGCCGGTGTACTTGTCGGGGACCTCGGCCGCGCCGCTGGGGAGGTCGCGGATGTGCCCGACGCTCGCCTCGACGACGTATCCGGGGCCGAGGTAGCCCTTGATCGTCTTCGCCTTGGCTGGGGACTCGACGATGACGAGTCGGCGGCCGCCCTTTGCGGTCTCGCTAGTCGGGGACAACTTGGCTCTTCTCTCCGGTCGGCACTCGGTCGCGGTACGGCGACGCTGCGGAGTGTGACGGTACAACCCGCCCCCGTGTCAAACGGCAGAAGCCCGCAACGGCCACTCGAACGGTAACCCGACAAGTGCCGTTTCTGCCGCCCGGATGCCGCGCCGGGGCGTTGCCGATCACCGGCCGGGGTGGCCGAGGGGCCGTCTGGCCGCGCCTTCACACCCGCGTCCGAGCCCGCTCCGACATCGGGTTTTGCCTCCGGAGACAGATTCCGCTCCGCGTCCGCCGGAGCCCCGCGATCTCGTTCTCGCAGCCGCGCGAGGCGCCCGGGTCCGAGGGCCTGCGGCGCCGCGTCGGCAAGCCGGAGCGGCGGTACGACCACGACGGGGCGCGCGCCTTCCGCCACCGACGCACGGTGGCACAGGGCGCGCCCTGTCCAGGCCTGCAGAGCCGCCCCGAACAGCGGGAACACGGCCGCGCGAAGATCGCCGGACCGTGCTCCGCGCCCCTCCCCCTGTACCCCCGGGCCGCCCTCGGGATCCCCCCGGATCCCTCTGCCCGGCAGACTGGCAGCCCCGGGGATACGGCGGGCGAACCCCGGGTTACATCCAGGGGCGCTACTGCGCGGGACCCGCCACGGGGTCCAGGAAACCCTGCTCGACCAGCAGCCGGATGGCCTCCGGAGTGCGGTCCCGCAGCACGATCGGGTCCTCCTGCATCAGCTGCGCGATCGCGTCCAGGATCCGGCCCGCGCTCAGTGAGCCGTCACACACTCCGGCGAACCCGGCACCGACCGTGTCGACCTTGGTCGCGCGGCGCATTCCGCGGTTCTGCCGAAGCACGACGTGTTCCGGATCCTCCGCTCCGGGCGCGCCGACCTGCTCCTGGACCACTTCCTCGGCCAGGGCGAAATGGGCCTCCAGCAAGGCCGCGTCGTCGTGCCGGCGCAGGTAGTCCTGCCGCGCGAAATGGGCCAGCACGGCCTCGCCGAGCGGCTGCTCGACCGTGTGCGGCCACTCCTCGACCACGATCGAGGGCTCGGCCGCGTCCGTCCGGCGCAAGGTGATCCACCCGAAGCCGACGGACTTGGTCCCGCGGGCCTCGAACTCGTCCAGCCAGTCCTCGTACCGGCGCGCGTACTCGGCCGGGTCCGTCCGGTGGTCGCCCGCGTCGCGCAGCCACAGCTCCGCGTACTGCGTCACGTCCTGCACATCACGCTGCACGATCCAGGCGTCACAGCCGCGCGGCACCCAGGAGCGCAGCCGGTCGTGCCAGTCCTCGCCCTCCACGTGCTGCCAGTTCCCGAGGAACTGCGCGTACCCGCCGGGATTGAGCCGTGCGCCGGCCTCCTGGACCAGGGTCCGGCACAGGTCGTCGCCGCCCATGCCGCCGTCCCGGTACGTCAGCCGGGCGCCAGGAGAGATCACGAACGGCGGGTTCGACACGATCAGGTCGTACGTGGCCCCGCCGACCGGCTCGAAGAGCGACCCGGTGAGCAGCTCGGCTTCCGGGGCCCCCGACAGGGCCAGCGTCAGACGGGTGAATTCCAGCGCCCTGGGGTTGACGTCGGTGGCGGTCACCCGGGTGGCGTGCCGGGAGGCGTGCAGCGCCTGGATTCCGGATCCGGTGCCGACGTCGAGGGCGGAGCCGACCGGGGTGCGCACGGTGATCCCGGCCAGCGTGGTGGAGGCGCCGCCCACACCGAGGACCACGCCCTCCTCGCGGCTGCCGATCCCGCCGGCCCCGCCGACGGAACAGCCGAGGTCGGAGACGATGAACCAGTCCTCGCCGTCCGGGCCGCCGTAAGGGCGTACGTCGACCGTGGCGTGCACCTCGTCGCCCTCCAGCCGCAGCCAGCCGTCGGCCAGGGCCGCCTCGACGGGCAGCGCCGCGGCGGCGTGCACGTACGGTTCCGGCTGCTGGAGCAGGAACAACCGGACCAGGCTCGCGAGCGCCCCGTCGCCGGGGCCGCGGGTGGCGCGCAGGGCCGGGACGGTCTCGCTGCGGGCCAGCGCGGCGTAGGCGGGGGCGCCGAGCAGGTCGAGCAGCCCGTCGGCGGTGAAACCGGCGTAGAGGAAGGCTGCGCGGAGCTCGGCGGCGCGGTCGGGCGTGGGAAGGCTGGTGGTACTCACGCGTCCATTGTGTCCGCTGGGACCCGTCCTGCCGATCGCACCGGGCCCTCAGACGCGAAAGGGCGGCCGCGGCTCCCTTGCGGGACCCCGGCCGCCCTGATCGACGTACCGCGCCGAACGCGGCCCCCGAGGGCCGTCCGCGCTACTGCGGCGACGCCGTCGCGACCTGGCAGCCCTTCTGGCTGTTGATCGCCTTGTCCAGGCCGCCCGCATTGAGCTGGGCGAGCGCGTCCTGGCCGCCCTTCGTCGCCTCCTGGAGGCCGCCCGCGACCTCCTTGAGGCCGTCGGCGAACTTCGGCTGGTCCTTGGGGTCGAGGGCGTCCATCTTCGCCTTCAGGTCGGCGTAGCCCTTGGAGGTCGCCTCGAAGCCCTTGGCGGCCGCCGCCTGGGTCGCGGCGCCGTCCTTGACGGGCGGGACACCGGCCGATTGCAGGGCGGCCCCCATCGTCTTGTAGGACTCGGACATGGTCGCGAAGGCCGCCGAATCGGTCTTCTGGACGTCCTCGGGCTTACTGCTCTCCGAGGCCACCCGCTTGATGTCGGCGTTGGCGGTCTCGATCTTCTTGAGTTCGGGCTGCCACTGGTCACAGACCTTCTTGGCCCAGGCGCTGGCCTTCTCGTCGGTCTCGTCCCCGCCGCAGCCGGACAGGACGAGCATCAGCACCGCACCGCCCGACATTGCGGCCGCAAGCTTCTTGTTCACCGGATTGGTCCCTTCGAAGGCTCTCGGCCCGGAAGATACACGCCTCCCGTACGGGGACGCACAAAGGCGGACAGACGGCGCGTGAGTCCGCGCCGCCCGTCCGCCGTTCGGGCGTACCGGCCGGCCCTGCCCGGCCCTGCCCGTCCCGCTGGCCGAACCTCGGGTCAGGAGACCGTCGCGGGGTCGGCCGACTGGGCCACCCGCTCGGCGGCTCCGCCCTCGGTCTCGTCGCCGACGGCGATGCCGCGGCGCTTGGAGATGTACACGGCGCCGATGATGACGCCGATCGAGAGGACCGCGACGACCGCCCGCACGGTCGGGCTGCTGTCCGCGCCGTAGCTGAACTGCACGACGGCGGGAGCGATCAGCAGTGCCACCAGGTTCATGACCTTGAGCAGCGGGTTGATCGCCGGACCGGCGGTGTCCTTGAACGGGTCGCCGACCGTGTCTCCGATGACGACCGCGGCATGGGCCTCACTGCCCTTGCCGCCGTGATGGCCGTCCTCGACGAGCTTCTTCGCGTTGTCCCAGGCGCCACCGGAGTTGGCGAGGAAGACCGCCATCAGGGTGCCCGTGCCGATGGCTCCGGCGAGGAAGGAGCCGAGGGCGCCCACACCGAGGGAGAAGCCCACGGCGATGGGGGTGAGCACGGCGAGCAGGCCGGGTGTGGCGAGCTCGCGCAGCGCGTCCTTGGTGCAGATGTCGACGACGCGCCCGTACTCGGGCTTCTCGGTGTAGTCCATGATCCCGGGGTGCTCGCGGAACTGGCGGCGCACCTCGTAGACGACGGCGCCCGCGGAGCGGGAGACGGCGTTGATGGCGAGGCCGGAGAACAGGAACACGACGGCCGCGCCCAGGATCAGCCCGACAAGGTTGTTGGGCTGCGCGATGTCCAGGCTGAGGTTCATCTCCCCGGCCTTGGCGCCGACTTCCCTGACCGCGGTGGCGATCGCGTCGTTGTACGAGCCGAAGAGCGCCGCCGCAGCGAGCACGGCCGTGGCGATGGCGATGCCCTTGGTGATGGCCTTGGTGGTGTTGCCCACGGCGTCCAGGTCGGTCAGGACCTGCGCACCGGCGCCCTCGACGTCGCCGGACATCTCGGCGATGCCCTGGGCGTTGTCGGAGACGGGGCCGAAGGTGTCCATGGCGACGATGACGCCGACGGTGGTGAGCAGGCCGGTGCCGGCCAGGGCCACCGCGAAGAGCGCGAGCAGGATCGACGTACCGCCGAGCAGGAACGCGCCGTAGACGCCGAGGCCGATGAGCAGCGCCGTGTAGACGGCGGACTCCAGGCCGACGGAGATGCCGGCGAGGATGACGGTGGCCGCGCCGGTCAGGGAGGACTTGCCGATGTCCCGGACGGGGCGCCGGTTGGTCTCCGTGAAGTAGCCGGTCAGCTGCTGGATCAGGGCCGCGAGCACGATGCCGATGGCGACGGCGACGACGGCCAGGATGCGCGGGTCCCCGGAGTGGTTGGTGATCGCCGGGTTCTCGACGCCGACCAGCTCCGCGTAGGTGGCGGGCAGGTAGGCGTAGACGGCGATCGCGACCAGCACCAGCGAGATCACGGCCGAGATGAAGAAGCCGCGGTTGATGGCGGTCATGCCACTGCGGTCGGAGCGGCGCGGGGAGACCGCGAAGATGCCGATCATCGCGGTGATGACGCCGATCGCGGGCACGATCAGCGGGAAGGCCAGGCCCAGGTCGCCGAAGGCGGCCTTGCCGAGGATGAGCGCGGCCACGAGGGTGACGGCGTAGGACTCGAAGAGGTCGGCCGCCATTCCGGCGCAGTCTCCGACGTTGTCGCCCACGTTGTCGGCGATGGTCGCGGCATTGCGCGGGTCGTCCTCCGGAATGCCCTGCTCGACCTTGCCGACCAGGTCGGCGCCGACGTCGGCGGCCTTGGTGAAGATTCCGCCGCCCACGCGCATGAACATCGCGATCAGGGCGGCGCCGAGGCCGAAGCCCTCCAGGACCTTGGGGGCGTCGGCGGCGTAGACCAGGACGACGCAGGACGCGCCGAACAGGCCGAGTCCGACGGTGAACATGCCGACGACGCCACCCGTGCGGAAGGCGATCTTCATCGCCTTGTGGGAGACCTCGGTCAGGTCCTTGGCGGGCTCCCCCTCGGCCGGGGTGGCCTCGCGTGCGGCGGCGGCGACGCGGACGTTGGCGCGGACCGCCAGGCGCATGCCGATGTAGCCGGTGGCGGCCGAGAAGAGGGCGCCCACGAGGAAGAAGGCGGACCGCCCGCTGCGCTGCGCCCAGTCGTCGGCGGGGAGCAGGAAGAGCAGGAAGAAGACCACGACGGCGAAGACGCCGAGGGTGCGCAACTGCCGGCCGAGGTAGGCGTTGGCGCCTTCCTGGACGGCCGCTGCGATCTCCTTCATGCTGTCGGTTCCCTCGTCGGCGGCGAGGACCTGGCGGACCAGGATCTGCGCGACGACGAGAGCGGCGAGTGCCACGGCCGCAATGACGATCACGATGAGCCGATTGTCATCGGTGAGTACTGCGGATGCCAGATCTGTGGTGCGACCCGGCGCGATAGGGGTGAAGAGCCCCGTCATTCGTCCTCCTTGACGTGATGAGCTCAAGATGTGGACGGATTGTAGGGAGCGCGACCCGATCAAAACAGTGCGCAGGAAACGTAATTGGCGTGCTCCTGCTCCTCAGCAATAGATCGCGTCACTCCATTACCCTCGAAAGTGGTAATGGGGCAAAGGCATTGACGCCTGATCATTGATCAAGGGAAATGGAAAAGGCCCTGCTCAGCAGGGCCTTGGATAAGATCCGAAGATATGAAGGATTACGCGCGCGGTGGATCACGCGAACCGCGATGGATCTCAGGGAAGCTCGGAGACGCCGGAGACGGGCCAGCTCATCCGGATGGTTCCGCCCGATTCCCCACTGCTCACCTCGACGTCGTCGACGAGCCCGCTGATCACCGCGAGCCCCATCTCGTCCTCGGCCTCGCCGTCGGACTCCAGGACGGCGGTGATGCCGGACACCGAGTCGGAGGAGCCGCCGGACGGGCCGGGGACCTCGTCGCCGACCTCGATGGAGAACACCTTCTCGTCCTCGGTCAGCACGACCCGGACCGGCGCAGTCAGCCCGTTGAGCCGATGGAGTCCGACGGCACGCGAACAGGCCTCACCCACGGCGAGGCGGACCTCGTCGAGGACGGCTTCCTCCACACCGACCCTTCGCGCCACGGCGGCCGCGACCAGGCGGGCCGTCCGGACGTGTTCGGGCTGGGCGCTGAAGCGCAGTTCAACGGTGGCCATGCGCGTCCCCCTCGGACTACGGGCGTGCCTTGACAGGGGCCCGGGCCAACCATGGCCCGGTACCCCCGCTCTCCTTGTCGGCTCCCTGCCGCCCGGAGGCCGCGGGGAGCCGCTCGGAGCCGTCAGTCAGTGGCGTTGACGGCGTCTTCCACAGTGGTGTGGATCGGAAACACCTTGGTCAGACCGGTGATGCGGAAGATCTTCAGGATGCGCTCCTGGTTGCACACCAGACGGAGCGAGCCCTCGTGCGCACGCACGCGCTTGAGGCCTCCCACCAGCACACCAAGGCCGGTGGAGTCGAGGAAGTCCACTCGCTCCATGTCGACAACCAGGTGGTAGCTGCCGTCGTTCACCAACTCGACCAACTGCTCGCGCAGCTTGGGCGCGGTATACACATCAATCTCGCCACCGACCTCCACGACCGTACGGTCGCCGACAGTGCGAGTCGACAGGGACAGGTCCACGGATCCTCCAGCACCTTGCTATCGAGCGACGCCCCCTCACCCGAAGGTAGGCGAGGGATTGGCTGCCGCGATGGCATTCAATCACTTACCGGCAGGCGCGCACGACGCCTTCGGACCATTGTCCCGCACGCCGGTGACACACTCGGTTCCGATGGCCAACACTCACGGTCCCGGACAGCCCAGGGCACATGCGGACCCTCGACCCACCCCCGACACGGTCCTGGACCGCCTGTCACGGGGGCCTTCTCGTGCTGCGCGCATCACCCATACGGAGCACTTGCCCCCTCGGGCGGGTCGTCATGCAGTCTGGCCCGACCGCATCCGAACAGACGTCGTAGCCGCGATCCGATCGGCCGGAATCGACCATCCGTGGGAACACCAGGCCGCGGCGGCCGAGCTCGCCCTCGACGGAACGTCCGTGGTCGTGGCCACCGGCACCGCCTCGGGCAAGTCCCTGGCCTATCTCGCGCCCGTGCTCTCCGCCCTCGCGGACGGCGCCGAGGCCCCGAACGGCCGGGGCGCGACCGCCCTGTACCTGGCCCCCACCAAGGCCCTGGCGGCCGACCAGCGGCGCGCCGTACGGGAACTGGCCGCCCCGCTGGGCAACGCCGTGCGCCCGGCGGCCTACGACGGGGACACGCCGGTCGAGGAACGCGAGTGGGTGCGCCAGTACGCGAACTACGTCCTGACCAACCCCGACATGCTGCACCGCGGGATCCTGCCGGCCCACCCGCGCTGGTCCTCCTTCCTGCGGGCCCTGCGCTACGTCGTCATCGACGAGTGCCACACCTACCGCGGGGTCTTCGGCTCCCACGTGGCCCAGGTCCTGCGCCGGCTGCGGCGGCTGTGCGCCCGCTACGGCGCCGACCCCGTCTTCCTGCTGGCCTCCGCCACCGCGAGCGACCCGGCGGCGGCCGCGTCCCGGCTGACCGGCGTACGCGTGATCGAGATCACCGACGACGCCTCGCCGCGGGGCGAGGTGGTCTTCGCCCTGTGGGAGCCGCCGCTCCTCACCGAGCTGCGGGGCGAGAAGGGCGCTCCCGTCCGCCGTACGGCCACCGCGGAGACCGCCGACCTGCTGACCGACCTGGTCGTCCAGGGGGTCCGTACGGTCGCCTTCGTGCGCTCCCGGCGCGGCGCCGAGCTGATCTCCGTCATCACCCAGGAACGGCTCGCGTCGGTCGACCGGTCGCTGCCCCGGCGGGTCGCCGCCTACCGGGGCGGATACCTCCCCGAGGAGCGCCGGGCCCTGGAGCGCGCCCTGCACTCCGGCGAGCTCCTCGGGCTTGCCGCCACGACGGCCCTGGAGCTGGGCGTGGACGTCTCGGGGCTGGACGCCGTCCTGATCACCGGCTACCCCGGCACCAGGGCCTCCCTGTGGCAGCAGGCCGGCCGCGCCGGGCGCTCGGGCCAGGGCGCCCTGGCCGTGCTGATCGCCCGGGACGACCCGCTGGACACCTACCTGGTGCACCACCCCGAGGCGCTGTTCCGCCAGCCGGTGGAAGCCACCGTCCTGGATCCCGACAACCCGTACGTCCTCGCCCCCCACCTGTGCGCGGCGGCGGCGGAGCTACCGCTGACCGACGCGGACCTGGAACTCTTCGGCCCGGCGACCAAGGAGCTCCTCCCCCAGCTCGAAGCGGCGAAGCTGCTGCGCCGGCGGGCGACCGCCTGGCACTGGACCCGCCGGGAACGGGCCTCGGACCTCACCGACATCCGGGGCGGCGGCGGCCGCCCGGTACAGATCGTCGAGGCCTCGACCGGCCGGCTGCTGGGCACGGTCGACGAGTCGGCGGCCCACACCGCCGTCCACGAGGGGGCCGTCCACCTCCACCAGGGCCGCACGTACCTCGTGAAGCACCTGGACCTGGAGGACTCCGCGGCCCTCGTGGAGCAGGCGGACCCGCCCTTCTCCACCACGGCCCGTGACATCACCTCCATTTCCATCCTGGAGACCGAGACCGAGATCCCGTGGGGCTCGGCCCGGCTCTGCTTCGGCTCCGTCGAGGTCACCAACCAGGTCGTCTCCTATCTCCGCCGCAAGCTCATCACCGGCGAGGTGCTGGGCGAGTCCAAGCTCGACCTGCCGCCCCGCACCCTGCGCACCCGGGCCGTGTGGTGGACCGTGACCGAGGAGCAGCTCGACGAGGCCCGGATCAACCCGGAGATCCTCGGCGGCGCCCTGCACGCCGCCGAACACGCCTCCATCGGCATGCTTCCGCTCTTCGCCACCTGCGACCGCTGGGACATCGGCGGCGTCTCCGTGCCCCTGCATCCCGACACCCTCCTCCCCACGGTCTTCGTCTACGACGGCCACCCCGGCGGCGCCGGCTTCGCGGAGCGCGCCTTCCGTACGGCCCGGGACTGGCTTACGGCGACGCGCGACGCGATCGCCGCCTGCGAGTGCGAGGCCGGCTGCCCGTCCTGTATCCAGTCCCCCAAGTGCGGCAACGGCAACGAGCCGCTCCACAAGCGCGGCGCCATCCGCCTCCTCACCCGCCTCCTGTCCCAATCCCCGCCCGACGCGGCCACCGAGGCCCCTGAGGGCCTTGAGGGCCTTGAGGGCCTTGAGGGCCTTGAGGGCCTTGAGGGTCCCGGGGCCCCTGAGGCCTGACCGGGCTCAGGGATCCCGGCCGGGAGGCGGCCCGGGCGGCCCCGCACGGGCCCGGATCGCGGGGGTGAAGGGGCCTGCGGCGACCCGAGCGGTGACCTCGGCGACCTCGCCCCGGAGCAGGCACCCGCCGAGCTCCGCACCCTGCGCCCGGGCCACCCGGAGAGCCGCCCCGCACGCCCGCTCCGGCCCGTGGGCCCAGGTGGCCGCCGCCGCGAGCGCCGCCAGGTCCGCGGCCGCCGCCGCCCGGTGGCGGGCCACCACGGCCTGACCGAGCAGCAGCACACCGCCGAACACCGCCCCCAGCACCGTCGCCACCAGCGCCGCCCAGACCGTGGCCGAGCCCCGGTCCCGGCTCACGGCGGCGGCCCCACGCTGTCCTCCGCCAGGGCCACCGCCTGCGCTCCGAGCCGTACCGGCAGCCCGCCCGGCCCCGGCGCCGGCGCAGCCACCCGGACCCGCCAGAGGTCGCCCTCCCGCTCCAGCTCCACCCGTGCCCCCGGCGGGGCGGCCGCCCGGGCCGCCGCCTCCGCCACCTCCGCCGGTTCGGACCTGGCCGCCGCCCGGGCACCGGCCCTGGCCGCGTCCACACACCGGATCTGCGCGGCCGCCGCCATCAGCGCCCACACCAGCAGGGCCGCGAACAGCACCAGCGCCGGGATCACCAGGGCGGCCTCCGCCGTCACATATCCCCGGTCCGACTTTCCCCGGACGCCCCGTGACCCACCCTCAGAACGGCACATCGAGCGCCTTTCCGATGGTCGACTGAAGGGCCGTGGCGACGACTTCACTCGTCACCACCTTGTAGAGGACGGCCGCGAATGCGCAGGCTGCGATCGTGCCCATGGCGTATTCCGAGGTGGACATCCCCGCGTCGCCCCCGCGACCCCTCAGCACCTTCCGCACACGAAACCAGATGATCCTCATGACAACCTCCTGTGGATTTTCGCTGTTGATGTCTGTGGTCAATGCGACTTCAGGTGTTCGAGAGAAGTCCCGAGGCCATACCGATCACCACCGGCGCGACCCCGATCGCGAGAAAAGCGGGGAGAAAACACAGCCCCACCGGCGCCGTGACGAGGACCGCCGCGCGCTGCGCCCGCGCTCCGGCACTGCGGGCCCGGTCCTCCCGCAGCCCGGACGCGAGCCGGGAGACCGGTTCTGCCGCAGGCGCACCCGTCCGGGCGGCCCGTTCCAGGCATTCCGCGAGGGGCCGGGCGCCGGGTATCTCCGCCAACCTCCCCCACCCGGCGCCCGGTTCACCGCCGAGCCGTAGCTCCGCCCCGGCCCTCGCCAGCCGCTCGCCCATCGGGCCGCCGAGCGATTCCCCCACCACCTCGGCGGCCTCCACCGGGCCCGCTCCGGCCGCCAGGCAGGCGGCCAAAAGGTCTGCGGCGAACGGGAGCTGACGCTCCGCCTCCTTCAGGTCCACCGCGGCAGGCGGCCTGGCCCTGAACCGCCACCGCCACGCGCCGAGCGCAGCGAGCGCACCGACCGCCACGCCCGCCGCCCCGCCTACGAGCACCCAGCCCGCCAGCAGCGCACCGGCCGGCCCGGCCCACGCCGCCACCGCGCCGCGCACCGCAGGACCGAAGCCGAACAGCGGCCCCCGCACTCCCGGTTCCACCCCCAGCAGGGCCACGGTCCTGCGCCGGGCCGCCCGCGACCGGACCCACCTGGTCACCGCCCGCCCCATCCACAGCACCACCACCGCCAGGCAGATGGCGATCCCCAGCCTGTGGACCGCGTACCCACCCATCACCGTTCCCCCGTCCGGACGATCCGCCGGCACCACAGCAGCCCCAGCGCCTCCAGCACGCCGCCCGCCACCAGGCACCCCCACCCCATCGGCGTGTGCAGGAGCACCCGCAGCGGATCCGCGCCCAGCCCCGTGCCGATCAGCAGTCCCACCAGTGGCAGCAGAGCCAGCACCACCACGGTCGAGCGCGCCCCCGCCAGCTGGGCCCGCAGCGACTCCTGCCGGTCCCGCTCGGCCCGCAGGGCCCCCTCCAGCCGCTCCAGCCCGACGGCCAGTCCCGCGCCGCCGTCCACCGACACCCGCCAGCAGGCCGCCATCCCGGCCAGCCCCTCCGCGCCGGACTCCCGCGCCGCCTGGCGCAGTGCGCCGGGCACGTCCCCGCCGAAGGCCGCGGCGGCCAGCACACCCGTCTCCACCGCGCCCGGTGCGCCGGGCCCGACGGCCGTACGCCGCATCGCCGCCGTCAGGGCCTGGCCCGGCTGGGCTCCCGCCCGCAGCTCACCCACGACGGCCCCGCACAGGGCCACCACCTCGGCGGCCCGCGCGGCCCGGGCGCGCTCCCGCGTCCGTACCCGCAGCCACCGCCGCACCAGCGGCAGCGCGGCCGCCCCGGCGAGCAGCGGAATCACCGACCCGCCGAGCACGGCGACCACCAACCCGGCCCCGAGGCAGGCCCACTCCCGCCACCGCGCCGCCCGCACTTGTACGGCGATCAGCAGCCGCTCCCGGCGCGGCGGCCCGCCCTGCACCACCGGCGCACCCGCGGCGAGCACCACCCGGGCCCGCCGCAACACCCGGTCGCCTCCGGCCAGGCCCCAGACGGCCGCGCCGGCGCACAGCATCCCGGCGAACAGCGGCACCGACAGCCCCGCCCCCGCGTTCATCGGGCACCTCGCAGCAGCGGGCGAAGCCGTTCCCAGCCTCGCTCCCGTGCGAAGCCCCGCGCGGACCAGCGCAGCGCCGGTACGGTGACCACCAGCCCGGCGGCGTCCCGCTCCAGCACGTGCAGCTCGGCCAGCCGGCGCCGCCCCTCCCGGTCACGGACCAGGTGGAGCACCAGGGTCAAGGCCGCGGCCAACTGGCTGTGCAGAGCGGCCCGGTCGAGCCCCGCGGCCGTCCCGAGGGCCTCCAGCCGCGCCGGGACATGGGCCGCGGCATTGGCGTGGACCGTCCCACAGCCACCCTCGTGCCCGGTGTTCAGGGCGGCGAGCAGGTCCGCCACCTCGGCGCCCCGCACCTCGCCCACCACCAACCGGTCGGGCCGCATCCGCAGCGCCTGACGGACCAGGTCCGCCAGGGTGACCAGACCCGCCCCCTCCTGATTGGCCGGACGGGTCTCCAGCCGCACCACATGCGGATGGTCGGGGCGCAGCTCGGCCGAGTCCTCGGCCAGGACGATCCGCTCGCCGGGTCCGACCAGTCCCAACAAGGCACTGAGAAGGGTCGTCTTGCCCGTGCCCGTCCCGCCGGAGATGAGGAACGACAACCGGGCCTCGACCATGTCCCGCAGCAACCGGTGGCCGCCCGGTGGCAGGGTTCCCGCGGCGACGAGCTCCTCCAGCGTGAAGGCCCTCGGACGCACCACGCGCAGCGAGAGGCAGGCCGACCCGACGGAGACCGGCGGCAGCACGGCGTGCAGCCTGGTCCCGTCGGGCATCCGGGCGTCCACCCAGGGCCGTGCGTCGTCGAGGCGCCGCCCGGCCACGGCAGCCAGCCGCTGGGCGAGCCTGCGCACGGCCTCGGCGTCCACGAAGGTCACCCCGGTCAGTTCCAGCCCGCCGCCCCGGTCCACCCACACCCGGTCGGGGGCCGCCACCAGCACGTCGGTGACCCCGGGATCGGCGAGCAACGCCTCCAGCGGGCCCGCGCCGACCAGCTCGGACCGTAACTCGGCGGCCACCCCCAGCACTTCGGCGTCCCCGAGCAGCCTGCCCTGCGCCCGCAGAGCAGCCGCCACCCGCGCCGGGGTCGGTTCCGCCCCGCTCTCGGCGAGGCGCCGGCGCACCGCGTCCAGGAGTACGGCGCTCATGCCGGCACCCCCTGGGTGGAGCCGAGGGCCCGCTGCCAGAAGCCGTCGCAGAAGCGGGCCAGTGCGCTGCGCCCCTGCGACCCCGGCGCTTCCCCCTCGGCCACCCGCCCCGGAAGTCCCACCTCGACCGGCACCTCCCCGGCCAGCGGCGCGCCCAACAGCCCGGCCACCGTCTCCGGATCGAGTCCGCCCGGGCAGCGACCCCGTACGACGACACGCACGTCCCGGGCCACCATTCGCACCCCGGCCGCGACCCGGCCCGCGGCGGCCACCGACCGCAATTCGCCCGGGACCACCATCAACACCAGGTCGAGCTGGGCCAGCACCTCGGCCACGGCTTCGTCGACCCGCCGCGGGAGGTCGACCACCACCACCCCTCCCCGGCGGCGCGCGGCGGCGACCACGGACCGGATCGCGGCGGGCGGCACCACCACCCGGTCCCCGCGGTCCCAGCTGAGCACCCGCAGGGCGTGCAGCTCGGGCAGGGACTCCTCCAGCGCTCCGGCGCCGACCCGGCCGCGCGAGGCCGCGAAGTCGGGCCAGCGCAGCCCTTCGGCGCTCTCGCCGCCGAGCAGGACGTCCATGCCCCCTCCCAGAGGGTCTCCGTCGATGAGGATGGTCCGCTCCCCGGCGCGGGCGGCCCGCACGGCGAGCGCGCAGGCGAGGGTGGAGGCTCCGGCGCCGCCGCTGCCACCGATCACCCCCACGGCGAGGGCGGGCCGGCCGGCTCCCTCCACGACATCGGCGATGCGGTCGACGAGCAGGCTCTCGGCGTCCGGGAGCCGCAGCACCTCCTCGGCGCCGATCTCCACCGCCCGCTGCCACACCCGGGGATCGTCCAGCTCCCGGCCGACGAGGAACACCCCGGCCCTGCGCGGCGCTCCGCGCACCCGCCGGGCGGCGTCATCGCCGACCAGCACGAGCGGCGCGGTGTCCCACCCCGCGCTCCCCGCGGCTCCGTCCGCCGCCGCCCCGTCCACGCCGTCCGCCCCGGTCTGTTCGGGAAGCGCGTGGTGCACATGCGGTTCGGCTCCGGCCGCGGCGCACAGCCTCAGCAGATCGTCGAGCAGCAGCGGGTCCTCGGTGATGATCAGCGGCCGCCCGCCACCGGGTGCCGATCCGGGCGCGGATCCGGCCACAGAACCGGGGTTGATGCCCGCCCCGACCGTCGTTCCCCTTCCGCCGACCACGGACTCCGGCGTTTCACACGACTTCGATCGAGCCACGATCTCCGCCCCCTTCTCACTGCAAATGCTTCCGCCACGGACTTCGCGGCTGGAATCACGGTGCAGGGATCAGGAAAAACAAGTGGATCTTGCTCGATAACTGTGGACAACCCATCGATTGTGAATAACCCGGTCACCCTCACAGGTGAGTTCCGGAGCGCCGCGGAACCACTACGCAGCGTCACAAGTCTGACGTGGTGGGGGCCTTCGCCGCGTCGGCCCCACACAAAAAGAAGGGCCGGGAGATGGTCACTTGGGGCCGAAGGCAGGGACGCGAACCGCGTCCGGACATGCGACGACCCCCGCCGGGGGGGAGAGCGGGGGTCGTCCCCACGGTCCGACTCGGGGGGGGAGGAGCCAGACCGGGTTAGCACGGTCGCGAACGATCCGTGACTTCCATGGTGTACCCGAGAGCCTTCTCAGGCAAACCCACGCGCCACACCTTACGCCGAATGGTGGGCGCATATGCTCGGGGCGTGGAAAATCAGCCCTTGCCGCACTCCTCGCCTCGCACCGCAGCCTTCTTCGACCTGGACAAGACGGTCATTGCGAAGTCGAGCACCTTGACGTTCAGCAAGTCCTTCTACCAAGGCGGCCTGATCAACCGGCGAGCCGTGTTGCGCACCGCGTACACGCAGTTCATCTTCCTGGCCGGCGGCGCCGACCACGATCAGATGGAACGGATGCGGGAGTACCTGTCCGCCCTGTGCAAGGGGTGGAACGTGCAGCAGGTGCGGGAGATCGTCGCGGAGACCCTGCACGACCTCATCGACCCGATCATCTACGACGAGGCCGCCTCCCTGATCGAGGCCCACCACACCGCGGGCCGCGACGTGGTGATCGTGTCCACCTCCGGCGCAGAGGTCGTCGAGCCCATCGGCGAGATGCTCGGCGCGGACCGGGTCGTCGCCACCCGCATGGTCGTGGGTGAGGACGGTTGCTTCACCGGTGAGATCGAGTACTACGCCTACGGACCCACCAAGGCGGAAGCCGTACGCGAACTCGCCGAGTCCGAGGGGTACGACCTCACCCGGTGCTACGCCTACAGCGACTCGGCGACCGACATCCCCATGCTCGAAGCGGTCGGACACCCGCACGCCGTCAACCCCGACCGGGCACTGCGCCGCGAAGCCGTGGCGCGCGAGTGGCCGGTCCTCGTCTTCAGCCGGCCCGTGCGGCTCAAGCAGCGCCTCCCCGGGCTGTCCATGCCGACCCGGCCCGCCCTGGTTGCCGCTGCGGCCGTGGGCGCGGCAGCCGCCACGGCGGGGCTGGTCTGGTACGCGAGCCGGCGCCGCGCCCATGCGCTGGCCGCCACACGCTCGGTCTGATTGTCCTGACCTGCACGGATAAAGGCCGTCCGATTCGCCCTCGGTCGTCCCGAAAAGTAAAAACTGGAGCCAGGGGTTTCGCATGGCTCCGAAGCGGAGTACAAATAAAGCAACGGCCCGCGAGACCAAAGAACATCCGAGAGGATCATCTTTAAAACGCAGTAAGGCCCACGGACCGAAGCATGAGCGCCGAGCACCCACGCGACGTCGACCCGTCGATTACGGGCCAGCTGCACCAGGTAACGGGCAAAGACCCCGGCCTGATGGGCATATATCGAGGACGCTTGGTAACTGGGCGTAAGTGCCAGCGGCGACACCAAAGCAAGACGGTGTCGCCGCAACCCATGTCCGGGGCCCGAAACCCCTGGCAGCGGCCCTGACAGACCACCCGGGCCGACCAGACCACCCGGGCCGACCAGGCCGCTCAGGCCGCGCCGCGCTGCCGGGCCTCGCAGACCGCCGTCGACTCGCGGGCACCCAGTCCGATCGCCCGGCCGCAGTGTGCGATCCAGGCGGCCATCCCCTCCGCGGTCCCGGAGACGTAGCCCTCGAAGGCGGCGAGATAGGCCTCGCGGCCCTGCTCGGCGTGGCCGACCTCCGCCGGGCAGATCGCCTTCGGGTCCAGACCGCTGTTGATCAACACGATCCGCTCGGCGGCCCGCGCGACCAGTCCGTTGTACGAGGCGAACGGGCGCAGGGCCAGCAGCTCGCCGTGCACCACCGCCGCCGTGATCAGGGCCGGGGCCGAGCCGCCCGCGATGATCAGCCGGGAGAGCCCGTCCAGCCGGCCCGCGACCTCCTCGGCACTCGGCAGCGGCAGCTCCACCAGGGGCTCCACCACCGGCTCGCCCGCCAGCCGGGGGCGGCCCACCACATCGCCCTCCGCCGTCGACCCGCACGCCACCAGGTGCAGCCGCGCCAGGACCCGCAGCGGCGACTGGCGCCAGATGCTGAGCAGTTGTCCGGCCTCCGCCGTGAGCCGCAGCGCCGCACCCACCGCGAGCGCCTCCGGCTCCGATCCGAAGTCGGTCCGGCGGCGCACCTCCTCCAGTGCCCAGTCCGCGCCGGAGAGCGCCGCGCTCCCGCGGGCGCCGCGCAGGGCGGCCTCCGAGGTGATCTCGCCGCTGCGACGGCGCATCACGCGGTGCCCGTAGACCCGGTCCACGGCCTTGCGTACGGAATCCACGGACTCGGCGACACCCGGGAGACCGGCCAAAGGGGCCAACGGGTCAGAAGCGCTACTCATAAGTAGGGAGCCTACGCACTGCTCACCCATAGCACCGACCCCTCCTTGGGGTGGTCTTCTTCACTCACCTTGACAACACCCTGCTACCAACCCACTACGCTTGGTGAACATGAAGATCGCTTTCGTGGGAAAGGGCGGCAGCGGCAAGACGACCTTGTCCTCCCTCTTCATCCGCCACCTCGCAGCCAATGAAGCCCCTGTCGTCGCGGTGGACGCCGACATCAACCAGCACCTGGGCGCCGCGCTCGGACTCACCGAGGACGAGGCCGCCGAGCTGCCCGCCCTGGGCGCGCAGCTTCCCCTGATCAAGGAGTACCTGCGGGGTTCCAATCCGCGCATCGCGTCGGCCGAGACGATGATCAAGACGACCCCACCCGGCCGCGGCTCGCGGCTGCTGCGGGTCACCGAGGACAACCCGGTCTACGAGGCCTGCGCGCGCACCCTCGTGCTCGACGGGGAGCCGGTACGCCTGATGGCCACCGGCCCGTTCACCGAGGCCGACCTGGGTGTGGCCTGCTACCACTCCAAGGTCGGAGCGGTCGAGCTCTGCCTCAACCACCTGGTCGACGGCCCGGACGAGTACGTGGTGGTCGATATGACGGCCGGCTCGGACTCTTTCGCCTCGGGCATGTTCACCCGCTTCGACGTGACCTTCCTGGTCGCCGAACCGACCCGCAAGGGCGTCTCCGTCTACCGCCAGTACAAGGAGTACGCGCGGGACTTCGGGGTCACGCTCAAGGTCATCGGCAACAAGGTGCAGGGGCCCGAGGACATCGAATTCCTCCAGGACGAGCTGGGCGAGGACCTGCTGGTCACCGTGGGGCACTCCGACTGGGTGCGGGCGATGGAGAAGGGGCGCCCGGCCCCCTTCGAGCTGCTGGAGGCGTCCAACCGGTTCGCCCTCCAGGAGCTCCAGGACGCGGCCGACGACTCGTACGCGCACCGCGACTGGGCCCGCTACACCGAGCAGATGGTGAGCTTCCACCTCAAGAACGCGGAGAGCTGGGGCAACACCAAGACCGGGGTCGACCTGGCGGACCAGGTCGACCCCGATTTCGTCCTGCGCGAAGGGGCCGAGGCGCTCGTCAGCCCTCGTCCGCACTCTCCTGTGCCGGCTCCGCAGCCGGCTTGACGCCTGTGGGGGCGGCCGGCGCCGCCGGCGGCCCCGCGGTCAGGAACTTCGACCAGCCGTCCTTCGGCGTCTCACCGACGTCGAGGGTGCGCATCCACTCCAGGGCCTTCGGGTCCTGCGCGTCCAGCCAGTCCACCAGTTCGCGGAACGGGACGCAGCGGACCTCCTTCTGGGTGCACATGGTCTTGATGGAGTCCTCGACGGCGCGCATGTAGGTGCCGCCGTTCCAGGACTCGAAGTGATTGCCGATGATCAGCGGCGCGCGGTTGCCCTCGTACACGCGGTCGAAGGCCTGGTTCAGGCCGTCGCGCATCTGCTCGCCCCAGTACGCGTGCTGCGAGGGGTCGCCCTGGGAGGTCGTCCCGGACTGGTTGACCATGTAGTTGTAGTCCATGCTCAGCGTGTCGAAGGCACGCCCCGGCATGGGCACCAGCTGGAGCGGGATGTCCCAGAGACCGTCCGCCTTCTTGGGCCAGATCTGCTTGCTGATGCCGCTGGAGTCGTAGCGGAAGCCCATGTCCTTCGCCGCCAGCATGAAGTTCTTCTGGCCTTCGAGGCAGGGGGTGCGGGCTCCGATGAGTTCCTTGTCGTAGTCGAAGGGCAGCGCCTGCATGTCCTTCAGGCTGGAGTTGGTCTTCCAGTTCTTGACGAAGGACTTCGCCTGGTTGATCTCGCTCTTCCACTCGTCCACGGACCAGGTGCCGACACCGCCGTCGGGGCCGCAGAAATGCCCGTTGAAGTGGGTGCCGATCTCATTGCCCTCCAGCCAGGCCGCACGGACCTGGGTGGCGGTGTCCTTGATGCCCTGGAGGTCGCCGAAGCCGATGTCGGAGCGGCCGGGCGAGTGCTGCGGCGCCGTGTAGAGCGAGCTCTTCTCCTCCGGGAGCATGTAGACGCCGCTGAGGAAGTACGTCATGCGGGCGTTGTACTTCTTGCCGACCTCGCGAAAGTGCGAGAAGAGCTTCTGGCTGTCCTCGCCGGCCCCGTCCCACGAGAACACCACGAACTGCGGCGGCTTCTCGCCGGGCTTCAGCTTCTGCGGCTTCTGCACGTTCGGTTGCATGCCGGTGTACGCGGTCGAGCCGTCCCCGATGGGGCGGTTCACGCTGCCGGGCGCCTCCGGGGCGGCGGGCCCCTTCAGCGCGTTCGGGGCCCCGGGAGCCGGGGACTTGGCGGTTTCCGAGGCGCTGCACCCGGCGACGCCCAGGACCAGCGCCGTGGCGACCAGGCCGCCGGCGATCTTCTTCGTGGCGGCGATCATCCGCCCCACCTCTCCCTCGCAGTTCCATCGCAGGACTTCCGCGCCGCAACGTCCCATGCGGTCCGCTTTAAGGAAGGTATGACAAGCCGGACAAAATGCTTAATCACTCTTGAGTGCTAATTTGTCGGCCATTTGCCCGTATTATTCACCGATTGCCTTTACTCTCCATTACCATCCATTTACCGAGTGTTGAGACTCCCGCCGCTTCACCCCTCCCCCGAGGAGACGGGAACCCATGACAGTCACCTCCCCCACCCGTACGACCAAGGAGATCCACAAGGACCTCCCGGCGGACCTCTCCGCCTCCATCGCCGTCTTCCTGATCGCCCTGCCGCTCTCGCTCGGCATCGCCCTGGCCACCGGCGCCCCGCTCCAGGCCGGGCTGGTGGCCGCGGCGGTCGGCGGGATCGTCGCCGGGCGGCTCGGTGGCGCTCCGCTCCAAGTGAGCGGGCCGGCCGCCGGACTCACCGTGGTCACCGCGGAGTTGATCCAGCACTACGGCTGGCGCACCACCTGCGCCATCACGGTGCTCGCCGGCCTGTGCCAGCTCGGCCTCGCCGCACTGCGCACCGCGCGGTCGGCGCTCATGGTCAGCCCGGCCATCGTGCACGGCATGCTCGCGGGCATCGGCGTGACCATCGCGCTGGCTCAGCTGCACATCGTGCTCGGCGGCACACCCCAGAGCAACGCCGTGGCCAACGTCCTTGGGCTGCCCGGCCAGTTGGCCGACCTGCACCCCGTCGCACTCGGCATCAGCGTGCTGACCCTGATCGTCCTGCTCGGCTGGCCCCGGCTCCCCGGGCGGGTGGGCCGCGGCCTGCGCAAGGTGCCCGCGGCGCTCGCCGCCGTGGCCACGGCCACCACCGTCGCCACGCTGGCCGGGCTCAGCCTGCCCCGGGTGGACCTACCGTCCTGGCGCAGCCATGCCCTGCCGGAACTGCCCGAGGGCCCGGTACTCGGCCTCATCGCCGCCGTCCTGACCATCACCCTCGTCGGCAGCGTGGAGTCGCTGCTCTCCGCCGTCGCGACCGACAAGCTGATCGCCTCCGAGCGGCGTACGGGCTACCGCCCGCCGCGCGCCGACCTCAACCGGGAGCTGCGGGGCCAGGGCGCGGCGAACATCGTCTCCGGAGCGCTGGGCGGACTGCCCGTCACCGGCGTGGCCGTCCGCAGCGTGGCGAACGTCAAGTCCGGTGCGGTCAGCCGGAAATCAGCCATGCTGCACGGCTTCTGGGTGCTGCTCGCGGCAGGGCTGCTGGTCCCGGTCCTCGACCTGATCCCGCTCGCCGCACTGGCCGCCCTGGTGATGGCGGTCGGCGTACAGATGGTCAGCATCACGCACCTGCGCAGCGTCACCCGGCACCGGGAGATCCTGGTCTACGGCACGACCATCGTGGCCGTGGTCCTCGGCGGGGTCCTGGAGGGTGTGGCCATCGGTATCGCGGTGGCCGTCGCACTGGCCCTGCACCGCCTCGCCCGCACCCGGATCACCGTGGAGCAGCAGAACGACGGGGTCCACCGGGTTCGGGCGCGCGGGCAGTTGACCTTCCTCGCCGTACCCCGGCTGAGCCGGGTGCTGAACCAGATTCCGCACGAAGGGCACGCGGTGATCGAGCTGGACGGCTCGTTCATGGACCACGCGGCCTACGAGACGCTGCACGACTGGCAGGACTCCCACCTGGCGCACGGGGGTTCGCTGGAAGTGACCGGCCGGGCCGGATCCTCGGCGCGGCTGCCCGGCACCACTTCCGCCGACGGGTCCGACGTGTTCGACGTGTTCGACGGAGCCGGCAAGGCCGACGGGGCCGACGCGGGCGGTCCGGCCGTCGGGAACCACCATGCCGACCGGTCCCGCCGCGCGCCGCAGCGCGGGGTGCACCAGTGCTGCCGGCCCTGGACGCCATGGCAGAACCACTGCGACCACCGCCCCTCGGGCGCCCGTACGGTCACGGCCTCGGCCGCGGCCAAGGCGGCCGCGGTGGCCACCGAGGCGGAGGCCGAGGCCGCCGCGGAGCAGGCCGCCTCTCCCGCGCCCCGGCGGCGCGGCGCGGGCCAACTGGCGAGCGGGATCAGCGCCTTCCAGCGCGACACCGCACCGCACGTGCGGGACGAGCTGGCCCGGCTGGCCCGCGAGGGGCAGCGCCCCTCGCAGCTCTTCCTCACCTGCGCGGACTCCCGCCTGGTGACCAGCATGATCACGGCCAGCGGTCCCGGCGACCTGTTCACGGTCCGCAATGTCGGCAATCTCGTGCCGCTGCCCGGCGCGGAGTCCACTGACGACTCCGTCGCCGCGGCCATCGAGTACGCCGTGGACGTACTGAAGGTGGACAGCATCACCGTGTGCGGGCACTCGGGCTGCGGGGCCATGCAGGCCCTGCTCAGTTCCGCGCCCGGCGCCCCGATGACCCCGCTGCGCCGCTGGCTGAAGCACGGGCTGCCGAGTCTGGAGCGGATGGCCAGCCGCCACCGTGCCTGGGCCCGGATCTCGGGCCGGCTCCCGGCGGACGCCGTGGAGCAGCTGTGCCTGACCAATGTGGTCCAGCAGCTGGAGCACCTGCGGGCCCACGAATCGGTGGCCCGACGACTCGCCGAGGGCACCCTGGAGCTGCACGGGATGTACTTCCACGTGGGCGAGGCGCAGGCGTATCTGCTGTCCGAGGGCGAGGACTTCTTCGACTGCCGGGTCTTCGACAGCGTCGGCCAGCACGCCTGAACCGATACCCTCCCGTATTCGTGCAATCGTTTGGCCCCTTCCCGCGCCCGCTGGGCGGGTTCTAACGATCCCCGCAACACCCTGGATTCAGGGAGTTGCGGGGATCGTGGATTTTGAGGTGTTGAAGGCGAGGTTCTTCGAGGCGTTG
>NZ_JBIWCL010000041.1:0-42993 GCF_044761485.1 Streptomyces sp. NPDC097617
CAAGAGTCCGATCGACTACGAACGCGAGTACTGGACCGGCCTCACTGTGGGGCTGGCCGCATAGGAAGGACTCCACACTTCGAGGGGATTGACACGGAGAGGACCAGTCCGCCTGCGACGGCGGCGGCGACGAGCTGGAAGGCGGGGTGGAGCAGGCCGAGCCCGAGGCCTGCCAGGACGAGAGCGCCGGCGGTCAGGCGGACCTGGCGTTCCATGCCCCACGTAGTGCGCGAGCCTTGCTCGGGGCGGTGGAGGTCATGTCCTGCGGCGGCCCAGGCGCCGGTGCCCCCGGCGAGGGTGGTGGTGTCGATGCCGTGCTCTGCGAGCGTCTTGCGGGCACTGTCGGAGCGGGCTCCGGAGGCGCAGACCACCAGGATGTCGCCACGGTCGGCGGCGTGGTGGATGGCGGGGAGGGCACGTGAGATCTGATCGAGGGGGATGTTCAGGGCGCCGGGCAGGTGACCTGTGGCGTATTCGCCGGGAGTGCGGACGTCGAGGACGGTGAGCTGGTGCAGGCGGGTGAGGGCCTGTGCGGAGCTGAGTGCGTGGGGGGTGGTCATGGCGGGCTGTCTCCTACTGGGTGGGGGGCGGGTGAAGTTACCGGGCGAGCTGGGGGTGGGGCCGTGGGGGCGGAACCGCTTTCAGTGGATCGCGTCCGTGAGCATGAAGGCCGCGACCGACAGCAGCACGACAGCGAAGGTGCGTTGCAGGGCAGGGCCCTTGATCACGGCGGACAGGCGCTTTCCGTCCCAGGCGGCGAGGATCGCCGCCCCGGTGAAGGGTGCGACGACTGCCCAGTCCAGAGGCCCGGCCCCGCCGGTACGGACGGTGAGCGCGGCGAGCGAGTTGACGGTGATGACGAGCAGGCTGGTCCCGATGGCCGCCCGCATCCTCAGACCCAGCACTCCTACCAGGGCGGGGACGGCGAGGAATCCGCCGCCGACGCCCAGGAATCCGGTGACCGCCCCCAGGCCCGCGCCGGCTCCGGCGGCCCGTACCGCGTGGACCGGGCGGACCTCGTTCTCGGGTGCGGGGGACTTGAGCATGCGCAGGGCCGCGAAACCCGCGACGGCTGCGAACGCGGCGGTGAGCAGCTGTCCGGGGAGTCGTGCGGCGAGGGCGGCTGCCGCCATGGCGGGAGGGATGCCGGCGGCTGCGAAGAGGGCGCCGGTTCTCCAGTGGACGTTGCCGGCGGTGGCGTGGGTGTAGAGGGCGGTGGCGGACGTGGCGGTGACGATGATCAGCGATGCGGTGGTGGCGGCGGCCGGGGTGAAGCCGAGCAGGTAGATCAGTGCCGGGACCGCGAGTACGCTGCCACCGCCCCCCAAGGCGCCGAGTGCCAGGCCGACGACGGCTCCTGCGATCAGGGCGAGGACGAGCGTGCTCACGCTATCGAGCCGCGGTTTCCGTGGCCGTCGACGACCGGAAGTCCCGCTGCGGCCCAGGCGTTCATGCCGCCCGTGACGTCGACGGCCTCGGATCCCCGTTGGGTCAGGAGTCTCACGGCCTGCCGGGAGCGGTGCCCGGAGCGGCAGATCACCATCAGCGGCCGTCCTTCGGCGTCCCGAGGCAGGCCAGCGCCTGTCAGCAGGGCGGAAAGTGGGGCGTGCACGGCGCCGGGTGCGTGGCCGGCCGTCCATTCCGCCCGCTCGCGTACGTCGAGCAGGACGACGCCCTTGTCACGGGTGCGCTGATGGGCATCGGCTGGAGTCACGCGGGCGGGGCCGCGCCGGTAGGGGAACATCATCGGGTCCTTCTCTCGTCGGGAACGGGGAGGGCGAGCCGTCAGTCGTCGGAACGGGGTCCGGTGACCATCGGGAGGCCCGCGCTGCGGGCTGCGTCGAAGGAGTCGTCGACGGCCACGACGTGGCGTCCCGCGGCGTCGAGCAGGGAGGCCGCGATCCCCGCGCGCATGCCGCCCGCGCAGTGCACCCACACCACTCCGGCCGGTACCTCGTCCTGGCGTCGGTGCAGCTGGTGGATCGGGATGTGCACCGAGCCTTCGATCCAGCCCGCCGCGCGTTCGGAGTCCCGCCGTACGTCCAGCAGGATTCGGTGCTCGTACGGGTCCAGGGCGGCGAGGTCGGCGAACGTGGCTCGTGGGAAGTCCCGCAGTTCGTCGTTCGCGGAGATCCACTTGGCAGGTTCTCCGGTGGCGGCGGCGGCCGGGCGGTCGATCCCGACCCGGGTGAGTTCCCGCTGGGCCTTCGCCAGCTGCTCGGGGGATTCCGCGAGCAGCGTGACGGGCTTGCCCCAGGGGATCAACCACGCGAGGTAAGCCGCGATCTTCCCGTCGGCCTCGAAGTTGAACGATCCCGCTACGTGCCCCTGGGCGAATGCGATGCGGTTGCGCAGGTCGATCACCCACTCCCCGGCGGCCAGGCGGGCGGCGATGTCGGCGGCGTCCGCCACGGGAGGTGGGGTGAGGTCGAGCGGAGCCGGACCCGCGGCGTTGGCCGGGCCCATGTGGGCGTAGTAAGCGGGCACGTCGTCGAGCCCGGCCAGCAGGCCGGCGACGAAGGCGTCGACGCCTTGGACGAGGGCGTCGTTTCCGGCCTTCTCCTTGCCGATGGTGGTGGCGTCCCCGTCGGCCTGCGCGGATGAGCAGAAGCTTCCGAACCCGTGGGTGGGCAGGACCTCGGTGTCGTCCGGGAGTTCGGCGGCCAGCCGGTGCGCGGAGGCGTGCTGGGCACGGGCCAGCTCCTCGGTCAGTCGCGGCTCCACCAGGTCAGGCCGTCCCACCGTACCGATCAGCAGGGAACCCCCGGTGAAGACGGCGACGGCCTCACCCTGTTCCTCCAGCACGTAGGAGGTGTGGTGGGGGGTGTGGCCGGGGGTGGCCAATGCCCGCAGCGTGATTCCGTCGTCCACGGCGAAGGTGTCGCCGTCATTGACGGGGGTGTGGGCGAACGACACCCGGGCCGCGGCGGGCACGTGGTAGACCGCGCCGGTGAGGCGGGCCAGGTCGAGGCCGCCGGTGACGTAGTCGTTGTGGACGTGCGTCTCCACGACGTGGGAGATCTGCACCCCGCGCCGTGCCGCCACGGCGAGTACCTGGTCGACGTCGCGCGGCGGATCCACTGCCACGGCCGTGTGGGCACCGCCTGCCAGGTAGCTGCGGTTGCCGAGCCCTTCCAGTTCAAGGGTGTCGATGAAGAACACGCTGTCACTCCTTCTCATGGGAATTACCCCCGGGGGTATACCTCGAGCGTAGCACTAGTACCCCCGGGGGTATTTTCGCCGGCGCTCTGGGGGCTGCACTCGGCTCACTGCGCGTCGGTCCGGGCCAGGGCACAGACTGGTGGGGTGGGCGCCATGTACGCGATCGAGCTCAGAGGACTGACCAAGCGGTACGGGTCAGTGGTCGGGGTGGAGGAACTCACACTCGGCATCCGTCCGGGCGAGGTGTTCGGCTTCCTCGGGCCGAACGGGGCGGGCAAGACCACCACACTCAGGTGCCTGACCGGCTTGCTGCGCCCGACGGCCGGGCACATGAGGGTGCTGGGGATGGACCCGCTCGCCGATCACCGCCGGGTGGCTCGGGAACTCGGCTATCTCCCGGGTGAACTGCGGCTGTACCCGGAGCTCACCGGGGCACAGACTCTCGACCTGCTGTGTTCCCTCCAGGGCCGGCCCTGCACACGGCGAGCCGAGCTGTGCGAGCGGCTGGGATTGACGCCTGCGGTCCTGCGGCGCACGGTGGGCGGGTACTCGCGCGGCATGAAGCAGAAGCTGGGCCTGGTGCAGGCGCTGCAACACGATCCCAGGCTGCTGGTGCTGGACGAGCCGACCGAGGGCCTGGACCCTCTGGTAAAGGAGACGTTCTTCGAGCTGATGCAGCAGGCAGCGGCCGATGGTCGCACCGTGCTGTTGTCCAGCCATGTGCTACCGGAGGTGCAGCGGGCCTGTGGACGCGTGGCGATCGTCCGGGACGGGCGCCTGGTGACGGTGGAGAGCGTGGCCGCCCTCCGGGAGGCGCGTGCGCGGCGGATCCGCCTGACCTTCGGTGACGGGAAGGGGACACGCCCTTTGGGGCGCGCAGAGCAGTGGGTGCCCCGCTGGGAAGGCGACCGGGTGGAGCTCCTCGTACCCCCGAGCGAGGTGGTGGGAGCACTGCGTGAACTGCTGGGCCTCGGAGTGGCTGACGTCATCGTGGAGGAGGCGGGTCTGGACGAGGCGTTCCTGGATCTGTACCGCAACGGCAAGGCGGAGGCGGCGGCGCCGTGAAGACGCGATGGCCCCTGCTGTGGCTGGCACTGCACCGGCGTCGGCGGATGCTGGTGGCCCTGGTGGTGGGGATGGTCGTCTTCGAGGCGCTGATCGTGGTGGTGGCGAACACGATCGCGCCGGGGCAGCTGTTCTCGGCGGGCGGGAAGGGCCCGCCGTCGGCGTACCGGGCGTTCAGCGGGTCGGGCGGAGATGTCTCGATCGCGAGCTATCCGGGGCTGCTCGGGGCCGGACTCGTGCATCCGTTCTGGATCGCCATGCAGCTGACCGCGATCGGCGCCCTGGCCGCAGCCGCGGTGGCGGCCGACGTGGAATCCGGGACGATCGAGCTGATCATGGTACGCCCCGTGAGCCGCAACCGGCTGCTCACCGAACGGACGGCTGCCGTGGTGATCGCCGCGCTCGCTCTGAACGCCGCGGCGACGCTGACGGTGGCGGCCGGCGTCTGGCTGTCGCCGGACATCCACCGGGACGTGCCGCTCAGCGGTGTCTTCGCGGCGGGGCTGATGGGTTGCGGCTTCGCGCTGTGCCTGGCCGGACCGGCTCTGGCCGTGTCCGCATGGGGGAGCCGGCGCGCCCAGGTGATCGGTGCGACGATCGCGATCGGGGCGGTCGGCTTCGCACTGAACTTCGTCGCGCTGGCCTGGTCCAAGGCGGCGCCCCTGCGGTTCATCAGTCCCTTCCACTACTACACACCGGGTGACGCGCTGGCGCAGGGCCACGTGCTGTGGCCGCAGCTGGGAGTTCTGGTCGGGGTCGGAACAGTGGGGCTCATCCTGGGCCACGCGTTGCTGATGAAGCGGGACCTGGCCCCGTAGCGCGGGGACAGCGGTCAGGGGGATGCGGGGCCTGCGAGTCGGGAGTGCACACCGATCACGCCTTCGACAGACCGGGCGAGGCGAGTGGCCACGGGGATGAGGTGGGGGTCGCGGGTCTCTCCCCTCAAGGTGACGATGCCGTGTGTCACGTCGACCGTGATGTCGCGGTGCGAGAGCGGGAACAGGCGCTCGACGACCTCGTGGCGGACTTCGGCAGCGAGGTCGTCGTCGGACCGGAGGAAGACCTTCAGGAGGTCGGCGCGGCTGACGATGCCGAGGAGAGTGCCGTCGGCATCCACGACCGGGAGGCGCTTGATGCGGCGGTCGGCCATCACACGGGCGGCTCGGGGGAGGGTGGCGTCGGGGCGGATGGTGACGGCTGGGCTCGTCATGAGCTGCTCGGCGCGAACCGATCCGGCCTTCGCGGTGTCGCCGAGACGACGCATCTGCTCGATGAGGCTCGGTCCGTGCTCGTGGAACTCCTCCTTGGTGAGGAGGTCGGCCTCGGAGACTACGCCGACCACATGCCCTTCGCCTTCGATGACCGGGACCGCGGTGACTTTCCAGCGCTCCATCGCGGTGGCGATCTCCTTGAACTCGGCGGCGGCGGTGACGGTGACGACGGTCTTCGTCATGACGTCGTTGACGGTGTACGGGGTGGAGGTCATGGCTGGTCCTCAGCGGGCGTAGGCGAGCGGCATGTCGCTGTGGTGCGGTGCGAACAGGTCGAGGATCCGGGTGCGGGCCGAGTCGAGCCGACGGGCGATGACTGCGGCAACAGCCGTGGATATGCAACGGCCCACGGCGGGGTTCTCGTCGCAGAGCCTCCGCACGGCCACCGCGTCGAATTCGAGTGCGCGGACAGGGTGGGTGGTGACGGCGCCCAGGTGCCAGGCGTAGGGCGGGACCATCCAGGACCAGCCGAGGAGCTCTCCCGAACCGAGGGTGTCGATGACGGCGGCCTTGTGCCCGGGGACGTGCAGGTCAAGGTCGACGGTGCCGTTCTCGATGAACCAGAAGCGGTCGGCCCGCTGTCGCTCCCTGAAGATGCGGGTTCCGGCGGGGATGTCCACGCGGTGGGCGTGGGCGAGCAGGGCCTTACGCGCTTCGGGTTCCATCTCGCCCAGGAGAGTGTTCATGGTGTGCCTCCAGCCCTTCCCTTTCAGGCTCGCGCCAGTCCTTGGAGTGCGGGAGGGCTTCGCGGTGCATACCGCAGGCCCATTCGGCCCGGGTCAGCGGACCAGGACGGCCTCCCCGGGCTTGGGTACGACGGCCGTCCAGCCCAGCTCACGGTCGATGCGGTCCCGGAGGGTCTCGGCGGCGGTCTCCTCGCCGTGGACCAGGTAGGTGGTGTGCGGGGCGGGTGCGTCCCGCAACCAGTCGATGATCTGGTAGGCGTCGGCGTGGGCGGAGAAATGGGGTACGTCGGCCACCTCGGCGCGTACGGGGATGTACTCGCCGAACATCTTCAGGGTGCGGGCGCCGTCGACGAGGTCACGCGCCCGCGTTCCGGCGGCGGCGAAGCCGACGATGACGACGGAGTTGCGGGGGTCGGGCAGGAGCCGGCGGAGGTGGTGCAGGACACGACCGCCGGTGGCCATGCCTGCGGAGGAGACGATGACTGCCGGCCCGGCGGTGCTGTTGATGTCGATCGACTCCTGGACGGTACGGGCGGCCAGGAAGGGCTCCGGGCTGAACGCCGCCTCGCCCTGGGCCAGGATCTCGGGCCGCAGCTCGGGAGAACGGGAGCGCAGGGCGTCC
The DNA here is from genome assembly GCF_044761485.1 of Streptomyces sp. NPDC097617. Taxonomy (NCBI): domain Bacteria; kingdom Bacillati; phylum Actinomycetota; class Actinomycetes; order Kitasatosporales; family Streptomycetaceae; genus Streptomyces; species Streptomyces sp. NPDC097617. Next base: position 6,807 of record NZ_JBIWCL010000041.1, read on the forward strand.
CGGTAGACGTCCAGGGCGGCCAGGGCCATGGGGCTGTCGACGTAGACAGGTACGTGCCGGGGCAGCGTGCTGTCGCGGCGCAGCTCGGCCAGCTCGTGCAGGACGACCTCGGTCCGGTCGATCGCGAACGACGGGATGACCACGGTTCCGCCACGCGACAGCGTTCTGGTGACCACGGCAGCGAATTCGCGCCGTGCCGTCTCGTGGTCGTGGCGGCGGTCGCCGTAGGTGGACTCCATCAGCAGCAGGTCGGCACCGGAGAACGGCTCCGGGGGCAGCAGCAGGGGGTGCCCGGGGCGGCCGAGGTCGCCACTGACAGCCAGGGTGTGGCCGTCCTCCAGTGTGAGGTGGGCCCAGGCGGAGCCGAGGATGTGCCCGCCGTGGTGCAGCCTCAGCTTCGTTCCGGCCATGATCTCGATCTCGCTGCCGACTTCGACCGGGTCGAAGAACTTCAGCGTGTTCTCGACGTCCGCGTCGTCGTACAGAGGCTTGGCGGGGCGGTGCTTGGACCAGCCGTGGCTGTTGGCGTGCTCGGCGGCCTCCATCTGGAGGCGGGCGCTGTCGCGGAGCACGATCTCGGCGAGCCGGGCGGTGGGGGCGGTGCTCAGGATCGGGCCGCGGAAGCCGTGCCGGACCAGGCGCGGCAGATAGCCGCAGTGGTCCAGGTGAGCATGGGTGACGACCACGGCGCGCAGGTCGGCGGCCTCGAAGCCGGGCTTCTCCCAGTTGCGACGGCGCAGGTCCGCGAAACCCTGGAAGAGCCCGCAGTCGACAAGGATGCGGGCGTGGTCGCTCTCGATGAGGAACTTGCTGCCGGTGACCGTGCGTACCGCACCGAGCAACCGCAGGAGTGCGGGTCTGGGCGGGGCGGCGGCAGGGCGCGGTGCTGTCTCGGACACGACCGGCCCTCCCTTCGGTGAGGGGATCCGGTTCTCACCATCGCACCGCGTGCAGGGGCCGGCAGGGGGCCGACAGGCCCCGGCAGGGGACCGACCGGCCCATGCGCGGCCGGTCGAGTCCGGTTCAGCCTGGCGGTGACGCTCTCAAACGGTGCGGAATGGAAGAAAGGGACACCATGGAGGCGCTCGCCTTCCAGGGTTGCGGACAGACCGGCGGCGACGTCCGGACTGTCCGGCCCGGGGGCCGCGTGCTCGTCTCCTGCACCTCGGCATGCGGCCGCTGCCATTTCTTCCGCACGGGCCACTACGGCCGGTGCCGCGGGGACGGCGGTCGGGGCCCGAGCCACACCATCGACGGCACATGCCGCGCCCGCGCCACCGGGCCCCTCAAGGTCGCGCTCGGCGGCGGGCCCCGCACGATGCCGTCACCGTCTCGGCCACCCGGCCGTGAACTCGAGAGGACGTGAAGACGATGGTCAGGATCCGACACGGGCCGGGCGCCGCGGAGGCGCCGGCCGGACGCACCGACCTCGGGCGGCGGATCGCCGTGCGCCGTGAGGAACTCGGCCTCACCCGGGACCAACTGGGTGAGCGCTGCGGGGCCGACGGCACGTACATTGCCTACCTGGAGGAACACGCGGCAGCGCCTGCGGTCAGCTCCCTCCTGCGACTCGCCGACGCGTTGGGGACGACCGCTGCGGAACTCTCCGGTGCGACGACGGAGTACCCGCCCGGCAGCGGAACGGCCGCGCTGGACGTCGAGCTGGTCGAGCTGTCCGACGGAGAGTGCCGGCGGTTGCTGTCCACGCACGGCGTCGGCAGGATCGCCGTGTTCACCCCGGACGGTCCGGCGATCTTCCCGGTCAATTACGTAGTGGCAGGCCGCGACATCGCCTTCAGGACCTCGGGTGACGCGGTGCTCGCGCGGGCTGCCGGGACGGAAGTGGCCTTTGAGGTCGACCATATCGACGACGTCACGCGCCTGGGCTGGAGCGTCATGGCCGTGGGCGAGGCAGAAGGCGTCACCGATGCAGAGGAGCTCGGCAAGCTCGATGCCGTCTCGTACTCGCTGCCCTGGGCCGGCGGTCCGCGGACACACTGGATGAAGGTCACTGCGATCCGGATCACCGGGCGCCGGGTGATCCGGCCGTGAGTCCGCCTAGAGCCGCCGTCCTCGACACCGACGGGGTGCTCCTCCGTGGTGGTCCCGGACATGCCCCCGCCTGCACGGCCTGCGCCTGTCGGGCATGAGCCCCGCGGTCCCCTGTCCGGCCTGCCATAGGCAGGTCGGCCCCTCCGAGGTACGGACCGGTCGGCCCCTCGCCGCTGTCCCACTCGGCACTGCGACACAGTCGCCTCCCGGCGTGATCGTGGAATCCGGATGCCGATCCAGGCTCCGTTTCCAGAAGAGGTGGCCACGATGCAGCGCATCCGGATCCAGCCCCACCAGAAGCAGCCCCACAAGCCCGCGCCGCTGGACCTGCGCACGCCGTCCGGCCGCCCGCTCCCGTACTGAGTCCGGAGGTCGTCATGGCAAGCACACGGCACGTCATTCCGTTCGCGGAACTCGGCCGACAGGACGTCGGCGGTGTTGGGGGCAAGAACGCCTCCCTGGGGGAGATGACCGCCCACCTGGCCGGTGCCGGTGTGCGCGTCCCCCCGGGGTTCGCCACGACGGCCGACGCGTACGGAGAGCTGCTGGACGGACACGGACTGCGCGGGCGGATCGAGGAACGGATCGCGCGCCTGCGCGAAGGCGCTGCGCTCGACGAGGTCGGGGCCGCGATCCGGTCGATGACCCTCGCCGAGCCGCTGCCCCCAGGACTGCGGGCCGAGATCGTTTCCGCGTACGAGCAGCTGGGGCGTGACGAAGGCCGTGAGGACCCGGAGGTCGCCGTACGCAGCAGCGCCACCGCCGAGGACCTGCCGGAGGCGAGCTTCGCCGGCCAGCAGGAGACGTTCCTGAACGTGCGCGGGACCGCCCGGCTGCTGGAGTCGGTGCACCGCTGCTACGCGTCCCTCTACACCGACCGCGCCATCGACTACCGGGAGCGGATGGGCTTCGACCACCTCCAGGTCGCCCTCTCGGTCGGCATTCAGAAGATGGTCCGCTCGGATCTTGCCGGCGCAGGCGTGATCTTCACCCTCGACCCCGAGAGCGGATTCCCCGAGGTCATCGTCATCAGCGCGGCGTTCGGGCTCGGTGAGACAGTCGTCAGCGGGCAGGTCGACCCCGACGAGTACACCGTCTTCAAGCCCAGCCTGAGGGGCCCGGAGCTGGACCCGCTGATCGACGTACGCGTCGGAGCGAAGCGGCGGAAGGCGGTCTATGCGGAGCACGGACTGACCCGGACCGTCGAGACCACCGCAGAGGAGCGCTCGCAGCGGGTCCTGACCGACGCCGAGGTCCGGCTCCTCGCCGACTGGGCACTGACCGTCGAAAGGCACTACGGCTGCCCCATGGACCTGGAATGGGCCAAGGACGGCCTCACCGGAGACCTGTGGATCGTGCAGGCCCGGCCCGAGACCGTACAGTCCCGCCGCGCCGCCTCCACCCTGCGCCGCTGCCGACTGACAGCCACGCCCGGTACACCCCTCGTGGACGGCACCGCCGTCGGCGAAGCCATCGGCAGTGGACCGGTCGTCCTCCTGGACTCGCCCGTCGACCTCGACCGCTTCCCGTCCGGCGGGGTGCTCGTCACCGGTATCACCGACCCTGACTGGGAGCCGATCATGAAGCGCGCTTCCGCCATCGTCACCGACCACGGCGGCCGCACCTCGCACGCCGCGATCGTCAGCCGCGAACTCGGCGTCCCCGCCGTCGTCGGCACCGGCCGGGCGACGCAGGCCCTGCACGACGGACAGGAGGTGACCGTCTCCTGCGCGGAAGGGGGACGCGGCAAGGTCTACGACGGGCTGCTCGCGTACGAGGAGACCGAGACCGACCTCGCCGACATCCCCGCCACCCGGACGTACGTCATGCTCAACCTCGCCGACCCTTCCGCCGCCTTCCGGTGGTGGCGGCTGCCGGCCGACGGTGTCGGCCTGGCCCGGTTGGAGTTCATCGTGGCGCACCAGGTCAAGGTCCACCCCATGGCCCTGCTGCACCCCGAACGCCTGGACCACGCCGACCGCTGCGCCGTCGATCAACTCGCCGAGGGCTACCTCGACCGCACCCGTTACTTCACGGACCGCTTGGCGTACGGCATCGCCCGGATCGCCGCCTCCCGCTGGCCCGCCCCCGTCGTCGTACGGACCAGCGACTTCAAGACCAACGAGTACGCACGACTCCTCGGCGGTCGGCCGTTCGAACCGGTCGAAGCCAACCCGATGATCGGCTGGCGGGGCGCGAGCCGCTACTACAGCGACGGGTACCGGGAAGGCTTCGCCCTCGAATGCCAGGCCCTGCGCCGGGTCCGCGACGAGATGGGCCTGACCAACGTCATCATCATGATCCCCTTCTGCCGCACCCTCGAAGAGGCCGACCGGGTCCTGGACGTCATGGCCGAGGAAGGTCTCAGGCGCGGCGAGAACGGCCTGAAGGTCTACGTCATGGCGGAGATCCCCGCCAACGTCATCCTCGCTCAGGACTTCGCCGAACGATTCGACGGCTTCTCCATCGGCAGCAACGACCTCACCCAGCTCACCCTCGGCGTCGACCGCGACTCCGAAGCCCTCGCCCACGTCTTCGACGAGACCGACCCGGCCGTCACCCGCAGCATCCAGACCCTCGTCCCGCGCGCCCAGTCCGCCGGCCGCCCGGTAGGCCTGTGCGGCCAGCGCCCCAGTGACGACCCCGCCTTCACCGAGTTCCTGGTCAAGGCCGGCATCGACTCCATCTCCGTCGCCCCGGACAGCTTCGCCGCAGTCAAGCAGCACGTGGCCGCCGCCGAAGCGGTCCGGTACGGGGAGGGCCGGACGGCCTCATCCGGGACCCGAAGGCCCCAAGCGGAGCAGCCGTCTCCCTCACGACAGTGAAGGAAGACACCACATGAAGGCGCTTGAAGCGCACCACAACAGAGAGCAACGGAGAGTCGTCATGACTTCCAAGCGTGTCCTGGTCGCCTACGGCACCAAACACGGTGCGACCGCCGGAATCGCTTCCGAGATCGGCAGGACCCTGCGTGAGGACGGCCTCGACGCCGTCGTGGTACCCGCCGACGACGTGGACGACGTACGCGGGTACGACGCTGTGGTGCTCGGCGGCGCCCTGTACGCCGGGCATTGGAGCGGCAAGGCCAAGCGCTGCGCCGAACGCAATGAGCACCTCCTCAAGCACCGCCCGGTCTACCTGTTCAGCAGCGGCCCCGTCGACAGCTCCGCAGAGCAGCACGACATCGCGCCGGTGCCGGCGGTGGCCCGGGAGATGGAGCGCCTCGGCGCACGCGAGCACATCACCTTCGGCGGCAGCATCACCTCCAGCACGCCCGGGTTCATCGCCCGGGCCATGGTCCGCGCGGGCAAGGGAGGAGACTTCCGCAATCCCGAGCGGATCCGGACGTGGGCCCACCACATCAGCGCCGAACTCGCCGCTCCCCGCTGAGCGGCTGGGCAGGATCAGAGCGCGGAGGTGCACGATGTCCGAGGCCGGCTCGCCCGGAGACGGGCCCACGCGATCGCGCCCGGCGAGAGCCGCCCGGGTGCGTCGGCTGTTCGACGGCTGTCCGAACGAGCTGCGTCGCCCGGTCGACCGGACCCGGCGCCGCTGGAACGTCGTCTTCGTGCTGTCCTTGCTGATCGCCCTGTTCAGCGGCGTCGTCGTCACGACGGCCGTCTGGGACTCCGAAAGCCGGACTGCCAGGGAAGCGGCCCGCCACCGGCACCAGATCGTGGCGACGACGGTCGGTGCCGCGGAGCGCGCGGTCTCCAGCCGCTCCGGCGGCAACTCGCGGGTGGTTGCTCCAGCCGCCTGGGAGTATCCGGCCGCTCACCAGCACTCCGGTACGGTCTCCGTCCCGCTCGGCACACCGGCAGGCCGGACGGTCACGATCTGGGTCGATGACGCGGGCACGGAAGCGCAGGCACCTTCGTCCGAAGCCCAACGCGCTTTCACGGCCGCAGCGGCGGGAGCCGGAGCACTCGGCTTGCTCGTCCTGGCCTCGGGGGCAGTGGTCCGCCTTCGTCTGCTCCTCGTCGAGACCCGCACCCTGACCCAGTGGGAGCACGAGTGGGAGGCCGTGGAGCCACGCTGGTCCGGCAGGCCGCGGCGCGAACAGGGACCTGGCGATGACTGAGGCAGGCACCCGGCCCCCATCTCCGGCCAACGGGTTGCCCCCGAGCCCCGACCCCCTCGAACCGTTGCCGCTCCTGAGGCGCGAACTCGGCACCGGGCCGAGCGGACTCTCCGTACGCGAGGCGGCCCGCCGCCTTGCCGTCTACGGCCCGAACGAAGTCCGCCGCAAGGCCCGTACCTCCCTGGGGCGTGAACTCGTACGGCAGCTGGTCCACCCCTTGGCGCTGCTGCTGTGGGCGGCCGCCGCGCTGGCGTTCGTCGCAGGCATCCCCGTGCTCGGGTGGGCCATCATCGCCGTGGTTCTCGTCAATGCGGCGTTCGCGCTCCTCCAGGAACGGCAGGCCGAACAGGCGGTGGAGACCCTCGCGAAGTACCTCCCCGAGCACGCCCTGGTGATCCGCGACGGCCGGCCCTCGGCGGTGGAGGCAGGCGAACTGGTGCCGGGCGATCTGGTCGTTCTCGAAGAGGGCGCCAAGGTTCCCGCCGACGCACGGCTGACCGAGGGAGGCATCGAGGTCGACCTGTCGATGCTGACGGGAGAGTCCACCCCCGCCGAACGCATCGCCGGTCCCGGGCTCATCGGGGCACCGCTGCTACAGGAACCCAACCTCGTGTTCAGCGGCACCGTCTGCACCGGGGGCCAGGCCCAGGCGATCGTGTTCGCCACCGGGGACCACACGGAACTCGGCCGCATCGCTGCCCTGAGCCAGCGCACCCGGCGCGACCCCAGCCCCCTGGAACAGCAGGTCAAGAAGGTCGCCTGGCTCATCGCCGCCGTAGCGGTCGCCATGGGCGGAGTGTTCCTGGCGGCCGGTGTCGCCGTGGGCCTGCCGCTGACGGACACCCTCATGTTCGCGATCGGCCTCCTCGTCGCCAACGTCCCCGAGGGGCTGCTGCCGACCATCACCCTCGCTCTCGCCGTCGGCGTACGCGTTCTCGCCCGCCAGGGAGCGGTGATCAAACGCCTGAGCGCCGTGGAAACCCTCGGCTCCACCAACGTCATCTGCACCGACAAGACCGGAACCCTCACCCAGAACCGCATGCGACTCCAAGCCGTGTGGACGCCGGAGCACGGAAGGGAAGTCGGCCCCTGGGACGGAGAGCTGCTGCGAACCAGCTCGCTGTGCACCACGGTCACCCGAGGCGAGGACGGCGAACTTCGCGGCGACCCGACGGAAATGGCTCTCGTGGAGGGTGCCGCTGCCCACGCCGCACCCGTCGAACTTGACGGCCGTGACACCGGGCGGCGAGCCCTTTTCCGCTTCGACCCCAGGCTGCGCCTGATGTCCGTCGTCCACGCCGATGGCCTGCAGGGCCTGCGCGTCATCGTCAAGGGCGCGCCGGAGACGGTGTTGCAAACCGTGGAAGGCAGTTCGGGGTCCGCGGCCGCCGCGGCGGAGGAACTCGCCCACGAAGGCATGCGCGTCCTGGCCGTCGCCGTCCGCACCCTGCCGGCCGGCGCCGAGGCACCGACCCGTCGCCAGGACGCTGAGACCGGGCTCCGCCTGCTCGGGCTCGTCGGCCTGTACGACCCACCGCGCCCCGAAGCCGCCGCCGCCGTCCGGCGCTGCCACGAGGCAGGACTCCGTGTGCACATCGTCACCGGCGACAACGGCGCCACCGCCGCGGCCGTCGCCCGCGAAGTCGGCATCGGCCTACCTCGTCTGCGGGTGGTGGCACAGGCCGAGTCGATCGGCGACCACGAACTCGATGCACTCCTCGCATCGGCTGACGCCGAAGTCGTCTTCGCCCGCTCCTCGCCCGAGACCAAGCTGAAGGTGGCCGACGCCCTGCGCGCACACGGCCAGATCGTCGCCATGACCGGTGACGGGGTCAATGACGCCCCCGCCCTGCACCGGGCCCACATCGGAGTGGCGATGGGACTCTCCGGCACGGACGTGGCCCGTGAGGCATCCACCATGGTGCTGACCGACGACAACTTCGCCACCATCGTCACCGCGATCGAATCGGGCCGCCGCGTCTACGACAACGTCCGCAAGTTCATCGTCTACATCTTCGCCCACCTCACCCCCGAGGTCGTCCCCTTCCTGGTCTTCGCGCTGTCGGCCGGCACGGTCCCGCTCCCGCTGACCGTCCTGCAGATCCTCGCCATCGACCTCGGCACCGAGACCCTCCCCGCCCTCGCCCTCGGCCGCGAACGAGCCGAACCGGGCACCATGAGCCGCCCGCCCCGCCCGAGTTCACAAGGAGTCATCTCCCGCGACATGCTCATCCGCAGCTGGGGCTACCTCGGTACCGTCTCCGCCATCCTGGTCATGGGCGCGTTCTTCTACGTACTGTGGCGCGCGGGCTGGCACCCGGGCGACCCCACCGGCACGGGCAGCCCCCTGCACCACGCGTACGTCACCGCGACCACGGCCACGTTCGCCGGCATCGTCACCTGTCAGGTCGGCACCGCCTTCGCCGCCCGCACCGACCATGCCGCCCTGCGCGACATCGGCCTCTTCACCAACCCCCTGCTCCTGGCCGGCATCGCCTTCGAGCTCGCCTTCACGGCAGCCCTCGTATACGCGCCGCCCCTGCAAGGCCTGTTCGGTACCGCCGCCCTGCCGCTGGACGTCGTCGCCCTCATCGCGACCTTCCCCGTCCTTGTCTGGGGCACGGACGAACTGCGGCGATGGGTCCGGCGTACTCACCACCCCACGAAGCCCTGACCCTTCTAACGGAGGCCTGCCATGTCACACATCGCTGAGTGGAAGGTCCATCTCTACCTCTTCGAGGAGGACCACACGACGAAGGCCCGCCTGGAACTCGACACGGGCACGAACAGGCTCACGGGCCACGGCACCGCCCGCTGCGCACCCCAGGACACCGACGTCCCGGAGATCGGCGACGAACTCGCGGTCGCTCGCGCCATGGAGGATCTCGCCCTCCAGATGAAGCGAGCCGCCTACGGTGACATGCAGGCCGCCGGCGCCCCGTCCCTCCAGGAGTCACTGAAACCGTACACAGGGTGGCTGGACACCGAAGTGTGAACACGAAGGATCGGGGCCGGCCTGGCCAACGCGTTCGAAGGGGATCCCGCACGCCGTCCTCGGCAGGGACCTTTGGCCCCCATGAAGGCCCTGAGCGGCCCTCTTCCCGGCGGGGCCCTCGGTGTCAGCGTGAGATCAGACCCCAGTGGCCCTGGGCGAGGAGGAATCATGAACAACACCGTCAGCGGCTCCGAACTCGGATCCGTCATCGTCGGCGTCGACGGCTCCGAGCCCGCCCGTCAGGCCGCGCTCTGGGCAGCGGGAGAGGCGGAACGCCGCAGGCGTCCGCTGCACATCGTGTACGGCGCCGACACGGACGGCCGGGCCCTCTACGTATCCGTCGAGACCATCGAGCGCGTCCGTGGCGCCGGCCGTGAACTGCTCGACGGCATCGCCGCCGCGGTCAAGGAACAGCACCCCGGCCTGGTCGCCACCACAGAGTTCAGCCGTGGCGACCCCGTGGCCAGCCTGCACCGGGCGGCTGGCCTTCGCGGCACCATCGTGGTCGGCAACCGGGGTCTGGGCGGATTCAACTCGCTCATGCTCGGATCCGTGGGCCTGAAGGTCGCGGCCGGCGCGAGGACACCCGTCATCGTCGTCAGGGGAACCGACAACGCCGCCGAGAACGGGATGATGCTCGTCGGGGTCCGTGACGAGCACGACCTCGACTGTGTGCGTCACGCGGCCCGCGAGGCCGAGCTCCGCAAGGCGGAGCTGCGGCTGCTCCACGTGTGGAACGTGCTCGAGTCCGTCGGCAGCGTGGTGACCATGATGGACGACGTCACGGAGATCGCCGACGAGTACGTCCGGCACCTGACCGCGGTGACCGACCAGATCCGCCAGGAGTTCCCGGGCCTCACCGTGCGGGCGGACGCCGAGAAGGGCATGTCCGTCGCCGGTGTCCTGGTCGAGGCTTCCCGACACGCCGACCTGCTGGTCATGGGCGGACGTCGGGCGTCCGCGTACCTGGGACCCACCCTCGGGCGGCACACCCATAGCCTCGTGCACCACTCCCACTGCCCCGTGCTGCTCATCCCGCGCCACACGGACAAGCACGGAGGCGAATCGTGATGGCCGCCGCCGAACGCCGCGAGATCGTCGTCGGCATCGACCCGGCCGGGGACTGGCACCTGCCCCTTGCCTGGGCGTCGGACGAGGCTCACCGCCGCAAGACCGGGCTCCGGCTCGTCGTGGCAGTGCCTCCGCCGCACCAGAAGCGGCAGGTCAACGGAACCCCTCGCACCACGGCCCTGCACCAGGCGGGCTCGGAAGCCCTCGCGGCCGCTGCGGACTGGGCGGGGGAACGGCATCCGGGGGCCGGCGTGGCCACCGATCTGATCGAAGGAATCCCCGTCCCCGCCATCGGCCGCCTGTCCTACCGGGCCCGCATGCTCGTCCTCGGATCCCGCCACCTGAGCCGGACCGCGGAGTACTTCAGCGCAGGCTCCACGGTGGTCCCGGTCACGGCCCAGGCACACTGCCCGGTCGTTGTGGTCGGAAACCCCGAGCACATCACCCAACAGCCGTCCTACCTGGTCGTGGGCATCGACGGCAGCGAGTCCTCGAAGGCGGCGCTGGCGCTGGCCTTCGAGGAAGCCGACCTGCGCGGCGCCGCACTGCGTGCCATCGCGGTGTGGCAGCCGCCGGTCTTCCTGCTTCACGACGAGGAAGTCGCACTGCAGGCCCAGCGGCGGATGCTGTCCGAGGCCACGGCCGGCTGGTCGCAGAAATACCCGGATGTGAAGCTCTCCCACGAGATCCCGATCGGGCATCCGGTGGAGGAGCTCGCGGAGGCGGCCGAGCACGCCCTGGCCGTGGTGGTCGGCCGCCGCGGACGCGGAGGCTACTCCGGCATGCGCCTGGGTTCCGTCGTCCACGGACTGCTGCACCGGGCGTTCTGCCCGGTGATCACGGTTCCGGCCGAATAGGACCGCCATGGCGACGACCCCGGCCACCGAAGAGGTACCTGGGCGCACGCTCGGCGGGCTCACCGATGTCGAGGCGGTACGTCGACTGGCCGAGCACGGGCGCAACGAGATACCGCCCGCCCCGGCGGCCCCCCCTGGTACGCCAGGGTGCTGGCCCAGCTGCGCGATCCGCTGATCATGGTGCTGCTGGGCGCGGTGGCACTGACGATCGCGATCGGCGACCACGCCGACGCGGTGGTCATCGCCGTGGTGATCGTCGTCAACACGGCCGTGGGCGTCGTGCAGGAGACCCGTGCCGACCATGCCGTGGCCGCTCTCTCGGAGATGTCGGCACCGAAGGCACGGGTCCTGCGGGACGGTGCTCCGCGCGAGGTCCCCGCCGCCGTCGTGGTGCCCGGCGATGTCCTGCTGCTCGCCGAGGGCGACATCGTGGCGGCCGACGCCGATGTCTCCGAGGCGTCCGCCCTCGTGATCGACGAATCCATGCTCACCGGGGAATCCGTCCCCGTGGACAAGGCGGACGACTCGACGGTGGGCGCGGGGACCGTGGTCGTGCGAGGCCGGGGCGTGGCGACGGTGAGGGCCACCGGCTCCGACAGCGCGCTCGGCCGGATCGCTGCCCTCCTCGACACCGAACGGGAGCCGACACCCCTGCAACACCGTCTCGCCTCGCTGGGGCGCATCCTGGCCGTCGTGACCCTGGCCCTCTGCCTGGTGGTCTTCGCTCTTGGGCTCGTACGGGGCCTGCCGCTCGGGATCATGGCGGTGACGGCGATCAGGCTCGCGGTCGCGGCGGTCCCGGAATCGCTGCCGGCCGTCGTGACCCTGGCCCTGGCACTCGGCGCCAGGCGCATGGCGGCCCGGCACGCTCTCATCCGTCGGCTCCCCGCCGTGGAGACCCTCGGTTCCGTCACGGTCCTCGCCACCGACAAGACGGGCACCCTCACCGAAGGCCGCATGGTCGTCCAGCACGTGTGGACGCCACGGGCCGAGGTCGACTTCTTCGGAGTGGGGTACGAACCGCAGGGAGACGTCCTGGTCGAGGGCAGGCCGCCGACGGTGTCCGAGCTCGTCCCCGTACAGGAGCTGTTGGTGGCAGCGTCGCTCTGCAACGACGCCTCCCTGCGGCCGCCCCAGGGAACGCCCCGGACGAGGACCGGTGGACCGCGGTCGGCGACCCCATGGAAGCCGCCCTCCTGTCGGCCGCCGTCAAGGCGGGGTGCGGCGAGCCGGAGCTCCTCAGGCGCACCCACCCCTGGTCGAGCACGGTACCCACGCCCGCGTCGGCGACGAGATCGTGGTGGGCGGTCCCTCGGTGGGCCAAGCGGGTCGCGATGGCGAAGTCGTCGGTCTGCACCACGACGACGGCACCCCGCCCTATGACGTCCGCTGGTCGGACACCGGCAGGACGACGCTCTTCTTCCCCGGACCGGACGCACACGTTCGGCATCTCGGCGCGGAGGACTCCGGCTGACGACTTCAGCCTGAGCGGGAAGGCGGGGGCAGGAGGACGGCCTGATCCCCCGTCCCGACCTCGGGACCGACGACGTCGCAGCGGGCTTCGCAATCTCGCCGAGCGGGCCGAACGGCTGGGCGGTGAATTCTCCGTATCAACGGGGCCGACCGGGCGCGGTACGAAACGGGAATGGCGGGTACCGCTGGATGGAGGCGACTGCCGGGTGCGGGTCCCCCGCCGGTGGTCAGCTCCGGCCCTTGCCGCGCTCGGGCTCGTGCCCGTGTTCGTGGACCTGTGCGGCGATGACGGCGGCCTGCACCCGGCGCTCCACCCCCAGCTTGCCCAGCAGCCGTGAGATGTGGTTCTTGACCGTCTTCTCGGACAGGTACAGCCGCTTGGCGATCTGCGCGTTCGTGAGGCCCTCGCCGATCAGTTCGAGCACGGAACGCTCCCGCTCCGAGAGGGCGGCCAGCCGCTCGTCCTCCGGGTGTTTGGCGGTCTCCGGGCCCCTCAGCGAGTGCATCAGCTGAGCGGTCGTCGCCGGGTCCAGCGTCGACTGCCCGGTCGCCACGGTCCGTACGGCCGAGACCAGGTCCGACCCCTTGATCTGTTTGAGGACGTAGCCGGACGCACCGGCCATGATCGCGTCGAGCAACGCGTCCTCGTCATCGAACGAGGTCAGCATCAAGCAGGCGAGATCCGGCATCCGCGAGCGCAACTCGCGGCACACGGTGATCCCGTCGCCGTCGGGCAGCCGGACGTCGAGCACGGCGACGTCCGGGCGCAGCGCCGGCCCGCGGGCCAATGCCTGCTCGGCGGTCGATGCCTCGCCGATGACGTCGATGCCGGGCTCCGCGTCCAGCAGATCGTGCAGGCCACGGCGTACGACCTCGTGGTCGTCCAGGAGGAAGACCCTGATGGGTGCCCTGGACGAGACAGCGGGTGCTGGTGCGTCGGACATGTACGCCCCTGTAGACGATCGGCTGTGCGTACGTCTTGTCGTACGCATTGTCTCAGGGGAGCGGGCGGATGCATCTTGTGGTGCGTCCCGGGGCCGGCGCGGCGGTGAAGGGTTTCAGGCAGCTCCGGCGGGCTGCCCTTCCAGCTCCATGCGTACGTCCACCACGCCTTCCACGGCACGGATGGCGCGGGCCGTCAGCGGTACCGGGGCGCGGTCACGGAGAGATCCGCGCAGGGTGACGACGCCGTCCTTCACCGATGCCTGTAGATGTACCGGGGGAGCGAGCTCGGTGAGAACCGCGTTGCGGATCTCCTCCTCGATCTCCTCGTCGGTGCGCAGGAACACCTTGAGCAGGTCGCTCCGGCTCACGACCCCCTCCAGCATCCCCACGCCGTTCACCACGGGGAGGCGCTTCACGTGCTTGCGGGCCATGATCTGGGCAGCCTCGGCGAGCGTGGCGTCGGGGTGTACGGTCACGGCCGGGCTCGACATCAGCTCCTCGGCCAGCACACCCCCCGCCTTGGAAGCCTCCTCCAGCTGATCGGGAAGCCGGGGGTCGTCCCGCCGGAACTCCTCCTTCGGCAGCAGATCCGCCTCGGAGACCACCCCGACGACACGCCCCTCGCCCTCCAGGACAGGAACGGCGCTGACCTTCCACTGGTCCATCAGCTCGACGATCTCCTTGTACGAAGCCTCACGGCCGATCGCCACAGCCGTATGGGTCATGACGTCGCTGACGGTGTAACGGAACGCGGGCATGACGCCCTCCTCACTGCTGGGGGCTCAGGTGCAGGACACCGGCCGTCAGAGATAGCTGCCACTGCCGTGCGGGGCATAGAGGTCGAGCAGCCGGACACGGGCGGCGTGCAGCCGGTGCGCGAGCACCTGCGCGACCCACTGGCCCATGGCGGAGCCGAAGGCAGGGTCGGTATCCATCATCGTCCGCACCGTGGCGGCGTCGAATTCGTACGTGCGCACCGGCGTCGTGGCCACCGCGCCCAGCCTCCAGGCACTGGGCTGCAGCATCCAGGAGCACCCCACGAGCTCGCCCGGTCCGAGGCTTTCGATCACCGCCGGCTGTCTGCCGGGCACATGCACGTCCAGGGCGACGATGCCCGTTCGGACGATCCAGAACCTGGCCGCCCGGCCGCCCTCGTTGAAGAGACGGGCGTTCTCGGGGAAGTTGACCTCCCGCGCGACGCTCATCAGGCGGGAACGGTGCTCAGCCGGCAGCGCGCCGGCGACCTTCGTAGGGGGAGTGGTCCTCATGGCGGCCTCCGATCGATCCCGATTCAATTCTGGGCGGCTCCGCAGGTGCTCGGCATGGGCCGACCGGCCCCCGATTCCACAGGGCAGGGGACCATTCGGCCCTGGCGCGGGCTGCGAGGAGGCAAGGACGCTGGGCGAAGCCGAGGCCGACAGGATGAGGTCGGAGCGGAGGGCCGTGTGATGAATCATGAAACCGCCTGCAGGTCGGATCACGACGCCGTCCCGGACCCGGTGCGGTCCACGGAGCAGTTGGACCGATCCGAAGCGCTGCGGCTCCTGGGCAGCGTGTCGCTGGGCCGCATCGTCTTCACCCACCAGGCGCTGCCGGCCATTCGGCCGGTGAACCACGTCGTCGAGGGGGAGGACGTGGTCGTCCGGCTCGACGAAGGTGCGTCACGCGCGTCACTGGTGGCGATGCCCGGCACATTTGGCATCGTCCTCGCCTACGAAGCCGACGCCATCGACCCCGACACGCATCTCGGCTGGAGTGTCGTGGTGATCGGCTACGGCGAGCTCGTCGTGAACCGCAATGAAGCCGAACGGCTTGCGGCGCTGCTCGGCCCGTGGATGAACCAGCCGATGGCCGACCTCCTGCGCATCCGGTCCGAACTTGTCACAGGGTTCCGCCTGGGGCCGGAACCTCGGCCGATTTCCGCCGCCGGGTGAGGCCCCGGCCCCGCTCACACGATGGCCCCCGACGTGTCACGGCGGGCTGAACCGCCTGGTCATGACCACGCTGTGCTGGCTGTCGTCCGTCCTGGGCACCCGTCGCACGGCAGTCGGCCTGGCCGGCCCGCTCGCCATGGTGTCCGTCGTCGCCTTGTGGGCCTGACCGTGGCGGCCCTGTTCTCGTATAGCTACGGCCAGGTGGCGTGTAGCGCTGAGTAACTACTTGGGGCTGCGGTCGCGCTGATGGAGGGCTGCGAAGTCGGCGTGCGCCGTGGCGATGGCCTCCGGGTACGCCTGGGTCTTCTCGTGCTCGGCGAGTGACCGGTAGCTGCTGGAGAGGTTGGGGTTGTGTCCCTTGCGGCGGCCGGTGGGGATGAGCAGGTCGGGCTGAATCTGCTCGACGGTCTCGCCGTTCGCGCGGCGGCGGAGCACGTGTGCAGCATGTCGTCGGTGATGACCGGGGGCCGACCGCCGTGGCTGCCCTTGCGCGCTGCGGCGTTCAGTCCTTCGAGGGTGGACTCCCGGATGTTCTCGCGCTCCGTCTCGGCCATCGCGGCGAAGAACCCGAACAGCAGGCGTCCCGGCCCGCTGGGGTCGTACATCCCCTGAAGAGGACCGGCAAGCATCTCCAGCACCAGGCCGTGGGCGGCGGACCCGGCCCGGGTGCTGATCTTCTCCGAAAAAATCTTGTCACGGGGGATGTGCTTGGAGGCGAGTGCGTCGAGCTGCGTCTGGAGTTCCTGGGTGAGGGTCGAGCAGCGAGCGTATCCGATACGGATGTCCGCGCTCGGGGTGTCGGGGTCGACGGGTGCGGGCGCCGGAGTGCCGGCCCGCCATGGCTGGCCGGGGCCGCGGTCGGCGGGGGTTGGCACGCGCAGGAGTTTCGCGAGCCGGGGCACCTTGGTGAACCGGCCGGGATAGGTCCCGGCGACCGCGCCGGAGCGCGAGCGGCAGGGTGAGCCTGGCGATGCGTGACAACGCGGGCAGGGGTGGCGCTCGACGTCGTCCGCTTCGGAGGCGAGTGCGGTTCGAGGGTCCGTCATGACCCAGGGTGCTGTCACAAACATTTCCCAGAACGTGCCCGGTTCCACTTTTGAGTGAGAGCGAGTTGTGACAGTGGATCCACGATCCGGACCGCTCCCGCCGAACTGTTTTTGATCTTGCTCTGGGAAAGGAACGTTTGTGACAGTGACGCGCGGTCGGTCGGTCGACCTACCGAAGACGTACAGCCTTGGGGACCAACGGTGGCAGCGTGTCGCTGACGAGCTGCAGGGGGCGTGATGGGGCGAACTCGCCGCGTTCCGGTGCTGCCTCACGCCAGTAGCCGACGAGACAGGACCAGCTGGTCCACTCGGCCGGTCTCGAGGTGTTCAGTCGAGGACTGCGAGGTGGTCGGCGGCGCCTCCGCGCCACTCGATCATGAAGAGGGTGGCGTCGTCGCTGGTGCGTCCGCCCCGTTCCTGCTTCAGCGTGTGGGAGAGCCGGCGCAGATCCGCCCGCATTCCGTCTGACGGCGCCTGGCCCAGGCGGTTGACGCAGCGGATGAGGCGTTCCTCACCGAAGGTCTCCCCGCCGTCGATGCGCTCCTCGATGATGCCGTCGGTGTAGCAGAGCACCCGGTCGCCCTGCTGGAGCGTGTGCTCTCTGATACGGGGCACCTCACCTCCGAAGCCGACGGGCAGCGTCGTTGCACTCTCCAGCTGCCGCACGACCTGGCCGTCGCGGATCAGCAGCGGTGCGGGGTGGCCCGCGTTGACCAGCTCCATCTCACCGGTGGCGATGTTCAGGTGCATCAGCTGCGCCGTGACGAAGTGGTCGGCCCCGAACTGCCGGGAGATGGCCTGGTCCATGAACGCGTACTTCTCGGCCAGGCTGATGAACACGCGCCGGGCATGGCGGTAGGCGCCGATGGCGATGGTCGCCATCGCGGCGGCGTCCAGGTCGTGGCCCATCGCGTCGATCACGGCCATGTGCAGGATGTTGTCGTTGAGGGCGTAGTCGAAGCTGTCGCCGGCGACGCGGTAGGCGGGCTCCAGGATGCCTGCCACCTGAACCTGGGGCACGGTCATCGTCAGCGGTGGCAGCAGGCCCCACTGGATCTCCGCGGACACGCTCATCGGCTCCCGGCGCCGGGCCAGGAAGAACTGGTCGGTGTAGGCGTTCTTGGTGACCAGCAAGTCGGCGACCAGGCCGGAAAGCCGGCGCAGCAGGCGCCGGTCATCGTCGCCGACGGCGTCCAGCGTCAGGGCCATCACTCCCACCTGGTCGCTGCCGTCCAGCAGGGGCAGATACATCCGCACGCCACCGCCGGCCTGTGGTACCTCGACGACGTCCGCGCGCAGGAAGGCCCGGCCGGCGGGGGAGTCGGCCATCGGCTCGGGCTGGCCCACGTGCAGCTTCCTGCCCGGAAGCGGCACCAGCAGCTCCTGCGCATAGTCCTGGAGCAGAATGGACACCTCACGGCCGCCGATCCCGGCCACCCCCTCCGCGATCAGCGGCGGGATCAGCTGCGGCGGCAACAGCCGCGCCCGATCCAGCAGCAGGCCGAGTAGCCGCTCGCCGAAACCCTCAGACCGGTCCACGCTCTCTTCGCCCATGGTCCGGTTCGCCACCGCCTTCCGACCCGCCCACGCCGGTCACCGCTTCCGCACAACGTGACCTGGTCAAGCCGTCGGAGCGGCTCATTAGGCCATACGCGGCATGTCGCCTCGCACTGCCTGCGGTCTTGGATCCGAAGAGGCTGCCGACGGGGCGGGGTGAAAGGCGACGGATGTGGTGCCCGGGTGCTTTGCGAGCGGGGGTACCGCCGGCTGGTCTCCGTGGTCCGGTCGCCGCGCCCCGATCAGGCCGTGAGGACTTTGTCCTTGGCCTGCTCGAACTCGGCTTCCGTGATCTCGCCGCGGTTCTTGAGCTCGGCGAGCCGGGACAGTTCCTCCGCCGCGCTGCCGGCTCCGGCACTCTGGCGCACGTAGGAGCGGAACTCCTCTTCGTTCCGCTGGGTCCGCTTCAATTCGCGTTCGCCCATTCCGCGCCCGCGGGCGATCAGGTAGACGAACACGCCCAGGAAGGGCAGCAGGATCACGAAGATGGTCCATCCCGCCTTGCCCCAGCCGCTCAGTTCGTCGTCCCGGAAGATGTCGCCGATGACGCGGAAGAGCAGGAAGAACCAGAGTACCCAGAGGAAGACCATCATCATGGTCCAGAACATGTTCAGCAGCGGGTAGTCCACTGCCAGGTTCAGCATCGAGTCCTTCATGGGAGGTCTCCTGTCGGTTGTGACGGGGGTCCGTGACAATGCGACGCCGCGTCATACCGGTTCTGGGGTGAAGGGACACAACTGGTCGGCTCCGGCCCGTACGACGCCGTAGCTGCTCTCGGGTACCTCGTTCCAGGCGCCGGGCAGATCGCCGAGGGGTTCCGACACCACCAGGCGGGTTTCGTCGGACACTTCCTGAAGGAAGGTGATTTCGGGGTGCAGCTTGCGCAGCGAGTCCACCCGGCTGCTGTAGAAGAGTGACCGTGAGGCGCCCTGGCTGGAGTAGCGGAAGGCCCACACGGTCGTCCCGTCACTGACGGCGACCGTCATCTGCATCGGATACTCCACGCCGTGTTCGCGGCCGACGCGTTCCACCAGCCCCACCATCTTGGCGACGGCGCCCGGCGGGTCCTCCTCCAGGCCGAAGGTGAGCGCCAGGTAGAACATGGTCTCCGAGTCCGTCGTCCCCTCGATCTCGGAGTACAGCGCGGGGTCGACGAGCAGGGTGAGGTCCCGCCGCATGGCGTGGAAGCCGGCGACGGAGCCGTTGTGCATCCACATCCACCGGCCGTGCCGGAACGGGTGACAGTTCGTCTGCTGCACCGCCGTACCCGTCGACGCCCGGATGTGGGCGAAGAACAACGGCGAGCGGACGTGGTCCGCGAGCTCCCGCAGGTTGCGGTTGTTCCATGCGGGGCCGACGTCCCGCATGAGTGCGGGGGTGCCGTCGCTGCCTTCCGGGTACCACCCGACGCCGAAACCGTCACCGTTCGTCGTCTCGACACCCAGCTTGGAGTGCAGGCTCTGATCGATCAGCGAGTGGGCGGGTTTGTAGAGGATGGTGTCGAGCAGCTGGGGTGTTCCCGAGTAAGCGAGCCATCGGCACATGAGCGATCACCTGTATTTCTGACCTGAAACCGCGGGAATACCTTCGTGGCCCGCTCAACACCCGGCTCCCGGAGTCTGCAATGAGTTCGCTGGTCACCTCGCTGCCGCAGCCCGCAGCCCGCAGCCTTGCCGGCTCTGCTGTGAGTGCGCTGAGAGCGGAGTGCCGCTTCCCCGTGTCGCGGGCGGCGCCGTGTGCGCGGAGCGGGTGGCTCGTGTCCGGCCAACCTCATTTTCGCCTCCTTCGCCGCACATCGCCATGTGGCGCGGATCGGACGGCCGTCGCTGCGAGCTCGGGGCGGTGGAACCAGCCGAGCTGTCCGCTCCGAACCCGTCGCGCGCTCCCGGGCCGCCCTCGACGAGGAGTGCACGCTCCGGCCCGCCCGAGCGCACGAGGACCACGGCTGGGACCGCGCGCTGTTCGCCTACGGCTCTGGATCTCCCGCCCCTGCACCGGCGGTCGCGTGCATCGCGAGCACCCTGGACCGACTCCAGATCCTGCCCGCCCGTCGGCACATCGTCTCGTACCCCACCCACTCGCCAAGCTCTTCGCCACCCTGGACCGGACCGGGTGGCAGAGGCATGGACCGACGACCGCCGCTCGTGGCCGGACTTTGCGGCCCACGCCTTCGACCGGATCGCGACGCGGGGCGACACCCCTTCGCCGATACCGGCGCAGGAACTCAGCACCATCCTGCGCAGCCTCAAGGACGGCCTTGGAAACGGCGTCCGGCACCGCGCGAACCCGCGTGACCTCATGGTCCGGGCCGGCCGCGATCGCCAGGGAAGCCGGAGGGCCGGAGGGCCGGAGCGAGTGCGGCGCGGCCGGCGCCGGACCCCGGTGTGGCCCGGCGCCGGCCGTGCCGAGTGGTCAGGCTGCGGGAAGTTCCTGTGCAGGCAGCCGGCCTGCGTGTACCGCGTCGACCAGAGCTTGATGGTCGCGTTCGTTCTGATCGGCGTAGGCCTCGGCGAATGCGGCGACCGCCCGGTCGAAGGATTCGCTGCGGCCCAGGTACGCGGCGATCGCGACGCGGTCTCCCGACCGTGCGTGCGCTCGGGCGAGAGTGAGGCCGCACACCTCGCCGAACGTCTCCAACTGTCCGGTTGACATCGACTCCGGCGTCGCGATGCCCTTCCAGTCGCGCAGCTGGCGGATGTAGAAGTCGCGTTGCTTGCCGTCGATCCCGTCCACCCGCTCCCAGCCCAGGAAGATGTCACTCGCCGCCTGCATCAACCGCTGTCCCGAGACCACGCGCTCACCCTGGTTGCGGTAACGGCTCGCGCCGACGTGAGCGGCGAGAACGGAGGTGTCGGCCTCCTTGGCCTGCAGGAAGAGCGGATCTTGGCCGTCGCGGCCGAGCAGCAGCAGGATCCAGCAGCGGGTTCCGACGCTGCCGACGCCGACCACCTTGCGGGCCGCGTCGACCAGCCGGTAGTCCTCCAGGAGCGCCCGCCGGTCGGTTGCCATCGTGAGGCCGTAGCGTTCGACCAGACGGCGGAGCTGGCGCTCGAATGTGCTGCGCTCGACGTCCGGCAGCAGGTCCGCGATCGGCACCAGCAACGGGGGGTCCGCCGCGATCCTCGGCCGGCCGTCGACCAGTTCCGTGAGTTTCTCGAAGACCTGCAGGGTGTCATGCGTGCGAGCCTTCGCCAGGGCACCGGTCAGCTTCTTCCGCCCGCTCTTGTCGAGCCGACCTGTGGTCAGGGCCTCGAGGCGGTCCGCGTCGATCTTCGCGTACCAGACGTCGAGGTTGCCCATGCCGGCGAAGCCGCGCATCGCCTCACGGTACGAGCGCACGGCAGAGCTCACGATGCGTGCGCGCTCGGCCTCGTCGAAGCCGTTCGCCCGGCCGGCGATGACGAGACTCGCCGACAATCGTTTGACGTCCCACTCCCAGGGACCGGGCAGGGTCTCGTCGAAGTCGTTGATGTCGAACATCAGCCGGCGCTCCGGAGAGGCCAGCAGCCGGAAGTTCAGCAGGTGCGCGTCCCCGCACAGTTGGGCCGTGATCCCCGAGTCCGGGCTGCCGGCCAGGTCGGAGGCCATGATTGCGGCGGCCCCGCGGTAGAATCGGAAGGGGGACTCCGTCATCCTGCTGTAGCGGATCGGGACCAGCTCGGGAACCCGGGCCGCAGACTGCTCCTCCAGTATCGCCAGTGGGTCCCGCCTCTCCGGAGACGGCCGGTACTCGGCGTGCCCGGACCGGGGCGAGCGGCGCCGGGCCTCCTTGCCGTGGTCCGCGCGTTCCTGGGGTGTGCTGTGGGGTGCCGCGCGCATGGCGGTGGTCGCGCTCTGGGACATCAGTGCACTCCTGCCTGCTCTGCTGCCCTCAGGACGGGAACGGCTCCCAGCTCTGCGAGAGCTGTCCTTGGGCATCGGCGACGGCATCGGCGGTGCCGAGTGCCGCGATGGTGTTGCCGGCGGCCGTCACGCTGCGGGCGGTGCCCACGACGGGGGCGACGGAGATCAGCACGTCCGGCAACCGCTCGGCAGCCGGACCTGCCTTGCGGGCGGGTCATGTGGGCGGGTAAGGGGCGGGCGAACGACATGTGACGTGGGTGCCCGCATGCCCGCGGACGACCCGCATGCCTTGCTCCAACTCTAGAACCCCTCCCGCTCCTGCGCGCGGGGCAGGCGTTCGAGCGGCTCATGTGCGCCGCGCGATGCCGGTCACCGCCCTGCACCCCACGGAACTCGTCGACGGCGCGGGCCGTCAGGGGCGTCTGGCTTTGCAGGCACGTCATCCGGACGGCTCGGCCAGGAGGACCCCGGTGGAGCCTGCAGCGCCCCGGTTCCGTCGGCCCACCGGTCACAGTCGGCGGGCGACTCAGGAGGTGGTGGCTCCTGAGGTGATCAGGGCACCGACCGCCCGTAGGCCGGCCTCGGCCAGGGCGCGGCGCTGGCGGTCGGCCGACGTTCCCTGCTGGAGCAGCCGATGGACGAGCGAGGTCACCTCGCGGTGGTCACCGTTGTCTTCAAGGGCGGGGCCGATGTAACGCAGGAGCGCACACAGCACGTCTCCGCTGCTCCGAAGTCGCCCCTTCGGGTCCACCAGCGTGCTGCTGATCCCGTGCCGGGCCGCATGCCACGTCGCCGCTTGCAGGAGCTCCGGTCGGCACGGCGTGTGAGCGACTCCCGCCTTTTCCTCGGCGATAGCGGTGGCGGCGAGCCCGCGGACGACGCCGGCGAGCATGACCGCGTCGTCCGCCTCCAGCTGCACGTCACAGCAGCGCACCTCGATGGTCGGGTAGCGCTCGGAGAGCCGGGCCTGCCAGTACAGCTGCCCCCGGTCCGGGATCACCCCGGGTTCCACCAGCGCATCGGCCCGCGCCTCGTAGTCCGCGAGCCCCGCGAAGTGCGGCGGTGGGCCACTGACCGGCCAGCGCCCGAAGATGATCGTGCGCCAACTGGCGAAGCCGGTGTCCCGCCCGTCCCACAGGGGCCCGTTCGCGGACATCGCCAGCAGCGTGGGAAGCCAGACGCGCAGCCGGTTCAGGACGGCCACCCCGGTCTCGCGGTCAGGCATCCCCACATGGACGTGCATTCCGCAGATCAGCTGCTCGTCGACCAGCAATCGGGCCTCTTGCTGCATCTTCAGGTACCTTGCCGTGCTGGTGATGGGTACGGGCACGGCATCCCTGACCGGCGAGGTGGCAGAGACGGCGATGCGGCAGCCGTTCGCCTGCGCGGCGGAGGCGACCGCGTGGCGCAACCGCAGGAGATGCCCTCCCACCTCCTCGAGGGACGTGCACACGGGGGTTGCGACTTCGATCTGAGCCTGCAGCAGCTCGTCCTGGACCTCGCGCTCTTCCGCGATGGGTGCCAGGCGGGCCGAGGCACGCACCTCCTGCACGAGCGGGGTGGGAAGCAAGGTCTCCGGGTCGACCAGCAAGTACTCCTCTTCGACCCCAACAGTGATCATGCTGGGTGGTACCCCCGAACCCGCGGTGATCAACCACGTAAAGGGCCACTACGGCACCGATGGCCCCTCGTGAGTGCGCGAGCGCTCGGCGGTGGAGCGTGGACGAGGACGTCCGGCCCCGCGGTCAGTGGCGGACCGTTCGTGTCCGCAGGGCATCCTGTACGTCCTCTACTGCGACGCCGCCAGCTCCCGCGGTGCGTCATGCCAGGGCAGGGCCTGTCCGAGCGTTGGCCTCGGATCTGCCGGTCGGAGCCGGGCTGAGCCTGAGTATCACGACGTAGGCGACCACCACCGCGACGATGACCAAAGGCATGACGGTGAGGCCCTGCGATCCCAGCAGGAGGGTGGCCAGCAGCACCGACGTCAACGGGAGCCTGAGCATGGTGACCGACATGGCTCCGATGCCCATGGCGAACGCCGGGGTGAGCTGCAGCCCTGGAAGGTGCGACATGGCGATCCCGCCCGCCGCCCCCAGGAACATCGCCGGGAAGATCGGGCCGCCCCGGAAGGCGCTCAGCGAGACGCAGTACGCGAGCCCCTTGCAGGCCACGAGAAGCGTCAACGTGCCGACGGTGTAATCGGCGCTGTTCGCGAGCAGCGGGCCCAGAGCGCTCTGCCCCGAGTACATCACCTCGGTCGCGGCCTTCCCGGTGCCCTGGGCGTAGGCGATGGCGAGCCCGCCGATCACCAGGCCCATCAGTACGGTGGCGGGAAGCAGGCGCCGTTCGACGCGCGGCTGCAGCCACAACGAGAGCCGTCGGATACCCGTGCCGACGATGGCCGCCACAAGTCCGATGACGAGTGCCCAGCCGAATTCGGCGACGGTGGGCGAGTTGGCGTGTGGTACGTCCCGAATCGCCAGCGAGAACGTACCGAGACCGGTCCAGTTGTCCAGGCCGATGAAGACGAGCGAGCCGATGCCGGCGGCGAGAAGGCCCGGCACCAGCACGACCCCGAGCATCGGCCCGCCGATCCCCGACACTTCCATGAGGAGGAAGGCCCCGGTAATGGGGGACCCGAGCAGGGTGCTGACCGCTGCGAAGCTCCCCGCGGCGCCGATGACGGCCCCGGCCTGCGGGGGCATGTCCGGCTTGAGCAGGCGTACCAGCCAGAGGGCGACGCCGCTGCCGAGCATGATGAGCGGCGCCTCGGGTCCGAGGACCGCGCCGAGGCCCAGCGTCGCCACGGCCGCGAGGAGGATGCCGGGAAGCTCACGCGGTTTCGGCGCGCCCGACGTCGACAGCCCCTCGGCGGGCTTGTGGCCGCCGATCCCGGGAAGGTAGCGGATGGTCACTCCGACCAGCAGGCCTGCCACGGCGAGCAGTGGAAGGGGCCACCAGGGTGGGGTCCCCCGGAAGCCCAGCACCTTGGGCAGGTCGGTGTAGGTCCAGGGCTGGAGCGCATCGACCAGCGCGAGGAAGCCGTACGCGCCTGCGGAGATCGGCACTCCGAGCACCGCCGCCATGACCAGGAGCCCGATGTAGCCGCGGGTCCTGACCTGGGCGAAGGGATCAGTCGATGGCGCCCCCGGTGCACCGACGGGACTATCGGCCGACATTGCGAATCAACTCCTCGCCATCGATGCCCGTCGGGAACGTGGCGATTCACCGGCGTCTACCCGACGTGATACCACGTGGCATCGATGCGCACCTGGCTTGCGCACCGCTGCCGTTCGGCGTCGGCGTGACGGTCACTCAGCCGGCCCAAACCCCGCCAGGAGGTTCACCCGATCGGTCCTGCGCCGTCGGCGCGGTCCGCCCGGTCGTGGCAAGCAGGGTGAGTACCGCGACCGCGCCGAGGAGGATGAGCCACGAGGAATTCCCACAGCCGGTATCCGAGGGTGCGGCCGTGCGCAGCGCCGCAGCACCCGCTACCCCGCACAGCTTGGTGCGGTCGCCGCTCATCGGGCCGGCTGGGGCGGGCCGGGCTGGGCGCGGTCGGTACGAGATTCCCGCGGCCTGGTCAGCGACGACTTTCCGCCCCTTCTTGAGCGTCTGGCCGCCCGCAGACTGCGCTACACCCGCTTCCATACCACCGCGCTGTGCTCGCGAACCGCCAGGCGTTGCCGACCAGACGTCACCACCATGCGGTGGGTATGGGCGGCATCACGGAGATCGCCACCTCGGCTCCCGGTTGCGACTCAATCCGCCGCAACACCAAGGCGCCGCTCGCGGAGACCCTCAGGCTCAACGGATATGCGACGGCACAGGTCGGCAAGTGCCACGAAGCGCCGGTCCGGCAGGCTGGCCAGGCGGGGGGCGGCTTCGGGCCCGGAGTGGGGGGCGGGTGATGTCCCAGTGCTCGACGACCTTGCCCTCGGCCATCAGGAACGCGTGCAGGTCCGCGCCGACATGTCACGGTCGAAGCAGACGCATCTGTCACCTTCGGGCCGGGATATCGGCCAGGATGCGGGCCGTCAGCCACCGTGCGAGGCTGGCAGGCGGACGGGCATTGGGCATCCTCATCGCCCTCGCCGGTGGCGGGTCGTATCAGTGGTGCGGAATCACGCTTGCGGGGCCGGCCATGATCGTCAACTTGCCGGCCGCCCCTCCAGCCCTTCGGGGCCACCGTGTCCATGTCGGCGCTCTGCGTTGGACCGGGTGAACAGGCAGGCACGTCCGAACGTGGGGTCTCGGATCCAGCGGCCACCGAAGAAGGCGCTTGACCTCGAACGGGTGCTCATCGAGAGAACGGAAGGGCAGACATGACATCGCCTGACACCGACGAACTGGGGCCGGTCGACTACCTCGTCGTCGAGTTCCCTCCGGCCACTTCGCACTTCACCGGAGAGATGGCCGCAGAGCTCGACAAGCTGGTTACCTCGGGGACCATCCGGGTCCTGGACCTGATCATCCTGACGAAGGGGGCCGACGGCGAGATCGACGTGCTGGAGGTCGATGGCGTAGAGAACGCCGGCGAACTGCGCGCCGCAGAGGCGCAGCTGGCCGGCCTGCTCGCGGAAGAGGACGTCGTCAACCTGGCCGCCGCCATGGAGCCCGGTACGACAGCCGGGGTGCTGGTCTGGGAGAACGTGTGGGCGGGGCCCTTCGCCTCCGCCGCACGCCGCTCGGGAGGCCAGCTCATCGCCAACGGACGTATTCCGATCCAGGCCATCCTGGCCTCGATCGAAGCCGACGACGAAGAAGGAGAATGAGATGCCCATCGGACCGATGCGCAGAGGGCGACGTGGGGTCATCGGCGCCCCCGTCGCTCGCACAGCGGCCGTCGTCGGCACGGCAGCGGTCGTCGCCCACGGGGTCGGTCGCCGCAGTGACCGGCGCGAGGACCGCCGGGACGACCGTCAAGACCGCCGGGACGACCGCCGGGACCGGCGCTGATCGAACCTCACTGCCGGTCCGGGGCGGCGCGCGCTCCCTCCCGGTCGCCCGAGGCGGCGGCCGGCAAGCGAAGGCGGCGGCTGCATCCTCGTGCTCGCGCGCCGCATCGCGGACGCCCCGCCCGGTGAACGCCGGAGCATCGACTTCGTGGGCGCGGTCCTCTCCGGGCTCGGGCTCGGGATCTTCGTCTACGGGGTGCTGCGGTCCGACGAATGGGGCTGGTTCCAGCCGAAGCCTGGCGTGCCCGCGTGGATCGGGGTGTCGCTGACGACCTGGCTGATGCTGGCGGGTCTGGCGTTGCTCTGGATCTTCCTGCGCTGGGAAGCCAAGGTCGTCGAGCGGGGCGGGGATCCCCTGGTCGATCCCGGCATGCCGCAGAACAAGCAGCTCACCGGCGGCCTGACGATGTTCTTCTTCCAGTACCTCGTGCAGATGGGCGTGTTCTTCGTCGTCCCGCTGTACCTGTCCGTTGCCCTGGGCCTGTCGGCGCTGGAGACCGGTGCCCGCCTCCTACCGCTCTCGGTGAGCCTGCTGGCGGCGGCCGTCCTGATCCCACGCTTCCTCCCCGACGTCTCGCCGCGGCAGGTGGTACGGCTCGGGACCCTCGCGCTGCTCGCGGGAGCGGTGGTCCTGATGGCCGCGCTCGACCTGGACGCCGGCGCGGAGGTCGTCACCGTCCCGCTGCTGCTGATCGGGCTCGGTATGGGGGCACTGGCGTCCCAGCTCGGGGCGGGTCACCGTGTCCGCGGTGCCGCAGGCGCAGAGCGCGGAGGTCGGCGGCGTCCAGAACGCCGTCACCAACCTCGGCGCCTCGATCGGTACGGCACTCGCCGGATCGATCATGATCGCCGCACTCACGACGTCCTTCCTGACCACCATCGAGGCGAACCCGGCTGTCCCCGACAGCATCACGAGCCAGGCGACCGTCCAGCTCCAGAGCGGCGCACCGTTCCTGTCCGATGCCCAGCTGGAGACCGCCCTCGACGAAGCCGGCGTGACCCCGGAGCTGTCCCAGGCGGCGCTGGACGCGAACGCCGCCGCCAGGCTCGACGGCCTGCGCGCGGCGCTCGCCATCCTGGCCCTGGCCGCGCTCATCGCCCTGTTCTTCACCGAGCGGATCCCGTCGGCCCAGCCCCGCCGAACGCCTCACCGACCGCACCGCCTCCGGGGAGCTGCCGAGGCCGGGCAGTGACCGTCTTGCCTCCCAGCAAGGGTGGCGAGCCCCTGCGTCTCGCGACCGAAGGCAGACCGCGACGGCCCACCCTGACGTTCACGCCCACCGATCGGCCGCCTTCACCGCCTGCCGTAGTCCGTGGCAGGGCAGAGGCGGTCGGGGGCACCAGCGTGGCTGGCTTGACCCGTCGGGCCAGGAGCCGCAGAGTCGGGACACGGCGCCACGCGGGTGCCAACACCCTGCCCGCCAGGCACGCCCCTGCAAAACATCCGTCCGACAATCTTGGGCGGGTCTGATCTCCGGGAGCGGTTGTGTCGATGGTCGTCGACCTGGTCGTGATCGGCACGGCCATCACCCTCGGACCGCTGCACAACAGCGCTTTCATCCTGCTGCTGGCGTCACACCGCGGTGTTCGCAAGGGCCTCGTCTTCCTGCTGTCGTGGCTGGGCAACCTGGTCGTGGTGGTTGCCTGTGTCGTGCTGCTGACTGGTGGGACGCCGCCCGTCCACCACAGCACGCAGTCGACCGCGGCGGTCGCCGCCAAACTGGCGATCGGCGTCGGCCTCGTGCTGTTCGGTGGCTATCGGCACCGGAGGCCGCCCCGCCCGTTCCGGCCGCCGAGCTGGACGGGCCGCGTCGACAACGCCTCGCTCGGCACTGCTGCCGCACTCGCCTGGTTGCTCCAGCCGTGGGCCCTGGTCGGTGCGGGCGCCGCCACGGTCGTCAGCGCCGACCTCTCCTCACTCTCTGACTGGTTTGCCTTGACCGGCTACTGCCTGCTGGCCACCCTCAGTCTTCTGGTCATGGAGATGTACACCGTCTGGGCACCGGGTGCCGCCCAGGCTCGACTGAACACTCTGCGGACTTGGCTCGAGCATCACCAGGACCAGCTGATCGTCACCCTCTCGCTGCTGGCCGGACTCTGGCTGATGAGCAGCAGCATCTACGCACTCGTCGCCTGACGGCCCACCGGGTGGCTTTGTCCACGTTCAGCGGCAGCGTTTGTCTGCCGGTTGACGGCGGTTGTTGATCGCTGGGCCTCGGAATGTTTACGAGAGATAGCGTCAGCGCATGAGGTAGCGCCGAGACGCCCCCGAGAACTGACCGGCCTCGGCTTCGCGGCTTGAGCCGGCTCACTCCTGCCTGTGACGGCGCGTCCGCTCCAGCTCCGAGTACCGCTTGCCCTCCGGCGTCTTCAGCGTGGCGACCAGGTCCCCGGGCAGCGCCGGGTCCGCCCGCCGGGCCGCCCTGGCGACCGTGGCGTGCAGCTGCTCCTCTGCCTTCGCGGCACGCCTCGTCGCGGGCATGTCGTCGTCACCCGGGCCCCGGCACCGGCCCGGAGCACGGGTCTCATGCCGGGGCTGCGGCTGCCTCACCCTGCGGGGTGCGCAGGCCGGGCATCGTCGCCCGGATGGACAAGCCCAGATCGAGACGGCTGTTCATGTCCACCTCGAACCGGCCGTACGGATTGACATGGGTCCAGAACGCGTCCACGAGCTTCTCCGACACGTCCGCGAACAAGTCCGCGGGCAGCTCCAGCCGCCGCACCCGCTCCAGCTTGTTCACCTCCGTCAGCAGGCTCTCCAGCCCCGGCGCCCCGGATCGGCCTTCAGCTCGGCAAAGTGCGACCGGCCGCCGCCCGCCACCGCACCCTCACTGCCCCCTCCTGCGCCCGTCTCGTCCTCGCTGCCGGCGACCATGTCCTCCAGGCGCGAGCGCGTCGCGTGCGAGATCCGTTCCACCCTGCTGCGGCAGAACTGGGCCTCGAAGTCCTTGACCGCCTTGCCCACCAGCCGCCCGACCCGCCCCGGGGCCGGCGGCTCGATGTGCTCGTTACGGCACCGGACCACCACCGCCGCCGCCAGTCGATCCCGCGACAGCTCCACCGGACACAGCTCAGCGGCCAGCCACTCGGCCAGCCGCTCCTGGTCCTCCTCGGTGTTCGCCCGGAACCCGTACGCATCCCGGATCTCCCTGCGGTGCCGCTTGACCCGGTTGCCCTGCCAGTCATAGTCCGCCCACGCCCCGGCCGGTACCTTCACCTGCTGGGTCACGTACTCCACCGCTGCCACGGGCATCTCCTTGGCGGACTCCGGAAACCGGGCCTCCACCTCAAACCCGTCGGCACAGGCCGTACCTGCCGCCTCCTCGCCGCCGCCCCGGCCACGGCACCCACGTAACGCAGCAGCGAACCCTGCTCCTGACTGTCGGCGGAGGACTTCTCTTGTTCTTTCATCTTCTGCTCCCGGCTTCGCGTGTCGGGGAGGTCGTGGGCGGAGTACCGAAAAGCCCAGCCCGAGCACTTCTCACGATCCGGTGCCCCCTGAACGGAGGGCCAGTGCCGAACGGTCCCCTTCCACGGCTGTGTGTCCCATGACCGAGCTCAGGGCCTCGGGGCCCCGTCCACCACGCGGTACTGCGCCGTGCACCGTTTGCCCCATGGCGCAGGACCCCGTCCCGTGAGTAGAGCAGGCTGTGCCTGGAGAAGCCCGAAGAGGGAAGCGGGTACCTATGAAGCCGCTCGTCGGCACGGCGGTCATCGGGATCGGCAACGAGTTCCGGCGCGATGACGGGGTGGGGTGGGCCACCATCGCGTTGTTGTGCGAACGGGAAGCACGGCGACCTCTCCCCTCCGGTACCGAGCTCGCACAGTGCGACGGAGACCCCGGCCGCCTGATCACCCTCTGGGAAGATAAAGCCCTCACCCTCGTCATCGACGCCTGCTTCCCACCTGCGGCGCAGCCCGGGCGAACACACCGGTGGTGTGTGGCCCCGGGCGATATGCCGCACCCGGCTACCGCAGGCAGGCAGAGCACGCACGGGCTGGGGCTCGCGGAGGCCCTGTGCCTCGCCGACAGTCTCGGGCGCGGCCCCGGCCGCCTCGTCGTGTACGCGGTCGAGGGAGCGGACCGCTCGCTGGGTACGGGGCTCACCCCGGCGGTGGCGGCCGCCCTGCCGCATCTGGCCCGGCGCATCGAGGAAGACGTCCGCAAAAACGGCGAGCGGACTCGCCGGACCAGGTTCGAACCGGGGAGTCCGCTGGTCTGACATGCTGCCGGATCTAGGCACCTGGAGACCGAGAGGTGGACCATGACCGACGCTTCGGATGCCGGAGCCGTCCTCGACCACCAGGCCGAGGTGGTTCTCGACCGCGACGGTCTGGCCGCGCTCGTGGATGTCCTGAAGCGGCGCGGCCGTACGGTGATCGGCCCGACCGTGCGCGACGGAGCGATCGTCCTCGCCGAGTTGGAATCCGCCGATGCGCTTCCCTACGGGTGGGGGGTCGACCTGGAGGCGGGGCGGTACCGGCTCCGCCGCCGCGAGGACGGGGCCGTGTTTGCGCACAGCGCGGGGCCCCAGTCGTGGAAGTCGTTCCTGCATCCGGAGCGCGTCCGCCAGTGGTCTGCGGACCGTGGCCCGGACGGTGCTCCGGTTGTCCGGGAGGAGGAGCAGGAGAGGGTTTCGTACGCGTTCCTCGGCGTGCGGCCCTGCGATCTGCGTGCCATTCAGATCCTGGACCGTGTGATGAGCGGTGGCAGGTACCGGGATCCCACCTACCTGTCCCGGCGGACGGGCGCCTTCCTGATCGCGGCCGAGTGCACCGAGCCGGGTGCCACCTGCTTCTGTGTCTCGATGGGGAGCGGGCCGGCCGTCGACGCCGGGTACGACCTCGCCCTCACCGAGGTCGTGGACGATGCCGGCCACCGCTTCCTGTGCCGGAGCGGGAGCGAGGAGGGAGCCGCGGTCCTCGCGGAACTGCCGGGCCGGAGCGCCGATGCCCCCACCCGAGCGGCCGCAACCCAGGCCGTGAGCGCCGCCGCCGAACGCATGGGCCGCTCCATGCCGCCGGTGGACCTGCGCACGCTGATGCGGGACAGCCTGGAAGCGGAGCGCTGGGACGACGTCACCGCCCGGTGCCTCAGCTGCGGCAACTGCACCATGGTCTGCCCCACCTGCTTCTGCACCACCACGCAGGACGTAACCGACCTGACCGGCGATCACGCCGAGCGCTGGCGCCTCTGGGACTCCTGCTACGACCTGGACTTCTCGCTCCTCCACGGCGGCCCGGTCCGGTCCACCCCGCGCAGCCGCTACCGCCAGTGGCTCACCCACAAGCTGGGTACCTGGCACGACCAGTTCGACAGCTCCGGCTGTGTCGGATGCGGCCGGTGCATCGTCTGGTGTCCCACGGGCATCGACCTCACCGAGGAAGCCCACGCCCTGCACCAGGAAGCCACGCAGCGGGAGAGCACGCCGTGACCTCGCATCCGGGTGGTCCTCCCGGCGAGGGGGTGTTCGCCGCTCTGACGGCGGAGCACCGAGGGAAGCTGATGGCCCTCGCCCGTGAAGCCGCCCTTCCGGGTGCCACACGGATCTTCGAGGAGGGGGAGAAGGCCGACCGCTTCTGGATCATCCGCTCGGGCACGGTCGCGCTCGATGTCCACATGCCAGGCCGGGGGCGCGTGGTCGTCGAGACCATCGGTGCGGGCAGCCTGCTCGGCTGGTCATGGCTGTGCCCGCCGCGGCAGTGGCACCTCGCGGCCGAGACCCGGGACCCCGTCCGCGCCTGGGAATTCGATGCCGCGGCCGTCCATGACCTGTGCGCCGAGGACACGGCGCTGGGCCTGTCGCTGGTCACCGTCGTCGCCGAGACCATCGGCGACCGGCTTCGAGCCACCCGCACCCGGCTGCTCGACCTGTACGGACCGCCGGGACCGCAGGGCAGCTGGCCGGTGCCATGACGCTCACGCCCCTCTCCTACCGCGTGATGGACCGCCGCGACGAGACGCACGACACGGTCACGCTCGTACTGGAGCCTGCCGCGGATGCCCTGAAGCCCTTCGCACCCGGCCAGTTCGCGATGCTGTACGCGTTCGGTGTCGGCGAGATCCCGGTGTCCGTGTCCCGGCTCGGAGACGGGCACCGGCTGACGCACACGATCCGCGCCGTCGGTGCCGTCTCCCGCGCATTGTGCGGCCTGCGGACCGGCGGGTGGGTCGGCGTGCGCGGCCCCTTCGGCACCGCCTGGGACACGGCTGCCGCCCACGGCAACGACCTGCTCGTCATCGCCGGCGGCATCGGGCTCGCTCCGCTCCGTCCCCTCGTCGACACCGTCCTGGCCGATCCCCACGCGTTCGGGCGGCTGAACGTCCTCGCGGGTGCCCGGACCCCCACCGACCTGCTCTACGAAGACGAGTTCCCCGCCTGGGGAAAGCCGTTCTGCGCCGTCACGGTCGACCGGCCTTCCGGCGGCTGGACCGGCCGGGTCGGAGTGGTCACCACGCTGCTCCGCGAGGCCTGCTTCACACCGTCGGACACGGTCGCCTTCGTCTGCGGTCCCGAGGTGATGATGCGCGCAACCGCACGGGCGCTGATCCACCAAGGGGTACGTCCCGACCGCGTCCAGGTCTCACTCGAACGCAACATGCGCTGTGCCACCGGCCACTGCGGACACTGCCAGCTCGGACCCCTGCTTCTTTGCCGCGACGGCCCGGTCGTCGGCTACGACCAGGCCGAGCCCCTGCTCACCGTCCGGGAACTGTGAGATGAGCACCCCCACCACACCCCAGCCCCGTGTCCGCCCCCGCCTCGGCGTGTTCAAGTTCGCCTCCTGTGACGGCTGCCAGCTCACCCTCCTCGACTGTGAGGACGAACTGCTCGGCATCGCCGCCGAACTGGAGATCGCCCACTTCCTGGAAGCGTCCAGCGAGCCCGCGCCCGGCCCGTACGACCTCGTGCTCGTCGAAGGCTCGGTCAGCACACCCGAGCACGTGGAGCGCATCCGGCGCATCCGCGCTGACGCCCGACACCTGGTCACCATCGGTGCCTGTGCTACGGCGGGCGGCGTCCAGGCTCTGCGCAACTACGCCGACGTCGAGGGGTACCTGGCGACCGTCTACGCCCGCCCCGAGTACATCGAGACCCTCGCGACCTCCACACCGATCTCCGCCCACGTACCCGTCGACTTCGAACTGCGCGGCTGTCCCATCGACCGCGGGCAGCTCGTCGAGGTCATCACCGCGTTCCTCGCCGGACGCAAGCCCGCCATCCCGAACCACAGCGTCTGCTTCGCCTGCAAACGGCGCGGCAACGTCTGCGTCACCGTCGCCCACGGCACGCCCTGCCTCGGCCCCGTCACCCACGCGGGCTGCGGAGCCCTGTGCCCGACCTACGGGCGCGGCTGCTACGGCTGCTTCGGGCCGGCCGCAACCACGAACCTTCCCGCGCTGGTCCCGCTCATAGAGCGTGACGGGATGAGCGAGGAAGACATCGGCAGGTTCCTGCACACCTTCAACGTGACAGCCTTCACCGCCGTGGAGGAGCAAGGACAGCCCGGCGTGACCGACGCTGAAGGACCCGGATGAACGATCCCACCCCCCGGTCCCAGGAGCTGCGCATCCCCTCACTCGCCCGTGTCGAGGGCGAGACCGCGCTGCACCTGAGGATCCACGACGGCACGGTCACCGAGGCGCGGCTCAAGATCTACGAGCCGCCGCGGTTCTTCGAGGCCTTCCTCCGGGGCAGAGCCCATACGGAGCCACCCGACCTCACCTCCCGTATCTGCGGGATCTGTCCGGTCGCCTACCAGATGAGTGCCTGCCGTGCCATCGAGGACGCGTGCGGCGTCGTCGTCGACGGACAAGTGGCTGCCCTGCGCCGCCTGCTGTACTGCGGCGAATGGATCGAGAGCCAGACGTTGCACATCCACATGTTGCACGCACCGGACTTTCTCGGTGCACAGGACGTGATCGGTCTGTCCCGCTCCCATCCGGAGCACGTCAAGCGCGGACTGCGCCTGAAGCAGACCGGCAACGCCGTGGTCGAACTGCTCGGAGGCCGGGCCATCCACCCGGTCAACGTCAGGCTCGGAGGCTTCCACCGCGCCCCGACCCGCGCCGAGCTCCGCCCCCTGGAAGAACGGCTGCGCACCGCCCTCGACGACGCCTGGGACACGTTGCGCTGGGTTGCCGGCTTCGAATTCCCGGACGCCGAGTGCGACGCCGACCTGCTCGCCCTCGCCGAGACCGGCACCTACGCCATCGAGTCCGGCGTTCCCACCGTGCTCCCGTACGACGAGACGGTCCCGCCGTACAGCTTCCCCCTGCGGGACTTCACCGACCACGTGGCCGAGGAGCAGGTCCCCCACTCCACCGCCCTCCACTCCCGGCTGGACGGCCGAAGGCATCTCACCGGCTCCCTCGCCCGCTGGGCGGTCAGCGGCCACCTGCTGTCCCCACTGGCCCTGGAAGCGGCACGGGAGGCCGGGCTGGGCGACCCCCCGTCACGCGCGGGCGCCGAGCGGGGAGAGGCCTGCAGGAACCCGTACCGAAGCATCCTCGTCCGGGCGGTGGAAGTCCTGTACGCGGTGGAGGAGGCCCTGCGGATCATCGCGGAGTACGAGCGTCCCGCCAGCCCGTACGTGGAGGTGCCGGCCCGGGCCGGCACCGGGCACGGTGCCACGGAGGCGCCGCGCGGCTTGCTCTACCACCGCTACGCGATCGACGGAGGGGGGCGTGTCACGGACGCCTGCATCGTTCCGCCCACCGCCCAGAACCAGGGCGCCATCGAGGAGGATCTGCGTCGACTGGTCCAGGCCGGGCTCGATCGGGGTGAGGGCTCCGAGTCCGAGCTCACCCGGTCGTGCGAGCGGGCCGTCCGCAACCACGACCCGTGCATCTCGTGTTCGGCCCACTTCCTGGAACTGGACATCGGGCGCACTCAGTGATCACGCCCAGGTGTCGCCGGCTGTTCCGGGTGAGGTCGCGGCCTGGGCTCGCGGCCGGTTCGCAAGGTGTCGTCACGTCGGATGGCGGCGTTGGGGCCGACCGCAGCCGCGGTCGCATGCACGTCGTTCGTCTGCGTCCGCGCAGATACCTCACCGGTCTCGCATCTGCCTCCTGCGCGCTGTGGGGAGGCTTCCGGTGTTCCCCGGATGACATACCGCCGTGTGCTCGGCGCGTTGGCACGGATGCGTCATCGAGTACCGTTTACGGTCGCTGCACGGCTACCGGCGCGATCGGGGACGACAGCGCTCCGGCCGGCCGGGCACCGGACACCTCACCGTCATTCCAGTCACCTACCAGACGGAGCAGTCGGCATGGAGCCAGTCGTCACTGTGGGCCTCGACGGCTCACCCGAGAGCCTCGCAGCCGCCCGTTGGGCCGCTGACGAAGCCGACCGCCGCAAATTCACGCTGCGC
>NZ_JBIWCL010000042.1:0-39754 GCF_044761485.1 Streptomyces sp. NPDC097617
GCACCTCGACGAGAAGGTCGCCCGCCTGCACCTGGACGCGCTCGGCGTGCGCCTGACCACGCTCCGCCCGGAGCAGGCCGCCTACATCGGCGTCCAGGTCGAGGGCCCGTACAAGCCGGACCACTACCGCTACTGACCGAACGAATCACGCCACCGGCTCTCGAGCACCGCTCGAGAGCCGGTGGAAACCCCATGGCCGGGCATCCCGGGGAATGCCACGATCGGATGTCCGTGCCGAGGGCGAGCACAACTCCCAACACCGCAGATGAGGATGTCCCATGAACCCCAATCCGGCCGGTAGCCCCCAACAGCACCCCGCCGGCGGCCCGAGCCCCTATGCGGCCCCTCCCGGCGCCTGGGCCCAGCCCGGAGCGCCGGCCCCGGCGACCGCCGAGCGCGGCAAGGCGGCCACCGTCCTCCTCCTGGCCTCCACGGTCCTCGTGGGCCTGATGGCAGGTCTCTTCTTCGCCTTCGACGTCTCGGTGATGCCGGGCCTCGCCGCCGGCGACGAGCGCACCTACGTCACCGCGATGCAGAACTTCAACTCGGCGATCGACGGCAACGGCCTCTTCGGCATGGCGTTCGTCCTGGCCCTGCTGCTCTCCGCCGCCTCCGCGATCGTCGAGTTCCGCAAGGGCCGCCGCACCGTCGCCGTCTGGGTCGGCGTGGCCGCCATCGCCTACCTCGTCGTCCTGATGATCACCTTCTCCGTGAACATCCCCCTCAACAACGAACTCGCCGACGTCGGCGACGCCGCGAAGCTCACCGACTTCTCCATCGTCGACAAGTTCAAGACCACCTGGGTCTCCACCAACATCATCCGCACCCTGCTGTGCACGGTGGCCCTCACAGCCCTCTCCCGCGCCCTCGTCCTCTACGGGCGCGCCACCCGCTGACCACGGGTGCCGCGCCAGGAAGTCCCCCCGCCGCCCCGGCCGGGGGACTTCCTCATGTCGTCAGCCCGTCAGCCCGTCAGCCCGTGCAGGTACAGGGCCCAGGCCAGGAAGCCGACCGCGGCCGTGCACAGCAGCGTCCGCCACACATTGGCCCGGGCCCACGGCCCCTCGAAGGCGCGGCGCACCGCGGCCGGGTCACCGATACGGGCGACCGGGCCGGCCTTCTCCAGCGCGTTGTTCAACGGGATGTTCACCTTGTTGGTGAGCCCCATCGACAGGATGTAGCAGACCAGGGCCGCGATCAGCGCCGGCAGCACATCACGGCCGTCCGAGGGGATGTGCAGGGCCAGCGCCAGCGCGGTGAACAGGAACGCGCCGATGTAGCCGAGGACGAACCAGCCGTTGAGAATGGCCTTGTTGATGTGCTGCATGACCTCGATGACCGTCCGGTCGTCCGTGCGCTTCAACCCCGGCATCACGGAGACGGCGAAGCCGTAGAACAGGCCGCTGACCAGCCCCATCGTGACCGTCGCGGCGATGAGCGAGGCCAGGCGTGCGGTCTCCATCGTGTGTCCCCCTGCTCGCCCGTCCACGGAGCTTCTCGGTCATCGATTCTTCGGGAACGGGTCATCGAATCGTCAAGTCATGGCGACTATACGGGCGGGGGCGCCCCCCGTCGCGGGGGAATCGAGCGATCTTCCAGCACCTCTTGAGCGACACGCGGACCAGGCGGGCCCGGCGGTGACATGCGGGAGCCGGAGCCGCGAGACGCTCGCGGCTCCGGCGGCCGGCCCGGGTCAGGGGGTTCCGCAGGCCGGCGGTGGTGGACGCGCCCGGGGCCGGCCGGACGCGTCCACCGCTCGGGGTCAGCCCGCGGAACCCTCCAGCGAGCCGTCGGCGATCCAGGAACCGTGCAGCCCGGCGGCCACCCGGTGCGGCAGGTGCACGGTGGCGACCCGCTCGAGACCGGAGGCGTCCAGTACCAGCAGCTGCGAGGAATCCTGCTTCAGGTCCGAGACGACGGTCAGCAGATAGCCGTCGTCCTCACTCGTGGCGTGCGCGGCCGGGACGAACACCGCCTCACCGGGCATCCGGGCGTCACCCACCCGGTGGATGCGCCGGGCACCGGTGGAGCGGTCGTACTTGACCACACCGTAGCCGCCCAGACCGTTCTCGTCGGGGAAGGAAATGGCGTACTGGTAGCGGTTCTCCGCGCCCAGGTACTCCTCGTTCAGGGTCGGGAACTCCACCGGCAGGTCGTCGATGATCTGCTCGTCGACGGTACCGGCGACCAGGTCCAGCACCCAGCGGCGGGTGTAGGAGCGCGAGACGGGCTCGCTGCCGCGCCCCGGCGCGCCGACCCACCAGTTCCACGACAGCCGGAAGCCCTCACGGTCCACGGTCGGGCCCTCCAGGACGATCCGGCCCTGCCCGTCCTCGTAGGCGTTGGAGACGTGCAGCATGTTGCCCGGCTCGATGGAGAACCAGCGCACCTTCCCGGCGCCGTCCTCCCCGCGCGGCATCACTGCGATACGGGAGGGCTGGGTCTCGCTCCAGCTGTACGGGATGCCCGAGCTCTCCGCGTGGTCGAAGGTGACGTTGCCCTCGACGAAGACCACATGGCGGCGGGTGAGCGCGAAGTCGTGCTTGAGCGCGGCGGTCGCCCCCGGCACCTCCGCGTCGTGGACGATCTCGCCCTTGGCGTCACTGACGTAGTACGTCAGGAACGGCGGGAACGGCGAGGACCCGAAGAAGTGGAGCTCCCCGGTCACCGGGTCCTCCTTGGGATGCGCGGTCATCGCACTGCGCAGCTTGCCGCCGAAGTCGTGGGCGCCGACCGTCTCCAGCTCCGGGGTGAGCTCGAAGGGCAGGTTCGCCTCGCACAGCGCCAGGAGCCGTCCGCCGTGCTCGATGATGTGGGTGCCCGCGGCGCTGGCGGTCAGGTCCGGCCCGCGCTCGGTCATGTACGGGGCGCCCTCCAGCGCGGGGGTGTGCACCCAGCGGTTGCGGTACCACTCGGCGCGGCCCTCACACAGCCGGATGCCGTGCACCATGCCGCTGCCCTTGAACCAGTGCGTGGGGGTCACCCCGGGCTTGGGGTTGTGCCCGTTGCGCAGCAGGCGGCCGGTCAGCTCCGGGGGCAGGGTGCCCTCCACGGTGAGGCCGGTGGCGGTGACCTCCTCGGCGACGGGGGTGAAGTGACCGGTCAGGTACGGCTTGGAATCAGTCATGGCAGAAATCTCTCTCATTGATGTGATGCAACGTCAGGAAGGCTGTTCGGCACGGCTCTTGAGATGGGAGAGCCAGCTCTGCAGGGAGTCGTGGAGGGCCTTGCCGAGCTCGTCGGTCGCGGCGTCGACCGGAGCACCGCTCCAGGACTCCTCGGTACGGACGGTGGTGCGCCCGCCGTCCTCCTCGAACGTCCACACATGCACGCCGGTGATACCGGCCGCCGGCCCGCCCCACACGATCCGCTTCCCGGGCACCACCTCGCGCACGGTGGAGGTGATGTCCAGGCCGTGGGTGTGCCAGCGGAAGGAACTGCCCGCCTCCGGCGGCCCGTCGACCTCCACCCGGTCCACATCCGTGTTCCAGTCGGGCCAGGCCGCGAAGTCGGTGTGCAGCCCCCACACGGTCGCGAGCGGGGCCTCGATCACGGCGCTCAGACGGACGATGACGGGAGCACTCTCGTCGATGGTGACCATGGCGGTCCTTCCTGTTCGGGCGGGCAGGTATCGGTGCTGAAGTGCGCGGCGGGAGGAAGCGGGAGCCGGGGCCGCGCCGCCGCAGCCGGCGTTCACCCGGCCGGTGTTCACCGGCCCGCCCCCGACCCCAGGGCCCCGAGCGGCGCCCGGCCCGTCTGCCTACGTGCAACCTTCATGGCACACAGACTCGGCGCGGACGCTGTCCACTATCCAGACCCGACGGCGCCGCGCACTGTCCACTGCTGTCCGCACCTGTCCACCCCGCCTACCGCGGGTCGTGCAACTCCCGCTCCCACAGGGCCTCGCAGAGCAGGTCCAGGCCCTGACGCAGATGACGGCGGTAGGTACCGTACGGAAGACCCAGCCGCCGCGCCGCGGCCTCCTGGGTGGGAGCACCGGAGAGGTAGCCCGCCGCCAGCGCGTCCCGGGCCCGCACCCCCCGCGGATCACCCGCGAGATCGTCGACCGCCCCCCGCAGCAGGGCCCGCAGCTCCCCGACCGGCTCGGCCAGGTCGGCCGCGAGCCGGGTCCGCAGCAGCGCGCACGCGGCGAACACCTCCGCCTCGCGCCAGTGCGCCAACGCCTCGCGCACCGCCTGGTCGAACGCGGTCCGCGACAGCGGCGACGGCCCGGACGGCGCGGGCACCTCGGGGGCCGATATGAAGTGCATCAGCCAGCTCTCCACCGGCAGCCGACGCCAGTCGACACCGAACAGCCCGTAGGTGTACTCACCCACCCGCGGCCGCGCCCCCGTGTCCTCCAGGGTGCCCTTGACCCGCTCCGCCCACGTCTCGGCGTCCTGGAAGACCGCGAAACCGTACGCCCGACCCCGCGCGCGGGCCGCCTCCGCCTGGGCCCGGGAACTGCTCAGGTCGATCACCCGCGAAGGCACCTGGTACTGCTCGGGATAGACCGAGAAGCGGCTGACGCCGATGTGCTCCCCGGGACTCACCGGCCCGCGGTCCTCCGTGTAGCGCCACGCCGCGGCCACGACGGGATCGGTGGCCGCGTCCTGGGGGTCGGCGGGGAAGGGCAGCACCAGCCGCGCGGTGAACGCCACGATCCGGCCCGTGCTCACGAGCCGGTAGACACTGAAGGCCTGCGGCTGGCGCTGCGCCCAGTAGCGGACCAGTTCCGCCGAGGCGGGCCCCTCCGTCTCGATGGCCATGCGCAGGATGACATCGATGTCGTCGGGGTGCAGCGGGCGGTCGTGGACCTCGTCCTCGCGGGACCAGGACCGCAGCCGGGCCAGCGTCGGGCCCTCCCGGAACAGGTAGAACAGATCGTCGGTGACGGTCCACACCCGCTCCTCGGGCGCCTCGCGCAGGATCCGCAGGTATTCGTCCGCCAGGCGCTGGCGCATCGCCTCGAAGGCGTTGGGCGCCCGCCAGCGCAGATCGGCGGCCAGTGTCTCGCGGGCCGCGTCGTGCGGGTGGAGCCCGCGCAGGGTGGACTCCATGAAGGGCAGGTCCCGCAGCCAGGAGAAGAGCGGATGGGCGTCCTCCCCGGGGAGCACCGCGCTCAGCAGCTCCTCGGACGTCGAGTGGGCCTGCGCCGCCACCTCCAGGGCGCGCCGGTGGGCCGCCGTGGGCACCTCCCCGATCAGCCCCGCCAGCAGGGTGCGCAGCACGTCCGCCGTGGGCGCCCAGATCTCCTCCCGGCCGCAGCCCTCCGATCCGGCCGCGGCCGCCAGCGACAGCGCCAGCGGGTTGCCCCCGGCGAAGCGCAGCACCCGGTCCCGCAGTTCGGGCCGGATCCGCGCCGCCACCAGCAGGCTCCGGGCCTGCTCCGCGGAGAACGGCTCCAGTTCACTCACGTGCAGGAGCCCGGACCAGGCGGGGTCGGCGGCCCACTGCGGCTGCGGTGCGCGCCGGCCGCCCAGGACGACCAGGGTGTCGTTCGCGGCCCGCGGCAGGAAGTGGTGCCACAGCCAGCTCTCCAGCCACT
Organism: Streptomyces sp. NPDC097617; assembly: GCF_044761485.1. Classification (NCBI taxonomy): domain Bacteria; kingdom Bacillati; phylum Actinomycetota; class Actinomycetes; order Kitasatosporales; family Streptomycetaceae; genus Streptomyces; species Streptomyces sp. NPDC097617. Next base: position 5,549 of record NZ_JBIWCL010000042.1, read on the forward strand.
GGCAGTGCTCGAAGGAGTCCACGAACAGCACCGTGCCCGGAACATCGAGGAACGGTCCGGCGGCGCGCTCGAAATCGGCCGGGTCCCGGCTGACGAACCGGCCGTCGAGCTCGACGAGCAGCCGCCCCGCCGTCCGCGCGTGGTCCGCCAGCCGCCGCAGCAGCGTCGACTTCCCGATACCGCCCGGCCCGTACACATAGAACGCGAACGGCGCCTGCGGATCACCGGCCAGAGCCTGTCCGAAGTGCCCGAGCTCCTCGTCCCGGCCGACGAAGGCCTGCACGCGCGCCCTGCTCAGTCTTTCCCCCACGGATCCCATGGCGGCTCCCTTCTCCCCGGTTGCGGAGCTTGTCATTTGATGAGCCCGAGGTTCGCGTCCTCGGTGTCGCCGGTGACCAGGAGGGTGGTCTCCTCGACGCGCAGGAAACGGCCGTCGGGGGCCATCCGGGCGAAGAGGTAGACCTCGGTGCGGGAGGTGTGGCCGTCGTGGTGGGTGAGGGCGACGGTGTGGCGGTCGGCGTAGGACAGGCCGTCGCGCAGTTCGTCCTGGACCTCGACCTGTCCGCCGCGGATCAGGGAGCGCAGGCGCGTCATGTGCCGGGCGAAGGAGGTCCGGTCGCTCCACACGCCGTTGGTGCGCTGGCGGTAGTCGGGGGCGAAGTGCCGGTCGATGGCCTCGGTGAGGTCGAGTCCCGGAGTGAAGAGCAGGTCGTTGATGGCTCTGGTGATGTCGGTCGGTGTCGTCATCGTGTTGTCCTGAGGGGGAGTGGGGGGTGTACGGAAGGCCCGGAGGCCCGGAGGCCCGGAGGCCCGGGGAACGCGGCGGGGATGCGGCCGCCGGTCACGGCGGCCGGCCGCGGTCTCAGCGGACGGGAGTGAAGTCCAGCGACAGCGAGAGCGGACCGCGGGTGTACAGGCCGGCCTCGCGGTAGCGGAAACCGGGGCTGTAGCGCACCTCGTCGAGCAGGGGCAGGAGCATAGCGGCCACCGTCTCCAGCTCGGCGCGCGCGAAGGCCGTACCGACGCACTGGTGCAGTCCGCTGCCGAAGGCCAGGTGCTCGGCCGCCGCGGTGAAGGAGCGGGCGGTACCCAGGTCCGGGCGGTGGATGTCGAAGGTGTCCGGGGCGGCGAACGCGCCGGGATCGCGGTTGGCCGCGCCGATCATGCAGAAGACGGTGGCGCCCGCCGGGACGGTGACACCGGCGAAGACGCAGTCCCGCTCCGCCCGGCGGGGAATGAGCTGGACCGGCGGGGTGCAGCGCAGGGTCTCGGCGATCGCGGCGCCCAGCAGCTCCGGGTCCCGGCGGACCTGCGCCAGCTGCCCGGGATGGTCGATCAGGTGCTTGAACAGCAGGGCGAGCGTCTTGTCGGCCGGCTCGGTGGAGGCCGCCAGCACATTGATGATCAGTGCGGTGACATCGCGGTCGCTCATGGCGACACCGTCGAACTCGGCGGTGCACAGCCCCGATATCAGGTCGTCGCCGGGATCACGGCGCCGCTCCTCGATGACCGGCCGGAGGTACGCCTCCAACTGCTCGGCGCACTCCATGCAGTGCCGGCGCCGCTCGGGAGTGAGCGTCAGGCTCGTGATGAACTCGGCGACCCCGCTGTGCCAGGCGGCCACCCGCTGCCGGTCCCTCCTCTCCAGGCCGAGGACATCGAGGGCCACCTGCACGGCGAAGGGCTTGCCGAAGTCGTTGACCAGGTCCATCCGCCCCCGGGACAGGAGCGGGGCCAGCAGCTCGGCGGCGTTGGCACGGATGGCGCGCACCTGTCTCTCCAGGGCCGGGCCGGTGAACGCCCGTACGACGATCTTCCGTTTGGCGGTGTGCTCGGCCCCGGTCATCTGGGCCAGGACCGGCCCGCGCATCACCGGCTCGGCGCGCACCTGGAGCGTCTCGGTACTGAACGCCTCATGGTCGCTCAGCACCCGCTTCACGTCCTGGTGGCGCGAGAGGAAGTAGCTGTCGATGGCCGGCTCGTGGTGGACCGGTACCTGCTCCCTCAGGTGGGCGAACCAGCGGTAGGGGTCGGCGGCGAAGTCCTCGGACAGGACACTGAATCGGGCGGGGGACACGTGCATGGTGGAACCTCTCGAAAGACACTGTGCGTGGCGGGAGCACCACGCACCTCGTGCTGTCGAGAGAGCGGCAGGCAGCCCCAACCGGGCTGCTAGACGCACGAACCACCGGTCGGGTTCCGCTGCTTGGAGAGCACTTCACCGCCCACTCGGGCAGCGGCCGCCGGCGGCCGCACCCCGGGCACCGCAGTAGGGCGGCGCCGGTCCGGTACCAGGTGTCCAGGACCTGCGGCCAGAGCGCGGCGGCGGCCGGCGCCGCGCAGTGCGGACACAGCGGCGAGCCGTCGCAGCCCGGGGACAGCCCCGCAAGACGTTGCGGCCGGTGAGCCCGTCACAGCGCTCCCGCGCCGGCCCCTGCGTGACGCTGTCCCACCGCGGCCCCGGCGAGTGGACCGGCCTGCCGGGCCTCTCGTACCTCTGCTCGGCGCACACGATCTCCTCGGCGACGAGCCACCCCCCCACCCGCACGCCGAGCACCCCGGCCCGCGGACCGGTGGGCAGTGGGCATCGCCGATCGGCCGGACCCTCCTCGATGCGACGCCCCGGCCGGACTGCGCCCCGCAGCGGGCCGCTCCACAATGGGATGACGGCATGCGTACGGCCGGTCAACGGTGCCGTACCCCGCCGCCGACCGCGTCGGCTGAGAGGAACGCCCTCATGCGCGCGGAGACTTCGCCCGCCGCGCGGAGGAAGGGGGCCTTCGTCGCGGTCGCCGTCGCCCTGTTCTGCATCCAGCTCGACTTCTTCGCCCTCAACCTCGCCATCCCCGGCATCGCCGCCGAGCTCGGCGTCACCGTCTCCGCCGCCCAGTGGACCCTGTCCGCGTACATGCTCGCCATCGGCTGCTTCTTCATCGTCGGCGGCCGCGTCGGCGACGTCTTCGGCCGCCGCGCCACCCTGCTGGCCGGGACCGCCCTCTTCACGGCGGGCTCCGTGGGCTGCGCGCTGGCACCCGCCCTCGGCCCCCTCGTCCTGGCCCGCATCGCGCAGGGGGTGGGCGCGGCCTTCGTCTTCCCGGTGTCCGTATCGGTGATCACCAACACCTTCCCCGAGCGGACCCGCGCCAAGGCCCTGGGCGCCGTGTTCGGCGTCGCCAACATCGGCACCGCGCTCGGCCCCTTCGTCGGCGGAGGATTCACCGAGGGACCCGGCTGGCGCTGGATCTTCTGGCTGATGGCCCCGCTCGGCCTGCTCTCCCTGCTCATCGCCCTCGCCTACGTACCCGACTCCCGCGACACCCGCGCACCGCGCGAGCTCGACCTCCTGGGCTGCGCCCTGATCGTGTGCGCGCTGGCCACCCTGACCCTGGCCGTGGAACGCGGGGACGCCTGGGGCTGGGGCAGCGCCCGCACCCTCGGCTGCTTCGCCGCGGCCGTGGCGGCCGGCGCCCTGTTCCTGGTGCGGGAGCGCCTGGCCCGGCACCCGCTGGTGGACCTGCGGCTGTTCCGCAACGTCCCGTACGTCCTGGTGACCGCGATGGGCTCGCTCTCGAACATGGGCTACGGCGTCACCGTCTTCCTCGCCACCCTCTACCTCCAGGGCGTACGGGGCCTCTCGCCGCTCCTGGCGGGCACGGTCTTCCTGGCCCCTGCCCTGCTGGTGGCGCTCAGCGGGCCGCTCGGGGCACGGCTGGGCCGGCACATGCGCCCGACCGCGGTGATGGCGCTCGCCGGGGCCGTGGCGGGCACGGGGATGTACGCCCTGGCCGAGGCCACCGCCTGGTGGCTGTACGTGCCGGTGTTCGCCTGGTGCGGCCTGGGCCTCGGGCTGGGCTGGACCTTCTCCAGCGTGGCGACCCAGCAGGTCGTCGCACCCGCCAGGGCGGGGGAGGCGTCGGGCGTGCTGCTGACGTTCCTGGTCACGCTGGGCGCGATCGCCCTGGCCGGGACGGCGGCGGCGATCTCCGCGATGACGCCGCAGCGGCCGCCCGAGGAGGCCTACGACGCGATCCTGCGGCTGGGCGGGCTGTTCATCGTCGCGACGGCGGTGGTGGTCATGGCCGTACGGCACCGGCTCGTGGTGCTCGGCCGGGTCCCGCCGCTGTCCCTGCGGGCGGGCGCTGACGCCGGGCGGGAGCCGGGCCGGCGCCCCTGAGCCCTTGGCGCGAGGGGCCCGTCCGAGCCCGTTCCTTCGATCCCGAGGCGGTTCCGGCATCCCACCGCCCCTCTCAAAGGCGGATAAAGGGTGACATTCGGTGAAATTCGGGCGGCCTGGAGGTGAGCCGCCCCATAGGGCCCACGTCACATACGAGCCGGGATAGTAGCCTCCGAAGGGCCCGCCGACCCCGCCCCGAACCGGCCCCCACCTGCACGGACCCCGCCACCACCACCCCGGGGCCCCAGGTCCCCGACTCCGAGGCCCCCTAGTAAGAAGGGGCGTTGCCAGGGGGTCGGGCGGTCGGTAGAACTGGATGAGTCGCCAGGCGGCACGGGTACTTCACCCGCCGCCGACGAACCCCTCTCCAGCGCGTGAGTGGCTCACGCATGCTCCGGCATGCCGCGACCGCCCTTGTTCCCTGTGGAAGGTCTCTCCGTGTCCAACTCCGTCATCCGCCGCATCGCCGCTTCGAAGAAGTCCCTCGCGGGTACCGTCGTCGCCCTCGGTGTCGCCGGTTCCATGCTCGCCACGGTTCCCGCCCAGGCGGCCCCGACGAGCGCCAAGGCGATCGCCCAGCAGATGATCAAGGACCCGGCGCAGTTCGCGGCCTTCAACAACATCGTTTCCCGCGAGAGCGGCTGGAACCACACCGCCACGAACGCCTCCTCCGGCGCCTACGGCCTGGTCCAGGCCCTGCCGGCCTCGAAGATGGCCTCCGCCGGCGCGGACTGGAAGACCAACCCCGCCACCCAGATCAAGTGGGGCCTGGACTACATGAACGACCGCTACGGCAGCCCGGTCGGCGCCTGGAACTTCTGGCAGAACAACCACTGGTACTGAGCCGACCGAGCTCACCAGCGGACAGCAGACGCACGAAACGCCCGGCCGGATCCCCGGCCGGGCGTTTTCGCGTACCCGCCCCCGGATCCCGGCGGTATGACTTCGCCCGTGGAGGACGAGCGGGGGACCGGGCGCAGGACACCATGGACGCGGCCGCGGCGATCAGCCTGATCCGGGCCGCCGCGGACCGGACCGGGCCGCCCCGGCAGCCTCCCTCGCACACCGTGCCGGCCGGAACGGGGCCCGAACGCGCACGCTGGACCGCCGCCCGCCGGTGGGCGCGCCGGATCGCGACGGGCCGGCTCGACCCTCACCCCCCGCCGCCGGAGGCGGTAGACGGTGCCTGCGCCTATGCCTGCGCCTGCGGCTCCCGCCCGGCGATGAGGCCCGGCAGTTCGCGCATGTCGTGGAAGACCACGGTGCGGGGCCCCGCCAGCCGTTCGGCCGGGGTGAGCCCGCCCGCGTAGCCGAAGGCGCGCATCCCCGCGGCGCGGGCGGCCAGCACACCGGGGCGGCTGTCCTCCACGACCGCGCACGCGGCCGGATCGACCCCCATCGCCCGCGCCGCGTGCAGGAAGAGGTCGGGTGCGGGCTTGCCGCGGGACACCTCGGTGGAGCTGAAGACGCGGCCCGCGAAGCGCTCGTGGAGCCCGGTGACGCCCAGGGTGTGACGCATCTTCCCGTGCGAACCGCTGGAGGCCACGCAGACCGGCAGCGTGATCCCGTCCAGCGCCCCGGGCAACCCGTCGACCGCCTCCAGCCCGGTGTCCACCGCCTCCCGGTGACGCCTGATGAGCTGCTCCCACCACAGGGCGGCCGTCTCCTCGCCCAGCCGCTGCGCGATCTGCTCGCGGATGGACTCCTTGGAGCGGCCCATGAACCGGTCGACGACCTCCTCGGCGGTCAACGGCCAGCCGAGCTCCGCCCCCAGGGCGATCTGGATGCGCAGAGCGATGCGCTCGGTGTCGACGAGTACCCCGTCGCAGTCGAATATCACGAGTTCGATCGGCTTGATCATCCCGGCAGCATAGGAGGCCGCCGCCCACGCCCGCGAAAACCGCCCCGCCCCGCCCGGACCGGGTCTAGCGGCCGCGGCGCTCCCCGTGGTGCAGCGCGAGCGCGGCGACGGCGCCCGCGGCGAGGACACCGGCCGCCATGAAGCCGCCCCGTGAGCGCCACGACAGCACCGACCACCGGGACTGCGCGGACAGCACCGAGCCCGTGCTGAGCCAGGAGGCCGCGGACAGCGCGGACAGGGAGGACCCGATGGAGGCGGCCGACAGGGCGCACCCCACGGACCCGACCGACAGCACCGATCCCACCGACCCGATCGACAGGACCGATCCCACCGAACCGATGGACAGCACCGAGTCCTTCGACCACAGGGAGAGGCAGGACCCACTACCGCGCCACCACGAGTCCGCCAACGCATCAGGTTCGGTCACAGGAACATCCTGACAGGAGAAAGCCGTCCGGCACGGCCGAACCGGCCGCCCGCGCGCCATCTGCGTGTCATCTGCATGGATCTCGCCAGATTTGAGATGGCCGACAGCACTGGTTCCCCGCCCGGTCCGCCCGCTGATGATTCATAGGGAGCCCAGGTCAGGGGCGCGTGCGCGACGGAGGTGTTACGGGTGGCGGGGAACTTGCTGGTCGAACGGGATGACGCCCGGGCGGCGACGGCCGCCGCGGGAGCCTTCGCGCGAGCCGGCAGCGGCCGTTGGCTGCTCTGGGGAGCCCTGCCCGGCATGGGCCGTACGGCACTGCTGGACGAGCTGGTACGGCGCGCGACGGCGGGCGGGGCCATGGACGCCGTGCACCTGCGCTGCTCCCGCGAGGAGTCCCGGTTCCCCTTCGCGGTCCTGCGCCAGCTCTTCCCCGAAGCGGACGCCGTCCCCTTCGCGGAGCAGCCGGCGGCCGACGAACAGCGCACCTTCCACCGCCTGCTGGCCCACCTGGCACGGCGGGCGGCCGACCGGCCCACCCTGCTGGCCGTCGACGACGTCCACCTGGCCGACCGCGCCTCACGGCGCTGGATCGGCTATCTGGCGCGCCGACTCGGCAACTTACCCGTCCTGCTGCTCCTCACCGAGCGCTCCGGATCGCAGCCGCTGGCGCTGCACGAGAGCACGGGCACGGCCGCGGTCCTCCAACCGCTCAGCGCCCCGGCCGTCCTGCGGCTCGCGCGGGCCCACGGCCACGCCGCCGACACCGAGGTCCTCGACCTGTGCGTACGGGCCTGCGCCGGCCACCCGGTCCTGCTGCACGCCCTGCTCCGCGACTTCGCCGCCCCGACCACCGCCGCCACCGCCGCCGCCGCCGACTCCACCGCCACCGCCGCAGGCCGGGCGGCGCCGCGCTACCGCGCCGCGATCGGCGACTGGCTCACCTCCCGCGCCGACCCGGTCTCCCGGCAGGTCTGCCTCGCCCTGTCCATAGCGGCCGAGGGCGACGACATCCGCGACGGCGACGGAGCCCACCTGCTCGACCGGACCCTGCTCGACCGGACCCTGCTCGCGGATCCGGCCCACCCCTTTGCGGGCCCGCCCGCCGAGTCCCCCGGGGCGGCCTGGGCCGCACGCCTCTTCGCCGAACCACTGGCGCGCGAGGCGGCCCTGACGGTCGCCGACCCCGCCGAACTGCGTTCCCTGCGTACCCGGATCGCCGCACTCCTCGACGAGCGCGGCGCCCCCGCACACCTGGTCGCCGCGCACCTGCTGCGCGTGGAGAACCCCGACCGGGAGTGGATGCTCCAGTCGCTGGAGGACGCGGCGGACGACGCCCTGCGGGCCGGACGGACCGCCGACGCCGTCCCCCTCCTGCGGCACGCGCTGACCGGACCGCTCACCCCCGACCGGCGCACCGCGCTCACCCTGCGCCTGGGCGCGCTGGAGCTGCCGCACTCCGCCGACGCCGGGATCCGCCGGCTGCGCGCCGCCCTGGAACTGGCCTGCGACGGGGAACGCGCCGCCATCGCCCCCGCCCTCGGCGCCGCGCTGGTGGCCCGGGGCCGCCCCGGCACCGCCATCGACGTACTGCACCGGGAGAGCGCCGCCACGGACTGCGGGGAACTGGTCAAGGTCCTGCAGTCGGTGTCCGCCCTGATCGCCTCGCACGACGCCGCCGAGTGGCGCGGTGCCGTGGCCGCCATGCGCGACCTCGCCGCCACGGCACCCCCCTCGCTGGAACCGCTGGCATGCGGACTGATCACGGAGTACGAGGCGGGAGCGGGGCGGCTCTCGGCCGCCGACGTCCTCGAACGCGTACTGCCCCGCCTCTCGGCACCCGTCCACCCCGCGATCCGTACGGGCTGGCTCGGCAGCGCGGCCACCCTCCTGCAATGGGCCGACCGGCTGGAGGAGGCCTGCGCCCTGGCCGACGCCTGCCTGCCCGCCGCACCCGCCCTGCCCGACCTGACGGACATCGGCCGCCAGTGCCTGATCAGCATCCGCGCGGAAGCGGCGCTCATGTCCGGCGCCTTCCACCGGCTCCTACGGGAGAACACCCCACTCCTCGACGCCTGCACCGGCCACGGCATCCGCATGCCCCACGTGGCATCCATGGTGGCCCTGGCCCACTGCGAACTCGGCCGCCCCGACACGGCCCGGCAGGTACTGCACGGCCTGGGCGGGCAGGGCGCGAGCAGCTCGTGGGAATGGAACGAGGTCCGCTACGCCCGGGCCCAACTGCACGCGGCCGAAGGCAACTGGCAGGCCTCCCTCGCCGACCACCTGGCCTGCGGTGCGGGCCAGCACGCCCGCGACTTCGTCAGCCCGGTCGCCACCCCCTGGCGGTCCGGCGCCGCCCTGGCCCTGGTCCGGCTGGGCCGCCCGGCACACGCCCGGGAACTCGCCGAGGAGGAACTGGGCCACGCCCGGGCCTGGGGCACCCCGCGCACCGTGGGCCGCGCCCTGCGCGCCTGCGCCGCGGCCTCGGGATCCCGGGCCGGGCTGGACCTGCTGGAGGAGGCGGTGGCCCTGCTGCGCCCCGCCCCGGCGCCCGTCGAACTCGCGGAGGCACTCATCGACCTGGGGCGCGCCCGGATCGCCGGCGGGAACGGCCGCAAGGGCCGCGACCTGCTCGACGAGGCGCACGCGCTGGCACTGGCGCTCGTGCGACCCGAACCCCCGGCCACCACCCCGGGCAACGCCCCTGTCCCGGCCGCCACCCCCGTCACCGCTCCCGCGAACACCGCGGCGGCCGGCACCGGGCGCCTCGTGCGCACGGCCCAGGACGCCCTGCGGGCGGCCTCCGCCCGCCGCACCCGGACCGCGACCGCGGGCGGCACGGCGCTCACCGAGGCCGAGCTGCGCATCGTACGGCTCGCGGTCCGGGGCGAGACCAACGAGCAGATCGGTGCGGCGCTCCACCTGGCCCGCCGCACCGTGGAGACCCACCTGACCCACGCCTACCGCAAGCTCGGCGTGACCCGCCGCACCCAGCTGACGTCCCGACTCGGCGGGGACGGCGCCGTGTTCGTGGATTTCCACGATGCCCGGGCCTGAGCACCCCGGGCAGGGTGGTGCCCGTACCGACCACCCGGCCCAGGGAGGTCCGTAGAAGAGAGGGACCGCTCATGTCCGCCGCTTCCCGCCGTCGTGTCCGCACCCTTGCCCTCGCACTGCTCGGCGCCGTCGTGGTGGCCGGCGCAGCGGTGCCCGCCGCCTCCGCGGCCCCGGCTCCCGCCCCTTCCGCGCACACCGAGCGGGCCGCGCAGGCCGCGCAGTTCTGGCAGTGGGGAGGCGAGTACACAGACCGCTCCGGCGCAGAACTCGCCGGCAACCTGATGGTGTTCAGCGCCTCGGCCGTCACCTACTACGTCGAGTACGTACGCCAGCAGCAGTACGTCCTCTGGTACCGGTGACCCTCCCCGGCCGGTGAGCCCCGCGCCCCGCCGGCGCCTTGCCCGCGGCCTGCTCCCCACCCGTTCCTCAACCCCGTCGCCCCGCACGAAAGTTGGCTCTGCCATGTTCTCCTCGCGTGACTCCCGCCCCTTTGGCCACCGCCCTTCCCGCCGCGTCCGGCTGCGCTCGCTGCTCACGGCCGCCGCGATGCTCACCGGTGCGCTGGCCATGGCCCCGGCCGCCCAGGCGGCGGGCCCCGCCGCCGACCCGGCCCAGGCCCCGGTGTCCGCGAACGCCGCGCGCAGCACCAACGTGGTCGTACACAACCAGACCGGCCAGGGCATGCAGCGGGTGTGGACCAACCTGGACCACGGGTGCTGGACCAACGGGCAGCTGCCCGTGGACTACATTCCGGCCGGCGTGACCACCAGCTGGGCCAGCGAATCCTGCGGCGCCCTGACCGGAACCGAGGGGTCCGCCAACTTCTCCGTCGCCGGCGGCCAGGTCCAGATCCACTGGAACAACCCCTACGCGGGCAGCAACTCCTACAGCTGCGACGTCCCGTCCGGCTACTACTGCCAGCGCAGGGGCGGTTCGGGGAACAACGCCGGAGTGGAGTTCACCATCAGCGGCGGCCCCCGGACCCTCGCCGCCCCGCAGCCGGCCGCGGGCCCCGCCACGATCCAGGCGGCCCGCAGCACCCAGGTGACCTTGAACAACAGCACCGGCGGCCTGCTGGCCCGAACGGACTCCGGCCTCTCCCACGGCATCTGGAGCGACAACCAGCTCCCGCCCGTCAACATCATGCCCGGTCAGCGCGGCACGTGGCAGAGCGAGTCCGACGGATTCCTGACGGGCACCCAGGGCTACGCCACCTACCAGGTTCAGGGCGGCGGCCACGTGACGGTCCAGTGGAACAACCCCTACAGCGGCAGCAACTCCTACAGCTGCACGGCGCCCGCGGGCCGCACCTGCACCCGCACCGGCGGATCCGGCAACAACGCCGCGGTGGCCTTCACCCTCTCCTGACCCACACCACCCCCCACACAGCCACGGCACGGCGGGCGACCGCCGTGCCGTGGCCGCTCGGCGAGGCACCGGACCGGAACACGACGGCGACCGGCACCGAACTCCCGCCCGGACAAGGGCCGGTGACGCGCCCCGCCCGGAACGGCCGGTGCGACCCGCCGCCCGCCGCGTGCGGCCCGACCTGGAGAATGCCGCAGTATGAACTCTCCGTCACCATGGGGCCCTCCGGGCAGACTCCTGCGCGCCGTACGGGAGTACCCGCGCCGCGCGCCGCTGACCCTCGCCTACGTCTGCCTGCTCCTGGCCGGCCACGCCTGGATCGGCCACGGACTGTCCGCCGGCCGGGCGGCCGCCGTGCTGGGACACGTCAGCACCAACCTGGACAACCTGCAGGACCATCCGCTCTCCGCGCTGCTCGGCAGCGCGTTGTTCTTCGACGGCACGCTCACGGATGTCGCCTCGAGCGAATTCGTGGGCACCTTCATCACCCTGGGCCTCGGCGTCTGCTGCTTCCTGGCCTGGGCGGAGCACCGGTGGGGGAAGCTGCGCGCCGCAGCCGTGTTCCTCGGCGGTCATATCGCGGCCACCCTGCTCACGGCCGCGGTCATCGCCGTCGCGCTCCGTAACGACTGGTATCCCGCGGACGTACGGCAGGCCCTGGACTACGGGGTCAGCTACGGAGCCCAGAGCGTGCTGGCGTTCGGCACACTCGCCCTGCCCCGCCGGGCCCGCCCGCCCTGGGTCCTGTTCGTTCTCGCGTGGCCGCTCGGCGGCGCCGACTGGAGCGGACCGCTGCCGGACTTCACCACCGTCGGCCATCTCATGGCGGCGGCCCTCGGCTTCGCCCTGCTGGCCGTCCCCGCCTTCAGGCGGCAACGGGTCCCCGCCACCGGCCTGCCCGCCGCCGCGAGCGACTGCGGGCCGCACCGGGCCACCGCCGAGGAACCGGCGTCACCGGCAGCGCCGGCCGCATCGCGGACACCTCCATCGGCCTGAACTCCACCGCCGGGCCGGCCCGGGCCGGCCCGGCCCGGTCAGGGAGCGGGTTCGGCCGGGCGAAGGCCGCGGAGCACCGCCGGGGCCGTCCATCCGCGCAACACGGCGTGAATCGTCGAGCGGAACGCGGCCCCGGCCGTGGCGGCGTCGAGGGCCCCGGCCAGCTCAAGAGTGACGAGCCCGTGCAGGGCGGCCCAGATCGACAGGGCGATCGACGTCGTTTCGCCGGTGAGGACACAAGCCGCCGAGGCGCGGTCGATCGCTGCGAGGAGCGGGCGGACCGGGTCGCCGGCGCCCGCTTCCCCCGACGGGTCGAAGGACTGCACGCCGCCGAACAGCACCGTGTACAGGTGGCGGTGGCCCCGCCCCCAACCGCGGTACGCGACGGCCAGCGCGTAGAGGTCGGCGAGAGGGTCCGCGGAGGTCGCCACCGCCGACAGGTCCTGGAACAGGCCGGCGACGGCTCGGTCGCGCACCGCGCCGATCAGCCCCTCCTTGCCGCCGAACAAGGAGTACACCGCCGTCGTCGAGGTGCCGGCGGCGGCGGCCACGGCGCGGACCGTCACCGACTCCCGCGGACGGGTGGCGAGCAGCTCGGTCGCGCACACCACGAGCAGCTCTTTGACGGCTTCGTCGTTCGTTCTCGGCCTACCCACGGTCCGCAGCGTACCCCCTCCGATAACGTCGTTTTAAAACAGCGTTCTGAAACTGTCGGAGGTTCGCCGTGCCCACATCCGCCGTACGACTCGCGCGCCTCACCGGACACTTACTGTCGGCCCTGGCCGCCGTCGCGGCGCTGGTCGTCGTCTTCCTCGCGCTGATCGCCCTCACGGACGGGGCGGGCTCGGGGCTCGCCGCGTGGCTGACCACCCTCGGGTCCGGGGCCGCCCTCGCGGTGTGGCGCGGCCGGCACCGCACTCGGCCGGCGCGGCTCATGCCGTTCCTGCCGGTGCTCGCCGCGGCGGCGTTGACGGCATCGGTCTGCATACCGACCGCGCCGACGGCCCGGCGGCACCCGCCCGCCCTGCCGTTCGTGGCAACGCAGCACTGGAACCTGGACACCGGCAGCCGGGTCGCGGTCTACCACTACCCGCCCGCCGGCCCCGGCACCCGCCGGCCCGTCCCGCTCGTGTACCTGGGCGGCGGACCGGTCCGCGGCATCCCGGTGCTCGACCACCGGTTCCTGCAACTCCTCGCACGCCAGGGCTACGACGTCTACGCCTACGAACAGGCCGGCGGCGGGCGAAGCGACCTGCTCCCCATGAGCCAGTACACGATCTCCAGGTCGGTCCGCGACCTCGCCGCCTTCGTCGACCGCCTCGACAGGGGCAGCGTCGACATCCTCGGATTCTCCTCGGGCGGGGTCGTCCTCACCCGGGCCCTGGCCGATCCGGGCATCGCCGCACGCCTGCACCGGGCGGTCATCGCCGAACCCGGCCCCATGGACGGCCCCACCGCCCGCATCGACGGGCCCAGGGGCCGGCCATCCGCACGGGACCTCGCACCGGCCATGACCGGACCGCGATCCACCCACGTCCCCCGGTACGCCGTCGCGTTCGGCCTCATGCGCCTGGGACTCCTCACCCCCGACACCGCACTGATCGGACAGGCCGAGGGCGACAACGCCTTCACCGCCGCCGACCTCGGCAGCGACACCGCGGGCGCCTACTGCGCGCGCGACGCGCACCGCATCCCCGCCGAGGACACCGCACAGAACTTCTCCTTCAGCCCCGCCGCCGGCCTCCGCGTCCAGCAGACGGTCAAGGACTCGCCCTCCCTCGCACCGCTACTGAGGCAGTCCCGGACCCCCGCGATGCTGATGATCGCCGAATGCTCCTCCCAGGTCCGCCCATGGGCGACCGCCATCCTCGCGAACGACCCCGCCATCCGGCGCACCCAGTACCTGCCCGGAGTCGGACACCACATGTGGAACGGCCTGGACGACAACAACGACCGCGCCGCCGCCGTCATCACCGCGTTCCTCCAGGACAGGCCGGCGCCCCTGCCCGACCACCCGACCCGCGACGAGATCCCCACCTTCCTCCACGACCGCAAATGACAGCCCCGCCCCCGGACCGCCGCCCCCTCCCACGCGAACCGGCCCCCTGCCGCCGCGCACAGGAAAGCCGCCCGCGGCCCGCCCGCGCCCGCACGGGTTCGGGTGGTTCAGGTGGTTCGGGTGCGCGCGGTCACCGGGGCGGCTCGCACCGCCGGGGGAGCGTCACGGTCCCGGGCCGGTGCTCGAAGGTGTCCATGACCAGCCACTCGTCCAGCTCGGGGTCGTAGAGGTTCTGCACACCGAACTGCAGCACCTGCCAGAAGGTGCCCGGGTCGTCCTCGTCGACGTAGATGTCGCCCAGCGCGAGCGGCAGGCGCGGGTAATTCCCGGGGGGCAGCTCCGGCAGGACCACGCCCACCCTCCAGTGGTTCACGCGCCGCTGCGGGGTGCGCCGCAGGGTCTCCGGCCCGACGAACCGGGCGTTCTCGAACCCCTTGTTCAGCGCCTCCAGGTCGAAGCCCGGGATGCGTGAGCAGGGATGCTCGGTCAGACCGGGCCATTTGTACGTCAGTGTGTAGAGGGTGCCGTGGTGGATCAGATTGGTGAACCAGATCGGGTACCGCGGGCCGCCCGCGGTCATCTGGCTGTCGCCGTCCCTGCCCTCCCAGGTGAACGGCACCGTGATGCCCAGGTCCCGGACGATCCACCTGCCCTTGCCGCGGAAGTCGCGGGGCAGACGGGGCACAGGCGCAGGCGCGGAGGGCTCCTGCCGCGCGGCCGCGCTCGCGAACGACGGCACGGTCCCGGCCCCGCTGCCGGTGCCGGTCCGGGGCTCGGCGCCGACCGCGGGCGCGGCCGCCAGGAGGAGGGCGACCGCTCCGGCGAGAGCGGCGGACGCGGCCGTCCGACGTGTGCCTTTCCAACCCATGGCCACCCTCAACTGCGCGTCGGGCGCCGTCACGGCGCGGGGGACGATCACGGCGATGCCGGTACACCGTCCCCGGAATCCATAATTCCGAAACCGGCGGCCACCGAGCCCGCCCCGGTCGGCGCATGCCCGCCTGCCTCTCTCCGCCGATCGGGTCAGCAGCACTGCCGCGCGAAGCCCGCCCGCTCGAAACGGCCCGCCGCGAGGCCGGCCGGGCGGATCAGCCAGTAGAGGTGCCGACGTCACCCACGGGGCGGCCTCGCCGTCCGGCCGGGGACCCTGCCAGGACGCGCCGGAGCCGAGCACCGCGTGGGCGATCCCCTGCTCCACGGCCCCTGCACGGGCACGGGGTGACCCCCGAGCCGGTGCTGAACGTCGCCCGGGGCGCGGTCGAATTCATCGAGGGCGTCGGTGAACGGCGCGGCGTCGCCCGGGTGGTGGCGCCACTGCCGGGAGTCCACGGCCTCACCGGACGCGGCCCGCAAGCTCGGGGCATCGTCGGCCGGCACGCTCATCCCCGCCCGCCCGCCCGCCCGCGCGGTCAGCGGCAGCCACTGCCCCACCGAAGGCCTGCTGACGGCACATCAAAAGGCCTGGCGGGAGGGGGTTTCCCGATGGTTTCCCGTTTCCCGTTCCGGTGGGCGACCCGCGCCTCCTCGACACGCGGGGGTGACGGGGCACAGTCTCGAAGTGCCCGACGGACGGGCCGGCCGTGCTCACTGCGACGAGCACACCGCGAACACCACGACAGCACGGCGACCCGCGGGACGACACCGCGCGGCGGAACGGGGGAGCGGACATGACGATGCGCAGAACGGCGGTGGCGGCGACGGCGGCGCTCACCCTCCTGGCCGCATGGGGAGGCGCCAGCAGCGCCGCGGCGGCCACGGCACCGAAAACACCGCAGGCGGCGGGAGGATGCGCAGTACTCGCCCCCGGCGCCTCCGCGGCGGCGGAGAAGGCCGTGGCGGCCGCGTGCGAACAGATCGGCGTCTGGTACACCTGGGGCGGCGGCCACGGGCAACAGCCGGGCCCGACCTACGGTCAGGTCGACCCGAGCGACCCCGACAGCGCACACGACCCCGAACGCCTGGGCTTCGACTGCTCGGGACTGGTCCGGTACGCCTACGCCCGCGCCGTCGGCGGCGACCCGCTGTCCGGCAACGCGTACCACCAGTTCCATTCGCCGCACGTGAACCAGCGGTTCACAGCCGCCCAGGGGACCGGGCCGCTGCTCCCGGGGGACCTGCTGGCCTGGGGGTCGGGGGGCTCCATCCACCACATCGCGATCTACCTGGGCGCGGGGAAGATGGTCGAGGCCCGCGAATCGGGCACCCGGATCACCGTCAGCGACGTACGGCTGGGCGGGGACTACGCGGGAGCCGTCCGCATCGCACCGCCGCAGACGGCACCCGGCACGTTCAGCACATGGGGCACGGACGTGTGGACCCACAAGGAGCCGTCCACCACCAGCCCGCGGGTCCACCGGTTCCCCGGCCCGACCACGGTGCGCGTCGAGTGCCAGAAGCACGCCGAGCCGGTGACGGCGGAGGGCTACACCAACGACGCCTGGTCCTACCTGCCCGAGTACGGGTCGTGGATCACCAACATCTACATCAAGGGCCCCGCCTGGCTGGACGGCGTACCCACCTGCCCCTGAGCGCCCCCACCACCCGCACCACTTCCACCACCCGCACCATCCGCGCCACGACCGCCGACCACCCATCACCCGGCTCCCCCGGGGAGCCCCTTCGAGGAGGAAGCATGTCCGCACGCAAGAAGATCACTCTCGCTCTCGCCACCGCCGCACTGGCCGGCGGCATGGCCACCGTGACCGGCCCGGCCCGGGCGACGCCCGCCACGGACAGGAGCGCGGCCGCCGAATGCGCAGTCCGCGCCGACGGCAAGCTGTGGTGCGGCAACCGGGTCGGCGCCAAGGGCTACGAGCACCGCCGGTACAACTCCGCGGTGCGCGGGCCGCTGAACACGAGCCCCAGCTGGTTCCAGTGCTGGGGCCGCGGCGACCAGCACGCCGGCGGCAACAACGTCTGGTACTGGACCCAGTTGGACAACGGCCAGTGGGGCAACGTCGCGGCCGTGGACGTCCACACCTCGGTCGACCCCGCGCCGGGCCTGCGCGAGTGCTGACGCCGACCTCGTGAACAACGCCGGGCCCTCCTCGGCCGAGCCGAGGAGGGCCCGCGCCTGCGCCTGCCGGGGGATCCCTTCACGATATGAGCAGACGGAGGCCGAGATCGGCCGCGTCGAGGCCGGCGAGGCCGCTGTTGCGCTCGGCCCACCGACCGGACGCGAGGTCGCCGGCGAGGCTTCCTACCGCCCGCCGCTCCGCCTCCGGCCCCACCCTCGTCCACACCGACATCGCGCGGCGCACGCGATCCTCCAGGTACGCCTGCGGCCGCCGCCAGTACGCCTCGAACAGTCCGTCGGCGCAGTCCCACGGGACGGGCACCGGCTCGGCCCGGGCGCCGATCGCGTCGGCCATCATCGCGAGCGCGGGAAACCCCGCCAGGACGCCGGCGAACTCGGGCAGGTAGTCGCGGGTGAGCCAGAACCGGTCCCGCCATTCCGGCTCGTCGGTGTCGAAGGTGAGCACCACCACGCGGCGGGCCACCCGCCGCATCTCGCGCAGCCCCGCCACCGGGTCCCCCCAGTGGTGAACGGTGGAGACGGCCATCGCGACGTCGAAGGACCGGTCCTCGAACGGCAGGCTCTCCGCGGCGGCGGCCACGCACGGAGCCGAGCCGGCGGGCCGCTGCCCCCGCATGACCGCCGACGGCTCCACCGCGGTCACCTCGAGATCGGCGGGCTCGTAGGAACCGGTGCCGGCCCCGACGTTCAGCACCGTCCGCGCGTCCCCGAGCGCGTCCAGGATCTGCGCGGCGATCCGCGGCTCGGTGCGCCGCGTCGCCGGGTAGGCACCGCCGATCGCGTCGTACAGCCGTGCACCGAGCACCTCCAACTGCTCCTGCGGTGTCACCTTCAACCCCTTCGCCCGGGCCTCGAGTTCCCTGTCGATGGCCGCCACCATGGCGCCGGTGCGATCACGCCGCTCCAGCAGCAGGCCGCGCAGCCGGCGCAGATGCGCGACCGCGTCGGTGGACGGGTCACCGACCAGCTCGGCGACCTCCCGCAGTCCGAAGCCCAGCCTCCGGTAGCCCAGTACCTCCCGCAGCCGCTCGACGTCGCGCGCCGCGTAGGCCCGGTACCCGGCCGCGGTCCGCGCCGACGGACGCACGAGCCCGATCTCGTCGTAGTGATGCAGCGTGCGGACGCTCACCCCGGCCATCGCGGCCACGCGTCCCACGGTCCAGTGATCCTCCATGGCACCGACTGTGCGGCCTGACGCCATGTAAGGGTCAAGACCGCCGGCGCTGCGCCCCCCGAGGCCTCCGCAGCCTGCGTCGATACCGCCCTCAGTGGTCGCCCGGCGCGCAAAGCGGTCCTGGTCGCGTGGGCGACCTGATGCTCGTACAGGCAACCCGCTGCGATGCGCTGGCGTCCGACTCCGTGACGGACGATTGCCGATCACACCGGGAGAGCACGTGGCGACGAAGAGGCAGGCGGGGGAGACGGCGGGGGAGCAGGACCGCGAAAAGTGGATGGCGCGTTTCCAGGTACGGCTGGCCCTGCAGCCGGGCGTGGACCGGGCCGTCGTGCTCCAGGCGGTCAAAGAGGTCACGGCGCACTGCGCGGAAACGGGAGAGCACCCGCGGACCGCCTTCGGCGACCCGGACGCCTGTGCCGTGCAGGCCGCCGCGCGGCTGGTGCCGGCGGACCGGGCGGCGCGCACGAGGCGGCACGGCGCTGTGGTGGACGGGCTCGACTCCGTGCTCAAGCGGGTCGGGGACGTCGCCGGTCTGTGACCGGCGCCCCCGGGCACCGCGCACGCTGATCGCTGCTGCGTCAGCTGCTGCCGTCGGACTCGCCGAGGACTCCGCACGGAGCGGGCTTTACCAGCCGTTCTACGGAAGACGACGGTTGATGACAGAGCCGGGCCGGCAGCGGGCCGACCGAGGTTCGCGAGGGGCAGTGGCGAAGACCTTGTGGTCCTCCCGGCGGGCAGAGCCGCCTCATCCCGGAGTTCCGCAGGCGTCGGCCGGAGCTCCCGCGCCCGTATCGGAGCAGGCGCCCGACATTCCCCGGAGCGGCTGACAGCGCCGCCGCAGACCATTTTTCGGGGCTTTCGAGGCGGCCGGCTCCGGTCGCGCCACGGATCGTGCGGCAGGGGCCAGGAGAACGCTGCCGCTGCACGTACCGGTGCAGGCAGGCCCGGTCCGCATGACCGAATACCATCCCGTCGGGCAGCTGGCCGAATGTGGAGCCGCAGTGTTGTCGGGGAATCCGCGCCGGGACATGATCACTTCTCGCACGGCCTGACCATCCATGTGAGGACCGGCGCAGGAGCAGCGAAATCCCGGCCGATGCCGGCCCGTTGCCGCTCCCTGACGCATCGAGGCAAAAGCGGGAGCAGGGGGCATGCCGGCTTCGGCAGCTCTTTTCTGCCGCCGTGCAGACGCTTCGCGTTCTCTCATGCCACCTTTCAATGAAAGGAATTCCAGGATTTCATGTACAAACGTTCAGGGTTCCTCGCCCTCACCACAGTGGGCATCGTTCTGTGCACCGCTGGTCTCACGCCGTCCGTCAGTCAGGCAGCCGGCGGTACCGGCGACGGGAAGGGTTCCTATGCCGACAGGAACGGCCTGACAGCGGATGACATCCGACGCATCAACGCGCTGAACGAAGAGGCCCTGGACCTGGGCCGGACGGGCAAGACCCCCGGCACGGGCCTGCCGAGCGCCACCGAGTCCCTCAGGTCCTCCGCCGCGGCCGGCGACAGGGTGACGCCGCCCGCCGAGCCGCTGGAGCGCATGCCCGACGCGTACCGGTCCCATTACCCACCGACGGCACCACCGGCACCCGGACCCTGTCCGTCACCCCGCCGTCGAACGGGAGCCACACCCTCCAGGTGCGCACCGTCGACAAGGCCGACAACGAGTCCGAGGCCGTCGAATACACCTTCCACGCCGGATCGGGCGGCTTCGTCCAGCCCGAGGACGGCGAGCGTACGGCCCGACGGCTTCCGCTGACCGCCGAAGCGGACGGCGCCGCCTTCAACGCGGCGTCCTTCTCCTGGCGCCGCTCCGAGGCCGACCCCTGGGTCCAGATCCCGCCGGGGCACGTCACCAACGGCGGCACGCCGCTGACGGCCTGGCCCGTCTCCCTGACCGCGGGGCGCACTCCCGCACTGGTCTGGAACACCACCGACACGGTCGACCCGGACGGCAGCGTCCAGATCAAGGCCGACTTCACCGGCCCGGCGAGCGCCACCGGCGCCACCCAGCCCCTCGCCGTCGTCGTCGACCGCAACGCGAGCGGCGCCGCCACCAGCCCGGTCGGTCCGGGCACGCTGAACCTGCTGACCGGCGACTTCGAGGTGTCGGCCACCGACGTCTCCGCCTTCGGCATGTCCGTCTCCCGCACCACCTCCTCGCGCGACCCGCACAAGGGCGCCAAGCAGGAGGGCCAGGCCGCGATCTTCGGCCAGGAGTGGTCCTCCGGCACGGCGGCCGAGATCGTCCAGTCCGACTACTCGCACGTCGCGCCGGTCTCGGACACGGCCGTGGACGTCGTGACCACCTCGGGCGACGCGCTGCACTTCACCGCCAACGCGGCACGCAACGGCTGGGTCTCCGAGCCCGGCGCCGGCGCAATGACCCTGACCGGCAGTGTCAGCGGCTCGTTCACGCTGACCGACGACGGCGGCACGGTCACCGAGTTCACCCGGGGCGACCCGGCGATGACCACCTGGCAGGTCTCCAGCACCCGGGTCGGCGGAGTCGACAACTCGACCACCACCGTGGTGTCGGAAGCGGTCACCGTCGACACCAAGAAGCTGGCCCGCCCCAAGCGGGTCATCGCCCCGACGTCCGCCACGACCGCCTCGGCCTGCGCCACCACCGCGCAGACCAAGGGATGCCGCTCGCTGGAGTTCGTCTACGCGACCGCCACCACCGCCACCGGATACAGCACCTCCGCCGACTTCGGCGACTTCGCCGGCCAGGTGAAGGAGATCCGGCTGTGGTCCACCGAGCCCGGGGCCGCGAACGCCACCTCGAAGGCGGTCTCCACCTACCGCTACGACGCCGGCGGCAACCTCCGCCAGCAGTGGGACCCCAACCTGGCGCAGAGCACCCAGGCGCAGTACGCGTACAACGCCGCGGACCGCATCGACTGGCTGCAGGCCAAGTCCGAACTGCCGTGGTCGTTCACGTACGGCCAGGCGGGATCCTCGCCCACGGCCGGTGACGGCATGCTGCTCAAGGCCTCCCGGGCCGGTCTGAAGCCGGGCACGGCGGGCGAGGAGCAGGGCACCGCGGCCACCAGCGTGGTCTACGGCGTCCCGCTGACCGGCGCCGCGGCCCCGTACCCCATGGGCACGGCCGACGTGAAGGCCTGGGGGCAGACCGGCGCACCCACCGACGCGACCGCCCTGTTCCCCGCCGACGCGGTCCCCTCGTCCCACTCCGGTTCGGCACTCGCCGCCTCGGCCTACACCCGGGCGGCGGTTACCTACCTGGGCGCCTCCGGACGTCCCGTCAACAGCGCGGCGCCCGGCGGACACATCACCACCACCGAGTATGACCAGTACGGGAACACCGTCCGCGAGCTCTCGGCCGCCAACCGGGCCCTGGCCCTGGGCACGAGCCCCGCGGACCAGGCCGCACAGGGCAACCTGGGCATCGGCCAGCTCACCAGCGCGGAGCGCGCCCACCAGCTGAGCACGACGACCACGTTCGACGCGGCCGGACTGCGGCAGCTCGGCAAGCTCGGCCCGCTGCGGCGCGTCGACCTGACCGCAGACCTGAAGAACGGCGCGACCCTGCTGGTTCCGGCAGGCACCTCGGTGACCGCCCGCGACCGGTCGGTCCTCGAATACGACGCCGGTCGGCCCACCAACGGCACCGCCAGGGTCAAGGACCAGGTCACCAAGGCCACCGTCGGCGCCCAGGTCCGCGAGCACCCGACGGTACTCGGCGAGCCCCGCGCCACCGAGACCGTGATCGACTGGGCCAGGGGCCTGCCGGTCAAGACCGTCCGGGACCCCGGCGGCCTGGCCATCACGGAGACCACCGAGTACGACGCCAAGGACCGGGTCTCCAAGCAGCTGCTCCCCGGCGCGAACGGCAGCGACGCCGCCACCCGCGTCACCACGTACTGGTCGGCGACCGGCACCGGCACCTGCCAGGGCCGCCCCGAGTGGGCCGACCTGGTCTGCACGACCGGTCCGGCGGGCGCGGTCACCGGCGGCAACCCGTCGCAGCTGCCGACGACCACCACCGAGTACAACTGGTGGGGCAGCCCGGCCAAGCAGATCGAGACGGCGAACGGGTCCACGCGGACCACCACCACCGAGTTCGACGCGGCCGGCCGGACAACCAAGGTCACCACGACCGGCGGCACCGGCACGGCAGCTCCGGAGTCCACCACCGAGTACGACGCGGTGACCGGCCGGGCCGTCAAGAACACCTCGCCCACCGGCGGGACCATCGTCAAGCAGTTCGACAAGCTCGGCCGGACGATCTCCTACACCGATGCCGACGGCGGCGTCACCACCACCGAGTACGACCTGCTCGACCGTCCGACCAAGGTGACGGACAACGTGCCGTCGACCGTCACCTTCACCTACGACCACGCCGCCGACCCCCGGGGCCTTCCCACGAAGACCACCGACTCGGTCGCCGGCGAGTTCCGGCCGTCGTACGACGCGTCGGGCGCCGTCCGCAGCGAGAAGCTGCCCGGCGGGTACACGCTCAACATCAGCACGGACCCGGGCGGTGACGCCACGAAGCGCAGCTATGTGCGCGACAGCGACTCGGCCGTCGTCTACAGCGACACCGTGAACGAATCCGTCCACGGCCAGATCACCACGCACTCCGGTATCTCCGACCAGCGGTTCCGCTACGACACGGCGGGCCGCCTGGCCTCCGTCGAGGACACGGCGGACACCGTCTGCACCCGTCGCACCTACGCCTTCGACGGGCGTTCGAACCGCACGGGCCTCACCACGGCCGCCGGCGCCCCGGGCGCCGACTGCCCGGCCACCGGCGGAACCACCACCACCCACACCTACGACAGCGCCGACCGGCTCGTCGACAGCGGCTACGCCTACGACGAGTTCGGGCGTACCACCACCGTCCCGGGGCACGGGACCGTCGCCTACTACAACAGCGACCGCACCCGTCAGCAGACCCTGTCCAACCAGCGGCAGACCTGGGGCCTCGACGCGGCCCAGCGCTACCGCGGGTGGACGAAGGAGTCGTACAACGGCTCGGTCTGGAACCAGACCGCGTCCCGGGTCAACCACTACGGCGACGACGCGGACAACCCGCGCTGGATCGTCGAGGACACCGCGACCGGTGCGGTGACCCGCAACGTCGCCTCCGCCGGCGGCCTGACCACCACCAGCAGGACGGGGGACGTCGTCCTGCACCTGACGACGATCCAGGGCTCCGTCGCCGTGCAGCTCCCGCTGACCTCCGGCCAGCCGCCCGTGGTGCTGGACACCGACGAGTACGGCCAGCCCCGCACGGGACAGGCCTCGGTCCGCTATGGCTGGCTCGGCGGTCACCAGCGCTCCGGCGAGACGCCCAGCGGTCTGACCCTGATGGGCGCCCGTCTCTACAACCCGGCCACCGGCCGCTTCCTTTCAGCGGACCCGGTCTACGGCGGCAGCGCGAACGCGTACGAGTACGCCAACGCGGACCCGGTCAACCAGCGGGACCTGGACGGCCGGATGTCCACGTCCTGGCGCAAGAAGATCATCGAGGCCAACGCCTGCATGTCGCTCGGATGGCGCGGCTGCGCCCTCGCCTCGGCGATTTCGGGAATGCTGCTCGCGACCTTCCGCAGCGGCGCGAAGAACAACGCGATCCGGCACTTCATGTGGCAGGCGAGCCTGACCTTCTACTTCGGCGCACGAGCGGCCAAGAGGCTGGGAGACGCGCATGAATGGGGCCAGACCGGACGCGACACCCAGATCGACCAGCACAACAACTCCGTCGCCCGCAGCTTTGCCGTGCGGAACTGGTGGGCCATGCTGAGCTGGTACACCTGGGGCGTGTTCTGGGCGACCCTCTACTTCTTCGCACGCGTCTACTACTACAACGGCGTGCTGTGGAGAAAATAGGAAGGGAACCTTTGATCACCACACAATCCTCGCGCCGCGGACCGTTCGTGGTCCTGGCCGTCATCGTCGGCTGCGTGACCGGGCTCTCTCTGCTGGCCGGGTCGGCGTATCTGCTCTTCTACGGGTCGGAGGGCTCGTGCCAGGAGAGCAAGGCGGTCGAGCGCATGGCCCGGGTCTCGGCCGCGGCGCCCGCCGTCGCAGCCGGCGCCATGCCCGTCACGGATCGAACCTACGTGGAGTGCATGGACGACAGCGGAGATCCCTGGGTGATGGCGAACAGCGCCTACACCCACAACACGGACGCCAAGTCGCTGGTCGCCCACTACTGGGACACCGCGAGCAAAGAAGGATGGAAAGCGGTCGGCACCCGGGAGCAGGCCCCGGCCCGGTTCCGGAGCGGCTCCGGCATGTGTTTCCACAAGGAGGTGGACGGCGCCCCGGCGCTGCTCCGGGTGGGGGCCGACGGGCCGACGGAGTTCGCCGTGACCATGGAGTCCGCTCTGGACGGATCCACGATCACCTGCTGAACCGCTGAACCGCTGAAGCGCCCCGAGGCGCCCGGCGGGCCGACGGCCCGCCGGGCGCCTCTTTCGTGCCCCGGTCCCGACTCCACCGCCATGCCAACCTTTTGAGCCGTACGGCAGGAAATGTTGCGTTACCGCTGGTTCGGTGAGGGGCGGACGGCTACGCGGCGCCGGCGCGCCGGGGCCCGGATGTCAGCCGTTGTCGTCCGGGACGTCCACCTGGACGGGCTGGTTGATGCCGTTGAAGGTGAGATCGATCGCGTTCGGGCCGCTGGCGGTCAAAGTTCGAGCGGATCGTCCTCCACGGGGTGGCCGGGCTCCCGGGCCGCCGGGAGTACCCGCTGCCGGGTCACGACTGCCCGCGCGTGTGAGCGCAGACCCGGGTGGCTGTTCAGACAGGCAGGTGTTCGTCTTCGCGGGGGTGTCGCCCCACTCGAGGGAGCCGTCGGCGCGGTCGACCTTGGTCTGTTCGTGGCCCAGGGCATACGGAGAGACAGCCGTCTCGGGATCGGCCTTGATGATCGTGAGGGCCGGGCAGGGGCTGATCGGCTGCCGCGGGGGGAGCGCCCCACCCGTGGTGCTGCCGGCCGCGGGCGGTACTCCGGCTGCCGTCACACGTCGCCGGTCGGTCGCGGCACGGCGCAGGAGAGCGACATGGTGCCGGCCCACGGCGAGCTGGACACCTTCCGGCCCGCGCCGCGGCCCTGCCGGCTCTCAGCTGCGCCACCGGTTCATCGCTCGGCGGCACGCCCCCGAGGTGCCGGTCCCCGTCACCTACGAGGGCGAGACGGCGCTCGCCTCCACCGAGAAGGTGAGCGAGTACTGCGCCTCCCACCCCGGCGGCTGCCGGTTCGAGATCAACCGCGCGGCGTCGGGCGACCACTACAGCACCGTCAGTGCGCGGTGACTGAATACGCGGCGAGCGCGCGGTTGCCGCACGGCTTGGCAATGGCCCGGAGAACGTCGGCCTGACTCAGGACGAGCTGTCGCACCGGCTCGGGCAGTGCGGCCAGACGACCATCGCTTCCCACCAGGTCGAGGCAAGCTGCGATTTCCCAGTCGCCGTCCTGAAGTTCTCCGGTATCGACCGGCTCGCTGCCGTCGGCCGTCCAGCCGGCCTCAGGCAGAAGCCGCAGCAGGCCCTCACGGGAGAAAGGTGTGCGGACGTTGCCCTGGCCATGCGATCCCGCGGCCTCGGTCTGCCCCTGGATCAGCACGGCGAGCAGGTGCGCCAACTGGTCGTCAGAGGCAGGCGTCAGGTCCCACTCGGTGAACCACAGTCGCCGCGCCCACGGCCGTACCCGGGCCAGCGTGTCTCGCAGCTGTCCGAGCGATGTGAAGTACCAGGAGCAGTGTGCGAGCACCACATGGTCGAAGGCCCTTTCGGGGAAGTCGACTGATGGGTCGAGTACGTCGGTGCCGAAGCGGAAGTCGATGCGTGGCCCGAGTGGGCCCGCCGCGAGCCGGGCTGCCGATTCTCCGATCGTGACCGGCGCCCCATAGGAGTGTGCGGCCACGTCAACGGCCACCACGCGCCCTGTGAACCCAACCGCCTCTGCAAGGACGGCGGTCATGTCGCCCTGACCGCAGCCCAACTCGAGGACGGTTGAGCCGGGTGCGATGTGCCAGCTCGCCACGAGCGCGGCGCGGTGGCGAGTCTGGGACAGCTGGGTGTGCGGGCTGTGATCGGCGGCGGCCATGCCGGCCGCGAGCGAGGGCGCCTTGGCGAGGAGATCGGAGTGATTCACAAAGTCCTTTGGTGGTATTCGACGGGTCGGTGCGGGCCGAGGGTATGAGACGCGCGAGTAGCGGCGCCTCCGATTTCCTGGACGTCATCGGCACGACGGCGGCCCACCCCAAGAACCGGCCGCCCTCGTCGAGGGCGACCAGGCGACCGTCTCCCCGGTCTTCTCGCGTCGACCCCGCGCCCGCGGGGATGCTCCCGAGTACGGCAGCCGTCTCGGGATCGGCCTTGATGATCGTGAGGGCCGTGGGGAAAGGCCGAAGCCCCGGCCCAGTCCCGGGTAGGGGCTTCGGCAGGGGCTGAGCAGCTACACGTGTGACGGTGTGCTAAGGGCCGGGTACGGAGAGCTGCGGCGTTGGCCGCGGCTTCGACCGGGAGCGGTGATGCTCCGCTTCGCGGGGTTCTACTGCGGGGCCGGGGCGGGTGCGGGGGCCTTGCCGGTCTCCCGGTCGGGGGCGGCCGGGTCGGTCTTGGGGGCGGGGGCGGGCTTGTCGGCCTTGTGCTCGCAGTAGACCTTGCCCTGGTAGAACTTGCAGCCCGGCATGTTCTCGACGTCGCGGACCTTGTTCTTCTTGCCCTGGTGCTTCTGGTTCTTCTTGCCCTTGCCGTTGTCGTGTCGCTTGTTGTCCCGGTGGTCCTTCGTGCCGTGGTTCTCGTGGCCGCTCTTGGCATGGTCCACGTGTCCGGTGGCGAGCGCGGTCGTCTGTGCGGTCGTCTGTGCGGTCGTCTGTGCGGTGGTCGGGGCGGCGAAGGCGCTGGTGGGTATCAGCACGCCACCTCCGACGATCGCGGCCGAGACGGCGAACATCGCGTAACGCTGCTTGCGGGAGGTGCGGACCATGGGAATGACTCCTGTGCGAGGCGGGGGAGGGGGACTCGGTTCCAGAGAATGTCGGGCGATATGTCCGGTTCGTTCTCTGGTTAAAAGACTGACCCCGGACCTTCATGAAGCTGTCCGCCGACTGTCACAGGCGCGTGACAGGCCTCGGTCCCCCGCCCGGGGCCTCGGTCGGATGGACCTCCACTGCCGCGATGGTCCGCCTGACCTGTGACTTTCGGGCAACTGGGCCCGGGCTCGGTTCGATGTCGGCCGCCGATCGGGCCGGGAGGTCACCCCCGTGGGGTGGCAAGCTGCCTGCGAGCAACGGTTCTCCCGGCCGTCCGGCTCAGGCGTGCCGGCGCCGGTCCGGGTCCAGGCGGTCGGTCAGTCCGGCGGCGGCGAACGCGGCTTCCAGTTCATCGTGGCCCTCGGTGAAGTGGGCCCAGCTGTCGCAGTGGACGGGAACGACGCGGCGGGCGCCGAGGATCTGGGCGGCCTCGGCGGCCTGGGTGCTGTCCAGGACGATCGGCTCGCCGTCGAAGAGGGCGGGGAAGCGGGGGGCTCCGGCGAAGAGGATGGCGGTGTCCACCGGGGTGAAGTGCTCGGCGATCTCCTTGACCGCGGTGAGGGAGGCGTTGTCGCCGCTGATGTAGACGGTGGGCAGGCCCTCGCCGGTCAGGACGAAGCCGACGACTTGGCCGAGGATCGGTTCGACCTCCTCGCGCGCCCCGGGTCCGTGCACGGCGGGTACGCCGGTCACGGTCACCGTGCCGCCGTCCGGGCGGTTGAGTTCGACGGATTCCCAGTCGGCCAGGCCCTTTGCCTTGTCGCCGAGGCGCTGTCCGCCGCCAGGGGTGGTGAGGGTGAGCGGGACGTCTGCGAGCAGGGCCCGGCCGGAGTTGTCGAGGTTGTCGGGGTGCTCGTCATGGGAGAGCAGGACCACGTCGATGGGGCCGAGGTCGCCGGGGGTGGAGGTGGAGGGGGCGGTCTTGGTCAGGGTCACGCCGGGCGCCGGGTAGTCGCCGGGACCGTCGAAGGTCGGGTCGGTCAGGAAGCGCAGGCCGCCGTACTCGAAGAGGGCGGTCGGGCCGCCGAGGACGCGGACGGGGAACTGGTCTGTCGATGCGGGCGCAGGGGACACGGAAAACAACACCTCACGGATGAATACGAATGAACCGTGAGGTGACCGTAGTCGCTTCTCACGGATAGCCGCAAGACGTACCATGAGGAATGTGAAGGAGCCCGCGATGGAAGACCCCGTCCTGCCCCCCGCCCAAGGCGAGGAGGAGCACATCTCCCTCGCCCTTGCCAACAGCGCCATCGCGCGGCCCGGCGGGCACACCCTTGACCTCTTGGGGACCCCTGCGCGGGCGAACCACTGGCTGGCGGAACGCGGGCTCGCTCCGATCGACGCCGGTATCCAGGAAATGTGCGCGACGCAACTACGCGCGCTGCGCGAACAGGTCAGGTCGTTGTTCGCGGCCCGTGCCGCGGGTCTCCCCGCCCTCCCCGCCGCCGTCAGGGCTGTCAACGACGCGATGACCCGGGTCCCCACCGCCCCACTGCTGCAGTGGGACGACAAGAACGGCCCCTACCGCGCCACGACCCACCCCACCACCGCGATCCTCGACCACGCCCTGGCCACCCTCGCCGCCGACGCCGCCGACCTCCTCACCTCCCCGAACGCCGAACGCCTCACCGCATGCGGCTCCACCCCCTGCAACCGCTACCTGCTCCGCCAGGGCCGTCGCCACTGGTGCTCCACTCGCTGCGGCGACCGGGCCCGCGCCGCCCGCGCCTACGCCCGCCGCACCCGGACCGGCACGGAATGACGCCGCCGCCGGTGCCGTCCCCGGCCACCACCACCGGCGCCACCTGCACCGGCATCACCCCCCAGTACACCTACGACGCGACCGGCAACACCACCAAGCGTGCCGAGACGCCGGGCAGCGCCACCTCCCAGACCCTGAACTGGGGTCCGGAGGACAAGCTCACCAAGACCACGGAGGGCGCCACCGCCACCGGCTACGTCCACGACGCCGACGGCGAGCTCCTCATCCGCCGCGACCCGGTGGGCGAGACCGTCCTCTACGCGGGATCCAACGAGGTGCACCTCAAGGGTGCCAAGAAGTGGGCCGCCCGCTCCTACAGCATCGCGGCCGTCAAGGTCGGGGTACTGGCCAACGAATCCGGCACCGCCAAGCTGTCCTTCGTCGCGGCCGACGCCCACGGCACCTCGTCCCTGACCATCTCCGCCGACGACACCCAGGCGGTGTCCAAGCGCTACACCACCCCGTTGGGCTGGGCGCGCGGACCGGCGGCCGCCAACTGGCCGGACGACAAGCGGTTCCTCGACAAGCCGGAGGACACCGCAGAGCACAGCTTGATTGCCTACGAGCGTCGGCATCACGGCTGGAGCGCCACAGTACTGGTACCCGAAGCGGAGAACCGGCCCCGTATTTCCCAGGAGGATGCAGACCTGGAACACATCGGAGGCGGCTGAGCGCTTGTAGGTTCCGGCGGAAGTTGTCACCGGGCGTCACCGCGACCTGCAACTATGGCGACTATCCAATGGGTTTGTCTGCGGGTTTGTCCAGCCGATCTGTCAGCTTCTTTGGCGTGGTGCCTGCATGGGGCCCCTGACACCTTGGAGTTAGCGGCCCTCGGCCAGACGCCGATGTCGCAGCACCGGAGCGGCTCGTCTTCAAGCCGACTCGGGTGGTCCAGAAGACGGGGTTCAACGACGACGCCGCCGAGGACCTGCGCATGTCCATCGCGAGCGAGATCGGGAGGGAACCGGTCATGCCGCGTTCGGGTGGGATCGGGGGTCTTTGCAGACGCCGAGGCGGGCGGGCGGTCGCATGGCAGGCGCCGCCAGGCCTGTGGGAGGGGTTGCCGGGTTCCGGCGGGGGCAGCTATCGGGGGCGGCGTTGCCGCGCCGGGTATGAGTCGGGCGGGATGGCTGCTCTGGCTGCCGGCACTGTCAGGACTGAACGAATGGATGCGTATGCCGTTGGTCTCCTGCATTCTGGCGACGAAGGACCGGCCGCATTTCCTTGCGCGTGCGATCGATTACTACCTGAGGCAGACGCTGCCCGATACCGAGCTGGTGATCGTCGACGACGGGTCGCAGTCGTGTGAGGCGCTGGTGCCCCGAGCCCCGCACATCACCTACCTTCGGCTTGCGAACGAGACGCCGCTGGGTACGAAGCTGAATCTGGGGATCGAGGCCAGCTCCGGTCGCGTCATTCAGAAGCTGGATGACGACGACTACTACCATCCGAGGTTCCTGGAGGTGATGACCTCCGCACTCTCCAGCTCCGGGCGCTTCGATGTCATCGCCGGGGTGGAGCGGCTGCTGGTGCTGATCTCGGCGACGGGAGATCTCGTCGATGCCGGCGGCGGCTGGTTCGCCGGAGGTACGTACTGCTTCTTACGGGATACCTGGAAGCAGCACCCGTTCCGGGACGTGCCGGGTGGACGTGTTCTTCCTCGAGGATCATCCCGATCACGTCACGCTGCCGGTGTCCGTCCCCGAGTTGTACATCCTGGTGCGCCACGACCAGCACACCTGGACCCGTATGGCGCCCGAAGCGGTGCAGCCGTTCACCGGCGTGCCGGTCGAGGACGTCACTGAGGTTGATCCCGGGGAGTGGACACCGGGTTTCATGCGACGAGCGACAGCGTACGTGTCGTGTTGAGTTGTCGTTCGAACTCGGCTGGGTGCGGTATCCGAGTGCAGAGTGGCGACGGCGCCGGTTGTAGTACGACAGCCAGCGGAACAGCTCGAGCCGGGTCTGTGCCTTTGAGGTCCAGCGGCGTCCGTGAAGCAGTTCGCGCTTGAGGCCCTGGAAGAACGACTCGGCGAGGGCATTATCGTAACTGGAGCCGACGCGGCCCATGCTGCGGCGGATGCCATGCCGCAGGCAGACCTCAGCGAAGGTTGCCGCGTTGTACTGGGCGCCCCTGTCGGTGTGAAATACGACGCCGCGGACCCGGCCACCGCGGGTGGCCACGGCCATCTCGATCGCATCGGTGACGAGAGAGGTCCGCATGTGGTCAGCGATCGACCAGCCCACGACCTTCCTCGACCAGATGTCGATCACCGTGGCGAGGTGGAGCCACGTCGAACCGACGGCTGTATAGGTGATGTCTCCGCACCACCTCGTGTTCAGGGTGTCCGCGGTGAAGTCGTGCATCACCAGGTCCGGCACGGGGGCCGCAGCCCTGTCCGCGATCGTCGTCCGCTTCTTCCTCCGCAGGTGCCGGCCGACGATGTCATTGACCCGCATCAGTCGGGTCACCCGCTTCCGGTTGATGCCCCGCCCCCTCGCCCGCAGCTCGGCATGGACGCGCGGTGCCCCAGACGCCCCTTGATGTTCGCCATGGATCGCACGGATCTCGGCCACGGTCCGCTTCTCCTCGGCCCGGCGTTCCGCGCGCTCCTGATCGGTGGCCAGGTGCCGGTAGAAGCCGGCGGGGGACGCCCCCAGCACCCGGCAGATCCGCTGGACGCCGAAATCGGCGCGGTTCTCGGAGATGAAGTCCCAGCGGCGGGATCTCACTTCACCTCCCGCGCGAAACAGGCGGCTGCCCGGCGCAGGATCTCACGCTCCAGGTGCCACTCGTGCTCGGCCTTGAGCAGCTGGGTGTTCTCCGCCCGCAGCCGGGCCGGTTCCTCGGCCACACTGACGCCGTCGTCACGGCCGTCGGACGTGGCCGGGGCCTCATCCTTGCGGACCCATGTTCGCAGTGACTCCGCGGTGATACCGAGATCCGCGGCCACCGCCGCGTACGTCCGTTTCCCAGCCGCGGCCCGAAAGAGCGCCACTGCGTCCTTCCTGAACTCCTCCGCATACGGAGACCTGCGTCCCACCTGGACATCCTTCCCTGGACCATCAAGATCCATTGTCAGGGTGTCCACTCCCCGGGGTCAGCCTCAGCCAGCGCCTCCACCTGGACGGTGGTCGTAGCCGGCCCGGCTCCCGCCTCGGATACCGTGTTCCTCTTACGGGGTGCCATAACGGATGTGACGCCCCCCCACCGGAGGTAGTCAGCGTATGAGTTCAAAGCGCAGCAAGAATCCAGCCCTGCCCGTACTCGACGATGCATTCCGACTCGCGTCGGTCAAGGACGCCGAAGAGTCCACCCGTGACTTGGCCGCGCGGCTGGCCACCACCGAGCTGCGCCGCGTTTCCCACCCGGGCCGGGTCACCTGGGAGCCCACCGATCAGGCCGAGCCCGTACCGGTCCCGCCGACTGTGGTCGACGGTGACGGGGACCTGTGGCTGCGGGACCGGGGCACTGGCACCTGGACCATGCCCGAGTTCAACCCGAAGGATTTCCCGGCCCGCTGTGGCGAGGTTCTGACGTGGAATCAGCTTGCCCGCGAGTTCGGCCCGCTGACCGCACTGGCCGACGACCGCCGCATCGGCGGCGGCCGGCGCTGACCGCGCAGCATTCTGGAATGACCGCGCCCCTGAAGCGCCCGTTACGGGTAGCTGGGAGCTCCAGCTCACCGCCGAGCTCGACGATGGCGGCGAACAGGTGAGCGTGGTGGTGGCGAGCGACGGCCTCGAACATCGTGGTGCGGGCCTGGCGCCACCCGATGTCCTCGGTGCGGCCGGCGTCGGTGGACCAGCCGGGTAGCGGTCGGCCTTCAGTTGCCGTGATGAGCGCACGGCCCGGCTCGCCGATCGACTGCTGCCAGTCGGCCAGCTGCCCGAGCAGGCCACACACCAGCTCGTCGACGGCGGCCACCGGGCCGGCAGCGCCCGCAGGTCCTCCCCCTCCTCCGGAGGAAGAGCGGCCGTAAGAGGGTCACGTCCTGGACCGCCGGTCATGCCCGATCTCCACGGCGAGGCCGTCGACGAGGTGCTTGACCAGGCCTAACTGGCGGGCGTGGGTGACGTCGGCGCAGCGTGCGGGCTGGGCCCGGCTGCAGAACAGCATCCGCCCGTCCGCGTTGGTGAGAACCATGGCCTTGACGGCGTTCTGCTTGCTCTTGCCGGAGATGAACTTGTCCCGGTCTTTTCGTCCAGTGGCGGGCCTGCGGACCCGGATCTCGGTGCCGTCGATGATCCCGGTCTGTCCGCTGGTCCCGAGGTGGTCGATGACCTCGGCGAGGGTGCGGAGCCGGATGCCGGCCGCGATGGTGCAGCCACGGGTGGCGAGCAGGGGCCTCACCTCGCCGATCGCCCGGGTGATCGTGGAGCGGTCAACGCCGAACCAGCAGGCCAGCACGTCGTGAGTGGCACCGTGGCGGAGGTGAACGAGCGTAGCAAGGAGCCGGTCGATGAAGACCAGGCGGTGCTTTGCACCAGCGCCAACGGCCCGCTCACGCGGCCTGGACTCCAGTCTCTCCTGATGCCGTTCGTGCCATAACGGACCTACCTCGGCAACGAGTTCGGCGATCACATCGGCCGAAAGCCCCGTGATCCTCCTCCGGTCGCTGATGATCGCTGCACGAGATCTGTTCCCCACCACACGAACATGATCAGGGACCAAGCCTCAGCGCCGCACCGCCAACCATGCACGAGCTCGTTACTGCCACCGAATCTCTGACTCAGGTCACTAGGGCGCGTATTGGGTCGTGATCAGTGGGTGGCTCGCGTGAGGTCCTTGATCCAGATCATGGAGGCGCGGAGGTGGAGGCCGGCGAGGTAGCTCTCGGGGGTCTTGTCGTAGCGTGTGGCGATGCCGCGCCATGCCTTGAGCTTGTTGATCAGGCGCTCGATGGTGTTGCGGTCCTTGTGGAGGTCGACGTCGCGGGTGACGGGCCGGCCGCCCCGACAGCCCTTCTTCTTCCGGTTGGCGGCCTGGTCCTTCTTCTCCGGGATGACGGCTTCGATGTTGCGTTTGCGCAGGTAGGCGCGGTTGCCGCGGGAGGAGTACGCCTTGTCGCCGGCGACCGCGTCCGGCCGGGTGCGGGGCCGGCCGGCCGGGCCACGGACCCGCAGTTGGTCGAGGACGGGGATGAACTGCGGGCTGTCGGCAGCCTGTCCCGCGGTCAGAACCAGCACGAGCGGCCGGCATTGACGGTCGCAGGCAACGTGGACCTTGCTGGTCTGCCCGCCCCGCGAACGTCCCAGCAGGGC
>NZ_JBIWCL010000043.1:0-36438 GCF_044761485.1 Streptomyces sp. NPDC097617
GCGCGGAAGGGGTACTCGGTGTCGTTCGAGCGGGTCTTCAGCCGTCCCGCGGGGACGACCAGACGCTCACCCGGGAAGCGCCGGGACAGCGCGTCGCGGCGGGCGAGGGTGCGCGCGGCCTGGGGTATGGGCCGCAGATCGTGCAGCTCGGTGTCGGCCCAGCCGGTGCGCATGTTCTCTGCGAGCTCCTCGGAGACGCCCCGGGGCACTCCGCTCTTCGATTCCTCGGCGGTCTCTGCCACGGTTCCCCCTCATTGAGCGACGGCTGTCCGGCCCGCATCTTAGGACCGGGTCAGCAGGCCCGTCAGGAGCGTTTCGGCTGCCCGGAGTCGCCGCCCGCGGTCGATGGCCAAAACCTCACCGCCCGAGCCGTCGCGCGTTCCCGTGGCTACGCTGGTGGTGAAGGGGTACTCCGGGAGGCGATCTCATGCGTCGGCGCCATCACTTCCACATCGACCACAACGGGCACTCGGTGAGCGCCACGGTCCAGACCGGGCACACCGCCGTCGTGGAGGTACTGGTCGACGGCAAGGAGACCGGACACGCCACGACGCACCACGATCACCCGGTGACTGTGCACGTCGAGCTGCCGACGGACCCGCCGATCCAGGTCTCGGTACGTGCGACACCCGGCCCGGGCCTGCCCCGCTGCATGTTCGAGGCCCCGGCCATCGAGCCGCACATCATGTCCCCCCGCCCCTACTGACGGCGCTCCTGGGTCGCGGCCCGGATCTCCTCCGTTGCCTCGCGGAAGGCGGGGGCCGCCCGCCTGAAGTAGTCGAAGAGCAGTTCCTGTTCCTCCGGTGAGTACCCGGCGAGCACCTCGCCGATCCGCTTGCGGGCCGGGCCCACGGCGGCCTCGACCCCCGCGAGCGCGCCGGGCACGGCCTCGACCACGACCTTGCGCCGGTCGCTCGGGTCGGCGGTCCGGCGTACGTAGCCGGCCCGTTCCAACCGGTCGATCAGCCGTGTCGTCGCCCCCGTGGTGAGCCCCGTCCCGGCCGCGAGCTCGCCGGAGGTGAGCCCGCCGACCAGGGTGATGCGGCTGAGCGCGTACCACTCGGACGCCTGGAGGCCGGCCGCCTCGGCGCCCGCCATGCCGTGCAATCCCACGGCGTCGACGTAGTCCCGAAAGACCGCCCGCCGGTCGTCCTGCTCCGCCATCGTGAGACCTCTCCCCTTGTTATTTATCTGCACGCGTGCAGATAATGCACGTGTGCAGTTGTTGCGTCAGTGTAATCAACGCGGCTGCGGCCGTCATCCGCTCGCACCCGCCGACCGAGAGGCACCCCGTGAACACCAAGACCCTCAAGCGCGCCGCCTTCGTCACCGCCGGCCTCCTCGCCCTCGGCGCGGGCGGCGCGTACCTCTACCTCGACACCACCTCGGACATCCGCCGCACCGGCACGGAGGCCTGCGCCGACGTCATACCGGTGGGCGCGAACCGCGCCGACGGCGAGGCCGTCTGCGCCACCATCGAGGCCCTCACCGCCGCTTGGGCCCGCGGCGACGCGGACGCGTACGGCCGCCAGTTCACCGAGAACGCCACCTACACCACCTACGTCGGCAGCCACTACGAGGGCCGTGCCGACATCACCGAAGGCCACCGCGCGCTCTTCAAGGACTTCGTCAAAGGCACCGAACTCGCGGCGACCTACCTCGACCTGCGCTTCCTCGGCGCGGACGCCGCCATCCTGACCGGCCGCGGCGACGACTACACGGGCTCCAGGCCCGCGCCCGCCGAGCTCTCGAAGGTCCAGACGTACACCCTGGTCCGCGACACCGACGGCACCTGGCGCATCGCGGCCTTCCACAACACGCAGCGCCGCAACGTGATGGAGCGCTTCTCCTTCCTCTACTCACCCGCGACGGCCCCGCAGGCGGAAAGAGGGTGACCCCACAAACGCAGGAAGGGCCCGATCCGTACTGCGGATCAAGCCCTCTACCTGGTCTTACGAAGTCGGGGTGGCGGGATTTGAACCCACGACCTCTTCGTCCCGAAGCATTCCGGGTCGACGGGCGAACTGCCCATTCTACCGTGCTGACCTGCGACGAAGTCCCGTGACCGTCCGTGGACGTCCGCCAGCCTCCCCACCGGTTGTCACTCAGTTAGACACTCGCCACCAGGGGCTCACCCACGGCCAGGTGGGTCTGTACGCGCCTGATGCCAACGGACCACGCCACTTCACATCGTCTTACAGCACCCGCCGTACCTGTCGCAGTCGTAATAGCCCCAACCCCTGAGCATTTCATTACAGGTCGGGCAAATCATTAGAAATGTTGGATTAGCTTGCAGGAAAGTTGAATTTTTCATATCGAAGATTGACTTAACCGCATCCAGCCCATGTTCACGGATTCCTTGTTGCAAGAATTCGAATCCGCCATACGTGTGTCCGTTCGCGCATTTGGTGCGACTGAATCGGAAATCGTGTACTTCGACATCCAATTCCGACTTGATCTTAGACTTTTCTTCGTCGGATACCACTGTCATGTTGGCGGATTCGATCCGCTCCGGCGTCCAGTACCAAGCCTTGACCTCTTTAGCTTGATCCATGGTCAGATAGAAGGATGCAGGCTTCCCGCTAGTGATGGCCTCCTTCACGATCTCTACGACGCTGCACTCCTCTGCTGAGATCACAGCCTTTCCGCTGCCCACGATCGTGTCGATGTCATTCACAAGTGACTGCCCCATGGAGTGCTCCTTCAGAGGTGAAATAGCCTTTGTCTCTGCCTGAGTACTGCATATATGATCTGGGTTCCATCTGCACGTAGGCGCATCGCCCTGTCACTGAGCCGGCGTAAGTTGAGGGTAGGGGTTTGGTCATTGCTGACTGTTCGTTCTCGCGGCATATGAGCGGCAAATATGGGTGGATGCCGCACGCAGAACTCCTTTGCGTGGCTGCCTAAAGCCGTGGAGCCGACTGCCTCGGCGGCAGCAGGTGTCTCCTATTTCATGCCGCAGCCGCGAGCGGCCCGCCGGG
Source organism: Streptomyces sp. NPDC097617 (assembly GCF_044761485.1). Classification (NCBI taxonomy): domain Bacteria; kingdom Bacillati; phylum Actinomycetota; class Actinomycetes; order Kitasatosporales; family Streptomycetaceae; genus Streptomyces; species Streptomyces sp. NPDC097617. Next base: position 2,982 of record NZ_JBIWCL010000043.1, read on the forward strand.
GCGAAGACAGGAGGCCGCGCCGCAGAGGCGACGCGAGCCCGCGCCGTGCGCGGGCCTTGCCGACGGAGGGCAACTTTTGCCGCAGCGGCTTATGCCGCAGGAGAGGCGACCAGCCTGCTTGTGAAGCCGTAGTTGCACAAGCGCTGGTAGGCGGCCAGCACGGGAACCGGTACAGGCATGTGGACCATGAACCCCTGATCCGGGTAAAGCTGGAGCCGCTGGAGGGCGCCGACGAGCATGTCGATGACGAGCTTCGGATCGCTGATGGAATCGACGTACTCCGTGAACGTCATCGGGGTGGACGCGCTGATGACCTCCACCTCCGGCCAGAGCTTCCGTGCTGTCGCGTACGCGCGCCGCTCTTCGTATGGCTTGCTGATCAGCAGTACGGATTCGATGGGGCGGCCGGCGTCCTCCAGCAGGGCCCTGGTCAGCCGGATGTTCTCACCGGTGTTGCGGGCGTTGGGCTCTACGAGGACATCCTCAGGCGGGACGCCAAGCTCCAACGCCCGCTCGCGGTAGTGCACCGCCTCCCCGCGCGGCATCCGGGCGCGGGTCGTGGGGCTGGTGGCGCCCGTGAAGACGATCAGGGGCGCCATGCCGCGTTGGTACAGGTCGACCGTCGTGTCAGCCACGCCGAGGTCGTGGCTGCCGAGGCCGACCGCGACTGAGCAGGGGCGCGGCTCGTGGTGCATCTGGTGGAAGTCCCAGATGAGTTCCGCGTCCGCCCACGCCTGCTCAGAGATCACTGCTGTTCGCCACCCTCGGCCGAGTCCGGGACTTTGAACTCATACTCCCAGGCGAAGCGCGAGGCGGCGTGTACCCCTATGGCGAACTCGACGACCGTTCCGTCTGCGGTGTACGTCGTACGGTGCAGCTCCACCACGGGCTCGCCCGTCGGCAGCTTGAGGAGCTTGACCTCGTCGGCCGTGGGGACACGCGCGAAGATGCGTTCCTTCATGTGGTCGATCTCGTATCCGGCGTCGTAGAGGACCCGGAAGCCGCCGCCGCGGCCTGCCGGCCCGGGCGTGGGGTCCACGATGCGCGTGCCCTCGACGTGCTCGGGCCGGTAGTAGCTGGTCAAGGTGTGCGTAGGCTGCTCGCCTTCCTTCACCAAGCGGGCCCGCGCGTATACCTGAGCGCCTGCGGGCAGCCCGTGGGCCTCGGCCACCGGTGCCGGAGCCCTCATGAGGTTCACGGACTGGGTCTGTTCCCCGCGCTGGTAGGCGCGGCCTGAGGCGACTCGGTCAGCAATGAACGCGACCTCGTCCGCGTCGCGCCACTTTGCCTTGTCGTAGCGGCTGATTCCGATGCGCTTAAGGGGCGTCTGTGCGCGGACCATCGTCCCTACGCCGCGCGATGACGTGACGAGCCCCTTGGCCTCAAGGGCTTTGTAGGCGGCGTGGACGGTCGCCTTGGAGCCTTCGCCAGCCTCTACGAGCTCGCGGATCTGAGGCAATAGCTGGCCAGGGGTGTAGTCGCCGTTCTTGATCTGCTCGGCCAGCCTGTCGGCCAGCTCTCGCCACTTCGGTGCCACCGGGCACTCCTCTCGACTTAGTCAGCTTCCCACAGTCCTAGGACATTGACAGTCCTAGGATTGGAGTGTCATGGTCTACCTCAACGGCGAACAGTCCTAGGACAAGCCGTCTCTAGGGCGTCCGCTCGCCCAAGTGCGTGCTGTCCCTGCTGCACCCCAACGCAGTGCAGCCCCGGTGCTGGAACACCGGGGCTGCTGTTGGGTCCCGTTCCTCTACCGAAGGAGCAAGACCCGTGAAGTCCATCGCTGCACTTCAGTACCGTGTTACCCCGTGGTCCGACGGCCTGGAGCCGTCGGACGCCGAGCTGGACGCGATCGAGCAGGAGCTGCCGCTGATCCTGGCGCGCGTCGACCTGCTCGACGCGCAGATCATGACGATCGACCGGACCCCGACCGAGGTCGACGAGCGTCGGATCCGCCGGGCCCGCAACCGGGTGCTGGCGGCCCGGCGGGACCTGGCCAACCGCACCGCCGGATCCACGGGCTCGGGGGATGCGGCATGAGCAAGCAGATCTTCGGAGCACAGCTCTCCCTGCGCTGCTGCGGCACGACGGCCCCGGAGCGGACGGCCGGCCCGTGCTGGCAGCTGTACGTGGCCACGATGGGGCTGGTCGGCGAGTGGCCCACCTTCACCTGGCCGACCACCACCGAGGTCCCGACCGTCGACCAGCGCCAGGCCGCTTTGGCGGACCTCGGTTTCGTCTTCGCCGAGGGCGCTGAGTGGGAGTGGACGGAGCACACCGGCCCGGACTACCACCCGCACCCGACGCGGGTGCTCCTCCTGGGCGCGGTGAAGGTCCGGCCGCTGGAAATCGGTGCGGCATGAGGATCCTCCGGAAGCTCTTCACCACCCGGCCGGCCGTCGAGCCCACGCTGGCGCCTCTCACCGGCGGGCAGGCGGAGCCGGACCTGGGGGACGACGGGATGGGCGAGTCGTGGGTGTGGGAGCCGGGCGACCTCGACGACGAGGAGGTCGACCGGTGAACCGCACAGCCAAGACGCTCCTCGTCCTCGCCCTGGTGACCGTGGTCGGCATGGCGTTCCGGGTCTCCTGGAACGCGCTGCGGGACGTGGCCCGTGCGATCGGCGCGGACGGTACGGCAGCGACGCTGTACCCGTTCGTGGTCGACGGCCTGATGGCCCTCGCCCTGGTCGCCGCTCTCGTCCTCACCGACGACGCCCGCAGGTTCGCCCTGCGGGTCCTCGCCGCGTACACGCTCGCGTCGCTCGTCCTGAACTACGTTCACGGGCTCCTGCCCGAGCTGCACACCGCGTCGGTCGACTGGACCCGACTGGCCAACTGGGATCCGGCGAACTGGGCACTCGTGCTGCTGGCGACGTCGCTTCCGGTCGGGTCGATCTACTTCGGCTCCGACCTCGTGGCGAAGGTCCTGCACCACCGACCGGCCGCCAACCCGATCAGTAGCGAATCAACCCAGACTGTCGTAAATCGGTCTACGTCTGACCTTGAGGAACCCGCAATCGAGCGGCCTGTCCCGGTGCCCGTGCTGGAGGCGGCCCCGGTCGAGCTGGTCGATCCGATCGAGGTGCGGCCAGCGGTGGCCGTGGCGGCCGAGCATCCGCCGGTCCGGCGGGCGACAGGTCGGGTGCCGGTGGCGGCCCGATCGGCCCGCCCGGTCCGCACACCGGAGGAGTTGCTTGCCGAGGCGCGGTCGATCACGGAGGCGTGGCCGGTCGAGGATCTGACGGGTGAGCGGATCCGCAAGGCGTTGCGTACGTCCCCGGCGAAGGCTCGGGTTCTGCGCGAGGCGCTCAAGGCCGAGCGGGCGAACGACGCGGCTGCCGCCGGGGTGCCAGCGTGAACGGACTTCGGATCGGATCTTTGTGTACCGGTTACGGCGGCCTGGACATGGCCGTCCAGACCGTGATGGACGGGAAGCCGGTGTGGGTCGCGGACAACGACCCGGGCGCGTCCCGCATCCTCGCGCACCGCTTCCCCGGCGCGCCGAACCTGGGGGATCTGACCGCTGTCGACTGGCAACGGGTGGAGCCGGTGGACGTGGTGTGCGGCGGGTATCCGTGCCAGCCGTTCAGCTCCGCCGGCCTACGGAAGGGAACTGCGGATGACCGGCACATCTGGCCCCACATCGCCCGTGCCCTTGGCGTTCTTCGACCCCGCTACGCGGTCTTTGAGAACGTCGCAGGACACCTTTCCCTCGGGTTCGACACCGTCCTCGCCGACCTTGCCGCCCTCGGGGTCGAATGCGCGGTGGCGCACTCTTCGCGCATCGGACGTCGGCGCCGCCCACCAGCGCAACCGGCTCTTCCTCCTCGCCTGGCCTGCCGACGCCCAGGGCCAGGGACGCCAAGGGCCGCGGCTACCCGGACGGCCTGCCGACCGTCGCCTCACTGCTGCCCACCCCGTCGACGTCGGAGGCGACCGGCACGGGACACGCGGCGCGGGGCGGGATGAACCTGCGTCACGCCGTCTCCCTGCTGCCGACGCCCAGGGCGACGGACGGCAGCAAGGGCGGACCGAACCAGCGGGGCAGCAAGGGGGACCTGACACTCTCCTCAGCCGCCCACCGGATTGGGGCCCCTACGCCGCCGTCGCTCGGTGGGAAGCCGTCATCGGACGGTCCGCTCCCGGGCCAGTTGACTCTCTGGGACGACTGAACCCGCACCTGGTCGAGTGGCTGATGGGCCTGCCCGCCGGCCACGTCACCGACGTGCCGGGCCTGTCCCGGACGGCCCAGCTCAAAGCACTCGGCAACGGCGTCGTCCCCCAACAGGCCACCACCGCACTTCGCTCCCTGCTCACCGACGCCGCAGGCACCGCCCGGTTTCTGGCCGCCGCGAGCTGACTTGAAGGAGACACCCGTGGAATCCCTTCCCGAGCTGCCGCGCGTGGCTCAACTCACCGACGGCACCTACGTCTACACCCAACCCGCAGCGGTCCCGGCCACGTTCCAGGGCCCGCAGGTCGTGCACCAGCACATCCATCAGGCAGGCCCGGACCGCACCGTCCAACGCATCGCTCTCGGTTCCGGAGTCGGCGCCGGAGCGGTCGCGGCTGGCGTCTACTTCGGCCCCCTCCTCGTGGGGGTGCTCACCGCGATCGCCGCGAACATCGCGGTGCTCGCCTTCCTCGCCCTCGTTCTCGGCTGGGGCGTCCACACGGTTGTGAAGTCGATCGGCAGCCCGCACGGTACGGCGGCCGTGAAGAACGTGCGCAAGGCCCGCCGCCGTCGCTGACGGCTGCCCGATCCACCCGCCCTCGTGCGGGTGGTGAGGGGAGCCGGACAGACCGGTCCCGGAAGGAGTCCAGTGATGGGCAAGGACCCGAAGTTCACCGCCAAGGAGACCGCGCAGCTCGGCTGGTACATCGGCCGGATGGCCAAGCGCGGGATCGCCGGAGAGAACGTCTACCAGGGCGACCTGGAGCGCAAGGTCGACCGAATCATCGACGGCGCCCGCGAACGCGAGACCCGTGAGGCCGCAGAGGCGGCAGCAGCCGAGAAGGCCGCCCGCAAGGCCCGCGCCAAGAACCACCGCAAGTAGCTGTGCCCCTGGGGCGGCCGCCCTCTCGCCAAAGAATGCTGGCCGCCCCGGGCTCCACTTCCCGCCTCTCGACGAGACCCGGAGGTCTCATCATGTCCCAGTCCGTTCCGGACGCGTCCGTGCACAGCCTGGATGAGCACCGCGCTGCGAAGGACGCCGCGGCCACCCCGACACAGCCCGACCTCGAGGCGTCGGCCGAGGTTGAGGCGGTGGATCGGCCGGACAATCCGCTGGCCGACTGGCTCACCGTCCCCGACGCGCCGTTGCTGCCGGTGTGGGCCCGCTCGTGGAAGTCCATCAACGCCAACGTCACCGCGCTCGGACGCCTTACGTGGTGGCACTCTCGCTATCACTCGATCCGCGTTCCCAAGTACCTGATCAAGACGGTGCTGTTGGCGTGCCGGGGCTTCTACCGGGCCGCAAAGGGCTTGTGGCCGACCCTGTCCGCGCAGGATCACTCCGCCACGGTGAAGGCCCTTCGTGCCCAGACTCGCGTCAAGCCCGAGGACGTGGACTTGGCGGCCCGGCATCAGGCGGCCCACGCCGCCCGGACGCACGCACGGCGGTGGCGGTTCGGTGCCGCCGCCACGGCGGTGGCCACGGCAGCGGTGGGGATCGCGCTGGCCGATCCGCTGGTGCAGACCGGTATCGCCAGTGCGATCTTCGCCCCGCTCGCCTACCTCGGCCGGGGCGAGGAGACCCGGCTGCTGGATCAGGCGGTGCCGCCGCTGCGGGTGGACATGTCCGCGCAGCAGCTCAACGAGGCCCTGCGGGCCGCCGGCCTCATCAAGCAGGGCAAGGGCGACGACGAAGGGCCCAAGGTGTCCTGCGTCATGGGCCCGGTCCGCGACGGACGCGGCTGGGCCGTGGTCTTCGACCTTCCCCGTGGCGGTGGAAAGACGGCTTCCGACGTGCTGGCCAAGCGGGAGGTCCTCGCGCAGGAACTGGGTGTCGACGAGATCCAGATTGTCATGTCCCGTGTCCGCGCCGCCCAGGGCGGCAACGCTGGCCGGGTCTCGATGTGGGTCGCCGATGATGACCCCTACTTGGCCGACCCGACCCCGTCGCCGCTGGAGAAGATGGAGCGGTTCTCGATCTGGGACCCGATCCCGTTCGGGCAGGACGCCCGGGGCACGCGGGTGTCGGTGCCGGTCGTGTGGCAGTCGATGTTCTTCGGCGGCCTGCCCCGCCGGGGCAAGACGTTCACACAGCGGCTGCTGACGGCGGCCGGGCTGCTCGATCCGTGGGTGCGGCACTACGTGGCCGACTTCAAGGGCGGGCAGGACTGGATGCAGATGCGCCAGGTCGCCCACCGCCTCGTCCTCGGCGCGGAGGACGACGCGATCGCCGCGTTCAAGACCATGCTCCAAGAGCTCCTGACCGAGATGGAACGCCGGTTCGCGATCCTGCGCGAGCTGCCCACCTCGATCTGCCCCGAGGGTAAGCTCACCCCGGCCATCGTCGAGAAGTACAAGATGCCGTTCATCCTCTTCACCGTCGACGAGCTGCAGGAAGCCTTCCTCGCCCTCGGCGACGAGAAGGAACGCAAGGCCGTCATCGACGACATGGCCCGCATCGCCCGACGCGGACCGGCCGCCGGCTTCATCTCCAACTACGCCAGCCAGCGCCCCGACGCCGAGAGCGTGCCGACGAAGCTGCGGGAGATCATCACCATCCGCGCCTGCACCCAGGTCACCGACCAGACCTCTTCGGACATGGTCCTGGGCAAGGGCAAGGCGTCCATGGGCGCGGACGCGTCGGTGCTGTCGGAGGACCACAAGGGTGTCGTCGTCCTGGTCACCGGTCCGGCGTCGTTCGCCACCGTCAAGAACGACCTGCTGACCACGGCCGCGTTCAACGCCATGTGCGCCAAGGGCCGCACCATGCGCAAGGACATCGGGCAGCTCACCGGCGACGCCGCCGGCTACCTCGCCACCGCGGCCGCCGAGAACGGCTTCCGCATCCCGCCGATCCTCTCCGATGTCCTCGAGGTCATGCAGCACTCCCCGCGCATGTACACCCGTGACCTCATCGACCGCCTCGTGAACCTCGACGAGGACACCTACGGCGACTTCGACGCCGAGGTCCTCGCCAAGGAACTCGACGCGGCCGGCGTCAAGCGCACCAGCAAGCAGGTCAAGATCAACGGCGTCAACGGCGCCGGGTACCAGCGCCGCGACATCGAAGGCGCCGTACCCGTCACCGCCTGACCCGGTAGCGGGGCCCCGCCCTACCCACCCCGTACCGAACGCCCCGGAACCTCCACGCCGGGCTCCTGCCTCAGGGGCCCGGAAGTAGCGGGGCCTCTTTACCCCGGTAGCGGGGGCGGTAATGGGCTCTGACCTGCAAGGTAACGCCGGTAGAGGGGCCCTGCCAGGCTCCTCGAAACCCGCTCCGCACCCCCCAAAAGCACAGGGCGGCCCCGTCTCGGCAAAGTCCGGGCCGCCCTGCACCCCAGCACGCTGACAGCAACTGGAGGACTCCAGCATGACCCACCCCACCGACATCCCGCGAGACCCCACACGAGCCGCCTTACCCGCCCACCTGCGGACCGCGCTCCAGCTCGCCGAACTCGGCCTGCCCGCGATGCCGCTGCGGGAGGGCAAGCTTCCGTTCGGGAACTGCCGAACCTGTAACGACTCGGCGTGCGGGGGCCGGCCCCACATGCTGGCCGCCGGCCCCTGCGAGTGCCCCGCCCCCTGCCACGGGTGGGGCGCCGCCACCACCGACCCGGACATCCTCACCTCCCCCGAGTGGGCCAGGGCATGGAGGCAGGCCGCGGCCGTCGCCTACCACCCCGGCGGCGGCGCACTCACCGTCGTGGATCTCGACAACCCGGGCGCGATCGCGTGGGCCCGCGAGACCCTCCCCGCCACCAAGATGGTGACCACGACCCGTGGGGAGCACTGGATCTATCTCGGCACCATGACCTCCCACAACGGCGTACGGCCCGGCGTGGACATCAAGTCCGCGTGGTCCTACGCCCGCTGGCTCGGCCCCGGCACCGGACGCATGGCTCTGCTGCCCGATGCCGTGCGCGCGCTCGCCGTGAAGGAGGTCACCGTGGCCGCGCCGGCCCCGGCCACGGTCGTGGTGCCCGTACGGCCCGGGGATGCGGTGTGCCGTCATCGCTCGCCCGCCTACCTGGAGCGCGGGATTGCCATGGGCGAGCAGCGCATCACCGAGGCCGCCAGCGTGATCCACGCCACGGTGTACCGGACGTTCCTCGCGGTGCTGTCCGCGCACGGCTGGTGCGGCTGCCTCACCGAGAACCACATCGGCCGACTGTTCACCGCCGCGCAGGCCAAGGGCGAGTCCCCGCGGCACTGCGAGATCGCCTGGACCAACGCCCGCATGAAGCTGGGGATGTAGCCCGTGACCGAGGACGAGAAGACTCCAGCCCGCGAAGTCATCACCGACTACGCGCAGGCCCAATTCCGGTACTTCCGCACCGCTGACGGGACCGTATACGCGCAGAAGAACGGCCACCCCGTGGCCCGCCCGATCCGCTCCCAGGGGACGACCGGCAGCCACCGTCAGGAACTCATGGTCGGCCTGTTCAACGACGGGCTCGGCGTTTTCAACGGGACCGCGCTCAAGGAGGCGTTGGACTTGATCGAAGCACTCGCGCTCAGCCAGGAAGTGCAGGCCACCCACATCCGCGTAGCTCCGGGATTCGACGGCGCGACCTGGCTCGACATGGGCCGGGACGATGGCAAGTCGATCCGCATCCACCCCACCGGCTGGGACATCCTCACCCCCGACCCGCAAGAGGTGTGCTGGCGGCGCACGCAGCTCACCGGCGAACTCCCCCTCCCCGAGAAGGACACCGACGGCAAGGGCATCGACGCTCTGCTGAGGCTGTGCAACTTCGCCAACGCCGAGAGCGAGTGCCTCGCCGTGGCGTGGCTGATCGGCTGCCTGGAGCCGTCCGTACCCGTCCCTGCACCGTTCCTCACCGGCCCCCAGGGTGCCGGGAAGTCCACCGCCGGCCGGATGCTCGTCCGGATCATCGAGGGTTTGACCGGCGACCTGCGTCGCGCACCCAAGGACGAGGAGAACCTGATCACGGCCGTCGCCGCCGGATGGGTCACCGCCCTCGACAACCTTTCCCACCTGCCCCCGGACCTCTCCGACCTGATGTGCTGCATCGTCACCGGGGCTGAGACGGTCAAGCGTGCGCTGTTCACCGACGGCGACGTCGTTCGCTCCCGCTATCGCCGGCCGCTGCTCCTGACCGGCATCGACGTCGGCGTCATCCGTCCCGACCTCGCCGAACGGCTCCTCCCCCTGCGCCTGGTACGCCCCCGGGTCCGACGGACCGAGGCGGAGCTGTGGGCGGAGTACGCGCAGGTGCTGCCCGTCATGCTCGGGTCTCTCCTCGACCTCGCGGTCACGGTGCGGGCCGCACAGGCGTATATCCCCGCCGACCTGCGGATGGCGGACTTCGCCCACCTTTGCGCCCAGCTCGACGCTGCCACCGGCCTCGGCACGCTGGGCGCCTACCGGGCTGCCCTCGACGACCTCAACGACGACGTCATCGAAGGCGACCTCCTCGCACAGACCGTCCTCAAGCACGCCGCCGGCACCGCCCCGGGCGAGGAAATCCGTCTGACCTCGACCGAGTGGCTGCACGCCCTCACCCAGCTCTACACCGGCGAGGACTGTCGCCCCCTGCCCAAGGGGTGGCCCACCACAGGAAAGGTTTTCTCCGACCGCCTCAAGCGGCTCCAACCGACCCTCGCTGCCCGCGGCGTACTCGTCGACTGGGGCCGCACCAAGACCGCGCGCTACATCGAGATGATCCGCCCGGCCACAACGCTGGAACAACCGGACCCGATGTTCTGACCCACGCGCCGAACCGTCGCCCGCACAAGCAAGAGGAGCACCCGGCCCCGGGATGCGGGGCGTGCTCCTCTTGTTGTTCCGGCGGCTTGCCGCCGCTGCAAAGGACGTGCCGCGCAGCGGCTCCCACTTCGCGTTCTAAGGCGCGCACCACAACAGACACCACCCTTCTCTTTTTCCTAAGAGAAGAGACGCTGCGTCACCCACGTCACCACGGCCCACGAAACCGCCCATGAGCTGCACATACACGGGTGACGCAGACGGCCAACGGCTGCGTCATCTCACGTCACCCGCGTCACCCACCTACGTCACCCGGTGACGTGGGTGACGCGGGTGGGTGACGCATGACCGCGCCCTGTGTCACCGAAAATCGCAGGTCAGACCGGCAGATGACGCGAATGACGCCGGTGACGCAGAAGTCCCGGCCTCGGACACACACGGATGTCCGCACCCCGGCATCGCGAGCGCTCTGTCCGCAGTCCACTGCCACCTTCACCCCACCACGCCGTCCCTCAGCCTTGGAGGAACACCAGTGAGCGCCACGACCACGCCGCCCGTGGAACCCGTCCTGCTCAAGGTCGCAGCAGCCATGACCGCCCTGAGCCTGAGCCGCTCCGTCATTTACGAACTGATCCGCGCCGGCCGCCTCCGCACCGTCAACGAGGGCCGGGCCCGGCTGATCCCCCGATCCGCCATCAACGAGTACGTCGCGCTCTTGGAGCGCGAGGCAGGAGACAGCAAGTGACCAAGCGCCGCAGCAGGGGAGACGGCGGTCTTCACTGGGACGAGTCGCGGCAGCGGTGGATCGCCACCGTGACCCTGGGGTTCGACGCGAGTGGGAAGCGTGTCGTGCGGAGGGGGAGCGGCAAGACCAAGACCGAGGCCAAGGCCAAGCTCAAGGAGGTGCTCCGCGACCACGAAGACGGGTTGGCCGTCGCGCCGACCAACTACACCGTGGCGAACGCGGTGGACGACTGGCTCATGTACGGACTGGCCGGCCGCGACGCGAAGACCGTGGCCACCTGCACGTCCCTCAGCCGAATCCACGTGATCCCCGCGCTCGGGGCCCGGAAACTGCGGGAGTTGAGCGGCGAGGACGTCGACAAGTGGCTGGCGGACAAGGCCAAGACGCTGAGCACGCGCACGCTTCAGGCGATCCACTCGTGCCTGAACCGTTCCGTGAAGCGGGCCATGGTCCGGGACAAGGTGAAGCGGAACATCGTGGAGCTGTGCTCGATCCCGACAGGCCAGGCCGGTCGGCCATCGAAGGCGCTCAAGCTCGTCCAGGCCGAGGCGGTGCTGAAGGCGTCCGCGGGGACGTCCTCGTACGCGTACATCGTGGTGGCATTGCTCACCGGCGCGCGGACGGAAGAGATGCGGGCCCTTACCTGGGACCACGTCTTCCTGAAGGGGGACCCGGACGCGTTGCCGCCCGTGCCGCCGCACATCGCGGTGTGGCGGTCGGTTCGCTCCACTGGGGACACCAAGACTAAGAAGTCGCGCCGGACGATCGCCCTGCCGGCCAGGTGCGTGGACGCGCTCTGGCAGCAGTTCGAGGAACAGGGGTGGGACCGGCTCGCTGCCGGTGATCAGTGGACGGAGAAGGGACTCGTGTTCTCCTCCGCGACCGGGACTGAGCTGGACTCCACCAACGTCCGGCGCGCCTTCCGGCAGGCGATCACCGGGGCCGAGGGAGTCGACGCGAAGGAGTGGACCCCGCGGGAGCTCCGGCACAGCTTCGTTTCGCTGCTGTCCGACAAGGGGGTCCCGCTGGAAGAGATCTCCAGACTCGTCGGCCACTCCGGCACGGCGGTCACGGAGGCGGTCTACCGGAAACAGATCCGCCCGGTGATCCAGACGGGGGCGACGGTCATGGACGGCATCTTCAAGGAAGATCTAAAGCCGTAGTCACTCAGTTAGTCACGCAACAGAAACAGGTCAGCAGCCCACTCACGTGAGTGGGCTGCTGACCTGGTCTTACGAAGTCGGGGTGGCGGGATTTGAACCCACGACCTCTTCGTCCCGAACGAAGCGCGCTGCCAAGCTGCGCTACACCCCGATCGCCGCCCTTGCAGCGCTTGCTGCCCTGGCGACATCGATTACTTTAGCGGACCTCTCGCCGGAGACGAAATCCGGTTTTCGCGCACGGGTCGCGGGGCCAGGACGGATCGCGGGCGGTAGTGGTCCGCCGTGACCAGGATGAGGCCGAGGGCGTAGAAGGCGGCGCCCAGGACCAGGGCGTTCAGGGTCACCCGGGCGTAGCCGTACTGGGCCACGTCGATGAAGGGGTACGGGTACCGGCGTGCGGTGGCGGGGTCGTCCAGCAGGGCGCCGCGGACCAGCGCGAAGGTCACGTACACCAGCGGGTACGCCAGCCACTGGGCGGCGTGGCGCGGGCGCAGGGTGTGCGGGGGTGTCAGGAGGAGGAAGTTCAGGAGGAGGCCCGCCGGGGTGACCGTGTGGAGGAGCTGGTTGGCCACGGCCCTGGCGCCGTCGAGTCGGTCGAGCTCCGCGACCACGTTGAAGGGGCTCGACGGGTTGGCGAGGACCAGGTGGAAGACGAGCCCGGTGATCAGGGTGAAGAGCAGCACCCCGCCCCGGTACAGGGGAGCGACATCGGGCCGGCGCTGCCAGGCGCGGGTCGCGGACACCCCGAGGACGACCGCCACCAGGATGTTCGTCCAGATGGTGAAGTAACTCAGGACGACGGGCACGCTCCCGTACACGCAGTCGATGACCAGCCCCACCACGGCGGCCGCGGCGATCAGGCCGCGGAACACCACCGGGACGAGGCGCGACGGAGCGGTCATTCCGGCAGCGTATTACGCCTTCGGAGTCAGGGTCAGGAGTGTCGCCTCCGGCGGGCAGGCGAAGCGGACCGGGGTGAACCGGTTCGTGCCGCAGCCGGCCGAGACGTGCAGGTACGCGCGATTGCCCTCCGCCTCGTGCGTGGAGAGCCCCTTCACCCGCTTCGTGTCGAGGTCGCAGTTGGTGACGAGTGCCCCGTAGAAGGGGATGCACAGCTGCCCGCCGTGGGTGTGGCCCGCGAGGATCAGCGGGTACCGGTCGGCGGTGAAGGACTCCAGCACGCGCAGGTACGGGGCGTGCACCACGGCCATCGAGAAGTCCGCGTCCGCCTCCGGGCCGCCGGCGACCTCTGCGTAGCGGTCCCGCTTGATGTGCGGGTCGTCGAGCCCGGTGAAGGCCAGCTCCAGACCGTCCAGCTTCAGCCGCGCCCGGGTGTTGGTGAGGTTCAGCCAGCCGGCGGAGTCGAAGGCGTCCCGCAACTCCTCCCACGGGTTGTGGACGGCGCCGACGACCGGCTTGTTGCCGTTCAGCCCGTGCCGGCCCTGGGCCTTCTCGAGCAGGTAGCGCCCGGGGTTGCGCAGCCGCGGCCCGTAGTAGTCGTTCGACCCGAAGACGTACACGCCCGGGAAGTTCATCAAGGGGCCCAGGGAGTCGAGCAGCTCGGGGATGGCCTCGGTGTCCGAGAGGTTGTCGCCGGTGTTCACGACGAAGTCGGGGCGCAGCCCGGCCAGGGACTGCAGCCAGGCGCGTTTCTTGCGCTGACCGCCGACCATGTGGATGTCGGAGACCTGGAGTACGCGCAGCGGGCGCATCCCCCGGGGAAGGACAGGCACCGTGACCCGGCGCAGGCGGAAGGACCGTGCCTCGAAACCGGCGGCATAGGCCACACCCGCGGCCCCGACCGCAGCGATTCCGGCAGCTGCCTTCAGGGGTACTCCGTAACGCGCACGCATGGACCCATCGTCGCAGACCCGGAAAACCCTTGAGCGCCACTGCCCCCGCACCTGGCAGACTCATCTGCATGACCACGCTCAAGGCCAAGCTGCAGGAAGACCTCACGACCGCCATCAGGGCGCGTGCCGAGCTGCACTCGTCCACGCTGCGCCTGACCCTCTCCGCCATCACCAAGGAGGAGGTCGCGGGCAAGCAGGCTCGCGTGCTCTCCGACGAGGAAGTCCTCAAGGTGATCGCCAAGGAGGCGAAGAAGCGCCGCGAGGCGGCCGACGCGTTCGCCCAGGGCGGCCGTCCCGAGCAGGCCGCCCGGGAGACCGCGGAGGGCGAGTTCCTCGACACGTACCTGCCCAAGCAGCTCAGCGACGACGAGCTCGTCGCGATCGTGACGCAGGCCGTCGAGGAGGCCAAGGCGGCGGGTGCCGAGGGGCCGCGTGCCATGGGCGCCGTTATGAAGATCGTGAACCCGAAGGTCGCCGGGCTGGCGGAGGGCGGGCGTGTCGCCGCCGTCGTCAAGCAGCAGCTCTCGTAGGGCAGAAGTCCCGTAGGGCAGAAGTCCCGTAGGGCAGAAGAGCCGTAGGGCAGGAGAGCCGTAGCGCCGCGTCGCCCCAGCGCCGTGCGGTCGCGGGACAGAGGCAAAGAGGGAGGGCCCCAGCCGGTTTCGGCAGGGGCCCTCCCTCTTGTGTACTCGCGTTACCTAATGCTCGTCGGGGCCGCCGAAGACGCCCGCGGTGTTCGGGTCGATCGAGATCCCGGGGAGCGGGGGCTGCTGCGGGTCGGTTCCGCCGCCCGTGGCGCCTCCGCCGTTGGCCCCGGCGGTCTGACCGCCGGGCCGCCCGCCGGGCTTGCCGTCGCCGCCGGGCTTGCCGGGCTTGCCCGGGTTGGACGGGTTCGTCGACGGCTTGTTGCCGCGGGGGCCGCCGGACGGAACGTTCGGCTCCGGGATGCCGACCGTGGTGAAGTTCCCGGACTCGCGGCCGGACAGCGCTCCGGAGACCGCGTCCTTCCAGATCGGGCCGGGCAGACCGCCACCGAAGACCTTGTCGTAGGGCCTGCCGCCGATCACGATGTTCTCCATCGTGATCTTCTTCGCGCCGCCGGAGCCGACCCATACCGCGCCGGACATGTTCGACGTGTAGCCGACGAACCAGGCGTTGTAGCGGGAGTCCGTCGTACCGGTCTTGCCGGCGCTGTCGCGGTCGCTCAGACCGGCGCGCTCACCGGTACCGGAGTCGACCACTCCGCGCAGCAGGGTGTTGATGGTGTCGGCGGTCGTCTGCGACATCGCCCGATCGCACTTGCTCTTCGGCACCGAGAGCGCCTTGCCGTGCGCGTCGGTGATCGACTCGATGGCGACGGGGGTGCAGTAGACGCCGCGGTTGGCGAAGGTCGCGTACGCATTGGCCATCGTCAGCGGGGACATCTCCTCCGCGCCGAGGGCGATGGCGGGGCCGTCCGCCAGCTTCGCCCCGCTCGCCGGGACCACACCGAGCTTCTGCGCCATCTGCGACACCGGGCACAGGCCGATCTCGGAGATCATGTCGACGAAGTAGGTGTTGATGGACTTCTCCATCGCGGTGCGCAGCGGGTACGGGCCGACCTCGTCCTCGGTCTCGTTCTCCGCCGCTTCGCCCGTGGTGTTGATGTACTGCGAGCCGTCACAGCGGGAGATCGGGCTCGGGTAGTCCATCTTGTTCGGCGCCGGGTACACCTTCGTCGGCGGCAGCCCCTTCTCGAGGGCGGCGGCCGCGATGAACGGCTTGAAGGTCGAGCCGACCTGGAAGCCGAAGTTCGATCCGCCCATCCGCTTGTCCACGGAGTAGTTGATCTGGGTCTCGTTCTTCCCGAAGCCGTACGGCTTCGACTGACCCATCGCCAGGACCCGGCCGGTGCCCGGCTGGACCAGGGTCACGGCCGTCGCGATCGCGTCGTCCTGGTAGACGTGGTCCTTGATCGACTCGTTGGCCGCGTCCTGTGACTGCGGGTCCAGCGTGCTGCGGACCGTGAGGCCGCCCTGGTTCCAGACCTTCGCCCGCTCCTCGCGCGTCTTGCCGAAGGCGGCGTCGGTCAGGAAGGAGTTGCGCACGTAGTCGCAGAAGAACCCCGCGCCCTTGACGGCGGTGATGCAGCCGTTCCTCGGCTTGGTCACCTTGAGGGTGACCGGCTTGGCCTTCGCCGCGTCCGCCTCCGCCTGGGAGACGTCCTTGGTCTCGGCCATCCGCTGGAGGACGGTGTTGCGGCGCTTGGTGGCCTCCTGCGCGTCGTTCACCGGGTCGTACCGGCTCGGCGACTGCACGACGCCCGCCAGCAGCGCGGACTCCTCCAGCGTCAGGTCCTTGGCCGGCTTGCTGAAGTAGCGCTGGGCGGCGGATTCGATTCCGTAGGCCTGCTGACCGAAGTACGTGATGTTGAGGTAGTTCTCGAGGATCTTCTTCTTCCCGAGCTCCTCCTCGACCTGGATCGAGTACTTCAGTTCTCGGATCTTGCGGCCGAGGCTCTTCTCCTGGGCCTCGCGCACCTTGGTCTCGTCGTCGCCGGCCTCTTCGACGAACACGTTCTTCACGTACTGCTGAGTGAGGGTGGAGGCGCCCTGTGCGGCGCCGCCCTCCTGAGCGTTGCGGTTGACCGCGCGCAGGATGCCCTTGAGGTCGACCGCACCGTGCTCGTAGAAACGCGAGTCCTCGATGGCGACGATCGCCTTCTGCATGTACGGGGAGATCGCCGTGAGCGGGACCACCTGACGGTCGCGTGAATAGACGGTGGCGATCAGGCCACCCTCGGCGTCCAGAATCGTGGTCCGCTGGCTCAGCGGCGGAGTCTTGAGATTGGCCGGGATCTCATCGAATCCCTCGACCGTCCCCTTGGCCGCCAGACCCAGGGCGCCTGCGGCCGGAATCGCCATGCCGGCCAGTACAACCCCGGAGAGAACGGACACCCCGAGGAACTTGGCGGCCTGCTGGCTCCCCGTGAGCCCGCCGCCCGAGCGCTTCTTTCCCATAGGGGGCAGCCTACGTTCTCATTCGCCGGACACACGCGAATGCCTTGGCCTAAGCTGTCCCCAACTGTCACAGCAGTGAGGTGCGACATCAACCCTTCGGCTTGATTTTCACCCTTCCCGAATGGGGTGGACACATGTCCGAATCTCGCCCCTCTGCTGAAGCCGAACCGGCGAATACACCCGAATTGCCGGAATGGTCGGGCATGTCGCCGGATCACTCCGTCGGGTGATCTGCCGCTTACCCATAGTCCGTTCGGACCATTCAAGATTGGGCCCGTCGGGGGTGTTGCACTGTGCTCGCCTTCCGTAACGTCCTCAACTGGCAGCGGTGAATATGCCGCTACCGCCGTGGGGGAGCCTCGATTCGGGAGAGGACGGCGCCGGGATGGGCTGGGTTACCGACTGGAGTGCGCAGGCAGCCTGCCGCACTACCGATCCGGATGAACTATTCGTTCAAGGAGCGGCACAGAACAGGGCCAAGGCGGTGTGCACCGGATGTCCGGTGCGGACCGAATGCCTGGCCGACGCGCTCGACAACCGTGTCGAGTTCGGCGTGTGGGGCGGAATGACCGAGCGGGAACGACGTGCGCTGCTGCGCCGGCGTCCCACCGTCACCTCGTGGCGACGGCTGCTCGAAACCGCACGTACGGAGTACGAGCGCAGCACGGGCATCCTCACCATGGATGCAGACGCGGAGATCGACGTGGCGTACGAGACATACGCGGCAGCCGGGTAGACCACACGGCCGCCATGACGTACGAACGCCTACGCTCCGGCCGGTACACCGGCCGCGAGTCGTTCTCCGATGGCCCGCAGCCCGGCGAGGTCGTGCACATCGCCGGGCAGGGCGGCCACTTCCGCCACCGCCACTTCGGGGTGCAGTGAGGTGAAGCGATCGCGTGTGCGCTGTTCACGCGCGATCACCTGCATGCGCTCGGCGTGCAGGCGCAGCAGTCCTGCCGTGACCCGGTCGACGACCGCGGTGTCGACCGCGGTACCGCCTTCGGCGTCGCTTTCGGTGCCGGGGGAGCCTGTCTCGGGAGGGTTCGTGGTCCGTGCTGTCCGTGAGGTCGGGATGGACCCGGCGGTCTCGGCGGTTCCCTTGGGTTCCGCGCCCGAGTCACGAAGTCCAGCTTTCCCGGACTCCTGATCGACAATGCCGCCTTCTTCAAGATTCTCTGCGGCGGCCAACGCCCGCTCGGCGGACAGCTGGTCGGCGTCACTGCCGTGCACCCGGTTCAGTACCAGACCGGCCAGCGGCATGTTCTCCGCGGCCAGTCGCTCCACGAAGTACGCCGCCTCGCGCAGGGCGTCCGGTTCGGGCGCGGCGACCACGAGGAAGGCCGTGCCGGGAGCCTGGAGCAGCCGGAAGGTCGCGTCCGCGCGCGTGCGGAAGCCGCCGAACATCGTGTCCATCGCGGCCACGAAGGTCTGGACGTCCTTCAGCAGCGAGGCCCCCATCAGCTTGCTGAGGGTGCCCGTCATCATCGACATACCGACATTCAGGAACTTCATCCCGGCCCGGCCGCCCACCTTCGCCGGCGCCATCAGCACCCGGATGAACTTGCCGTCCAGGAAGGACCCGAGCCGCTTCGGCGCGTCCAGGAAGTCCAGCGCGGACCGGCTCGGCGGTGTGTCGACGATGATCAGGTCCCAGTCGTCCCGGGCCCGCAGCTGCCCCAGCTTCTCCATCGCCATGTACTCCTGCGTGCCCGCGAAGCCGGCCGACAGCGACTGGTAGAAGGGGTTGGCGAGGATGGCCCGGGCCCGCTCGCCGTCCGCGTGCGCCTCGACGATCTCGTCGAAGGTCCGCTTCATGTCCAGCATCATGGCGTGCAGTTCGCCGTCGCCCGCCCCTACGGTCTCCACCTTGCGCGGGGTGTTGTCCAGCGAGTCGATCCCCATCGACTGCGCGAGCCGCCGCGCCGGGTCGATGGTGAGCACGACCGCCTTGCGCCCGCGCCCCGCGGCCCGTACGCCGAGCGCCGCGGCCGTGGTGGTCTTGCCGACCCCGCCCGCCCCGCAGCACACGATGATCCGCGTCTCCGGGTCGTCCAACAGCCGGTCGACCGCCAGCCGCGGCGGAGTGTCCATGCCCACGGTGTCCACCCCCTCGCTCATTCCGCCACCGACTGCTTCCGCAATTCCTTGGCCAGCGCGTAGAGCCCGGCCAGATCCATCCCCGATCCGAGCAGGGGAAGTTCGTACGTCGGCAGGTCCAGCCCCGCCAGTACGCCGCGCTGCGCGCGCTCCAGCTCCACCCGGCTCGCGTGCTCGGCGGCCTGCGTGAGCAGCGGGTCCACCAGCCGCTCGGCCAGCCCGCCGCGGCGCGCCCCGCCGAGGCCCGCCCGGGACAGCGCCTTCGCCACCTCGGCGCGGTGGTCGCCGGCCGTGGTGCGCAAGGTGTCCTCGTCCAGATGGTGCGGCCGGACCATGTTGACGACGACCCGCCCGACCGGCAGTCCGGCCCCGCGCAGCTCCTCGATGCCGTCCGCGGTCTCCTGGACGGGCATCTCCTCCAGGAGGGTGACCAGGTGCACGGCCGTCTCGGGGGACTTGAGGACCTTCATGACGGCCTGGGCCTGGTTGTGGATCGGCCCGAACCGGGCCAGTCCCGCCACCTCGTCGTTGACGTTCAGGAAGCGGGTGATCCGCCCGGTCGGCGGCGCGTCCATGATCACGTGGTCGTAGACGTACCGGCCTGCCTTGTCCTTGCGCCGCACCGCCTCGCACGCCTTGCCCGTCAGCAGTACGTCGCGCAGCCCCGGGGCGATGGTCGTCGCGAAGTCGATGGCGCCGAGCTTCTTGAGGGCGCGGCCGGCCGAACCGAGCTTGTAGAACATCTGGAGGTAGTCCAGCAGCGCCCGTTCGGCGTCGATGGCGAGCGCGAAGACCTCACCGCCCCCGCCGGGCGCCACGGCGATCTTCCGTTCCTCGTACGGGAGCGCCTCGGCGCCGAAGAGCTGCGCGAGCCCCTGCCTGCCCTCGACCTCCACGAGAAGAGTCCGGCCGCCCTCGCGTGCGAGGGCGAGCGCGAGTGCTGCGGCGACCGTGGTCTTGCCGGTGCCGCCCTTGCCGCTGACCACCTGGAGCCTGCTCACAGCGTCCGAGCCTAATTCCTCCGGTTCGGCTCCGGTGGTGCCGGGGGGTTCTGCCGGAGTGTTCGGGGGGTGAGCTCCGTCGCTCGCGTCGGCCGCGGGTGCGGCGTGCTCGCCGCATCACAGGCACTACCCTCGCTCCCATGACCAAGAAGTTCGAATATGCGACCGTCCCGCTGCTGGTTCACGCCACCAAGCAGATCCTGGACACCTGGGGCGAGGACGGCTGGGAGCTCGTCCAGGTCGTGCCCGGCCCGAACAACCCCGAGCAGCTCGTGGCGTACCTGAAGCGGGAGAAGGCATGAGCGCTGTAGAGGCGAAGCTGGCCGAGCTCGGCCTGACGCTCCCGGGCGTCGTCCCGCCGCTGGCCGCGTACCAGCCGGCCGTGCGGTCGGGCTCGTACGTCTTCACCGCCGGCCAGCTCCCGATGGTCAAGGGCAGCATGCCGATCACCGGCAAGGTCGGCGCCGAGGTCTCGGCGGAGCAGGCCAAGGAGCTGGCGGCGATCTGCGCGCTGAACGCCCTGGCCGCCGTCAAGTCCGTCGTCGGTGACCTCGACAAGATCGCGCGTGTCGTGAAGGTCGTCGGCTTCATCGCGTCCGCCCCCGACTTCACGGCCCAGCCGGGCGTGCTGAACGGTGCGAGCGAGCTGCTGGGCGAGGTCCTCGGCGAGAAGGGCGTCCACGCCCGCAGCGCGGTCGGCGTGGCGGTCCTGCCGCTGGACGCCCCCGTCGAGGTCGAGATCCAGGTCGAGCTGGTCGCCGGAGCCTGACCGCTTCGAGGGGGCTTCCACCGGACGGGCCGGGTCGCGCGCAGCGCGGTTCCCGGCCCGTCCTGCGTGCCGCACCCGGGGAGCCGGGCCGCCCGTGAGGGCCGACCGTGCCGGGGGACCCTCGAACATCGGGCCGGATGGCCGTAGCATCCGGCCATGCCGAATGGTCAGCACGGTCAGCAGCAGCCCCCCGCCGGAGGCCAGTGGTACCCGCCGGAGTGGCCCGACCGCATCCGCGCGCTCGCGGACGGCTCGCTCGTCCCGGTGGATCCGCGGCGCGCCGCCACCGTGATGCTCCTGCGGGACACCCCCGACGGTCCCGCCGTGCACATGCTGCGCAGGCGGGCCTCCATGGCCTTCGCCGGGGGCGCCTACGCCTATCCGGGTGGCGGGGTCGACCCGCGCGATGAGGAGCACCAGGTCGGCTGGGCGGGCCCGTCCCGGGAGGACTGGGCGGCCCGGCTCGGGACCGATCCCCTCACCGCCCAGGCGATCGTCTGCGGCGCCGTGCGGGAGACCTTCGAGGAGGCGGGCGTCCTGCTCGCCGGGCAGACCCCGGACACGATCGTCGGCGACACCACCGGCGACGACTGGGAGGCCGACCGGCAGGCCCTCGTGGCGCGGGAGCTGTCCTTCGCCGAGTTCCTCGACCGCCGCGGCCTGCGGCTGCGCTCCGACCTGCTCGGGGCGTGGGCGCGCTGGATCACTCCCGAGTTCGAGCCGCGCCGCTACGACACCTGGTTCTTCGTCGCCGCCCTCCCCGAGGGCCAGCGCACCCGCAACGCCTCCACCGAGGCCGACCGGACCGTGTGGATCCGCCCGGTCGACGCGGCCGCCGGCTACGACAAGGGCGAGCTGCTGATGATGCCGCCCACGATCTCCACGCTGCGGTCCCTGGAGCCGTACGGGAGCGCCGCGGGCGCGCTCGCCGCCGCGACCGCGCAGGACCTCGCCCCGGTCCTGGCCCGGGCCACGCTGGAGGACGGCGAGCTGGTGCTCAGCTGGCCGGGGCACGACGAGTTCACCAAGCGCGTCCGCTCCGGAGACCCGACCGCTCCCGCAGGCCCCACGGGCGCCACGGGGCCCACTGGTCCCGCCCATCCTGCCCGTCCTGCCCGTCCTGCCCGTCCCGCAGGCCCCACCGGTCCCGCGGATCCCGCAGGCCCCGCAGCTTCCGGAGGCCCGGCATGACCGATGCCGCCGCACTGCCCGGACAGCCCCGCGGAGTCGTCACCTCCGGGCCGGCGACCGCCCGCGCCGTGAACGTCCTGGCTCCCAACGCCTCGGCGATGACCCTTGACGGCACCAACACCTGGCTGGTGTCCGAGCCCGGCTCCGACCTGGCCGTCGTGATCGACCCCGGTCCGCTGGACGACGCACACCTGCGGGCCGTCATCGCCGCCGCCGAGCGGGAGGGCAAGCGGATCGCCCTCACCCTGCTCACCCACGGCCACCCCGACCACGCCGAGGGCGCGGGCCGCTTCGCCGAGCTCACCCGTACGAAGGTGCGCGCCCTGGACCCGGCCCTGCGCCTGGGCGACGAGGGCCTGGCCGCCGGAGACGTGATCCGCACCGGCGGGCTGGAGCTGCGCGTGGTGCCCACCCCCGGCCACACCAGCGACTCGCTCTGCTTCCACCTGCCCGCCGACCGGGCCGTGCTGACCGGTGACACCATCCTGGGCCGCGGCACCACCGTCGTCGCCCACCCCGACGGGCGCCTCGGCGACTACCTGGACTCCCTGCGCCGGCTGCGCTCGCTCACCGTGGACGACGGGGTGCACACCGTCCTGCCGGGCCACGGGCCGGTCCTGGAGGACGCTCAGGGCGTCGTGGAGTTCTACCTGGCCCACCGCGCGCACCGGCTCGCCCAGGTCGAGACCGCCGTCGAGAACGGCTTCGTGACGCCGCAGGAGGTCGTCACCCAGGTCTACGCGGACGTGGACCGGTCCTTGTGGCCTGCCGCGGAATGGTCCGTCCGGGCGCAGCTGGAGTACCTTCAAGATCACGGACTCATCCCTGGAGGGCTCGAATGAACACCGTGTTCCTGCTTGTCGCGCTGATCGCGACGGCCGGATGGATCACCTCCACACTGACCCTCCGGGTGCAGAGACTGCAGCACAAGGCGGACCGGACCGAGCGCCGCCTGGCCCTGGTGCTGGAGCACTTCGGCATCGAGGAGCCGGAGCCCGCCGGGATGGACGAGGTACGCGCCCTGGTCAGGGCGGACCGGCAGATACCGGCGATCAAGGAGTACCGACGGATCACCGGCGCGAGCCTGCTGGAGGCCAAGCAGGCCGTCGAGGCCCTCGCGGTGGCCGAGCCGTCCGACACGTCCTGAGGCGGGCCCCGGAGGCCACCCGCTAGCCCTGGCGCGGCGTCTTCGTGCCGTGCCGGGCCGTGTACTCGTCCGCGAGCCACGGACCGAGGTCCTCGACGTACGAGCGCAGCACCTCCGGGTCCGCGACGGGATCCAGCGCCAGGGCCGCCGCGGCCCGCAGCCGGGCGGCGCGCTCCGGGTAGTACCTGCCGAAGATCTCCGCGGACTCCCCGAGGTCGCTGGTCCAGCCTCCCCACCGCGGCATGACGAGCGTGAAGGCCGTGCGCACCAAGTGCTGGGAGAAGACGCGGCACAGCGTCCGGTACTCCTGCGGGGTCGACGCCTCCCGCACCCGCGTCCGCCAGGCGGGCAGCAGCTCGGCGAGGTCCCCGTTGGTCTCGCGGGCGAGCAGGCTGTCCGGGCGGTAGCGCGGCAGGTGCTCGGCCAGGTCCGCCCCGAGCAGCGGG
Organism: Streptomyces sp. NPDC097617; assembly: GCF_044761485.1. Taxonomy (NCBI): domain Bacteria; kingdom Bacillati; phylum Actinomycetota; class Actinomycetes; order Kitasatosporales; family Streptomycetaceae; genus Streptomyces; species Streptomyces sp. NPDC097617. Next base: position 26,297 of record NZ_JBIWCL010000043.1, read on the forward strand.
GTGCACAGGCAGGCCAGGAACCAGCCCAGGTCGAATCGTTCCGTCTCGCTCAGCACGGTGACCTTGTCCTGGAGCAGGATGCCGACCCCGTCGACCTCGGGAAAGTCCTCGTCGAGCCCGCGCGCGAGCACCTCGGCGGTGTCCCGGTCCTCGTCGGAGGGCTGGTGGTGCAGTACGAGCAGCAGGTCCAGGTCCGACCGCCCGGGCCGGGCCGTCCCCCGCGGCACGGACCCGTACAGGTACGCACTGTGCAGCCGCCGCCCGTAGGCCTCGGAGGTGCGCCCCCGTACGGCCGCCACGAGGCCCCGGAACTCGTCCTGCACCCGCCCGAGGGAGCCCTCCCGCTCGAAGTACCCGTACGCGTCCAGCCCTCTGTGCTCCATGGCTCCACTGTGCCCCTCCGGCCGCCCGGGACGGCCGACCGAACGCCGTGCGTCGGCCGGACGGAGCTCCGCGCGGCGGCGTGGGGCCGTGAAAACGCGGAGGGGCCTCGCCCGGTTCGGGCAGGACCCCTCCTACGACGTGGCCGGCGTCAGCGGGAGCGCTTCGCGAGCCGCTCGACGTCCAGCAGGATGACCGCACGGGCTTCCAGGCGCAGCCAGCCGCGGCCCGCGAAGTCGGCCAGGGCCTTGTTCACGGTCTCGCGCGAGGCGCCGACGAGCTGTGCGAGCTCCTCCTGCGTCAGGTCGTGCACCACGTGGATGCCCTCCTCCGACTGCACGCCGAAGCGGCGCGACAGGTCGAGGAGCGCCCGCGCCACACGGCCGGGAACGTCGGAGAAGACCAGGTCGGACATCTGGTCGTTGGTCTTGCGCAGGCGGCGGGCGACGGCGCGCAGCAACGCGGTCGCGACCTCGGGCCGGGCGTTGAGCCAGGGCTGGAGGTCACCGTGGCCGAGGCCGAGGAGCTTGACCTCGGTCAGCGCGGTGGCGGTGGCGGTGCGCGGGCCCGGGTCGAAGAGCGACAGCTCGCCGATCAGCTCGCCGGGGCCGAGGACGGCCAGCATGTTCTCGCGACCGTCGGGGGAGGTGCGGTGGAGCTTCACCTTGCCGTCGGTCACGACATACAGCCGGTCGCCGGGGTCGCCCTCGTGGAACAGGGCGTCACCGCGTGCGAGGGTCACCTCGCCCATGGAGGCGCGGAGCTCCGCGGCCTGCTCGTCATCGAGCGCCGCGAAGAGCGGGGCGCGCCGCAGAACGTCGTCCACGAGTCTCTCTCCTATGTCGACCGGCTCAGGGGACCGTGCTCCCCATTTTGCCGGACGGCTCAAACAGTGCGATCAATCACAAGGATGCCGGACGGACGGGCATGCTGTGCGGCGTGAGGCCAATCGGAGTGGTGTTACCTGAGGTCCGGGCGGGTGTCAGCGGCCGGCCTTAGGCTGGCCGGGTGTCCAATAAGCCGGTGAGAGCACAGGCCAAGGGGTCCGCCGGAGTGACGGAGCCCCAAAATTCTGCCGTGGGCGAACATGTCCCAGTGAAGACGTCCGCGGGGGCCGCGGCCACCCCGCAGGGCAAAGTTTCGGCCAAGAAACCGAAATCGGTCAAGCCGGAATCGCACCTGGCCATGGTGCGCAGGGCGCGTCGCATCAACCGCGAGCTGGCCGAGATCTATCCGTACGCCCATCCGGAGCTCGACTTCCGCAATCCCTTCGAGCTGCTCGTCGCGACGGTGCTGTCCGCCCAGACCACCGACCTGCGGGTGAACCAGACGACCCCGGCCCTCTTCGCCGCCTACCCGACCCCCGAGGACATGGCCGCGGCCGCCCCCGAGGATCTGGAGGAGCTGATCCGGCCGACCGGGTTCTTCCGGGCCAAGTCGAGGTCGCTGCTCGGCCTCTCGCAGGCCCTGCGGGACAACTTCGGCGGGGAGGTGCCCGGCCGGATCGAGGACTTGGTGACCCTGCCCGGAGTGGGCCGAAAGACGGCGAACGTGGTCCTCGGCAATGCGTTCGGTGTCCCGGGGATCACGGTGGACACCCACTTCGGCCGGCTGGTGCGCCGCTGGAAGCTGACCGAGCAGGAGGACCCGGAGAAGGTCGAGGCGGAGATCTGCGCGATCTTCCCGAAGAGCGAGTGGACGATGCTCTCGCACCGGGTCGTCTTCCACGGCCGCCGGATCTGCCACTCGCGCAAGCCTGCTTGCGGGGCCTGCCCGATCGCCCCGCTCTGCCCGGCGTACGGGGAGGGCGAGACTGACCCGGAGAAGGCGAAGAAGCTGCTCAAGTACGAGAAGGGCGGCCAGCCGGGCCAGCGCCTGACCCCGCCCCCGGACTATCCGGGGCTGCCGGCTCCGCCGCTGGGCGGCGCCGCGGTGGACGCGGGCGGGCGGGACGCGGGCACGTAGGGCGCCGGCAGGCGGGCACCAATCACGCAGGAACGCAGGAACGAATCGATACCAGGGCCGCGTTTGCGGTGTGGGAGACGGTGTTGGACAACGCAACGCGGACAGGGGTGCCCATGACGCGCGGGACACGGGACGAGACCGGGGCCAGGGTGGGAGCCCGTGCGGGCGACGCCCCGGCCGTCACCACCGACGGCCTGCCCGGTTGGCTCGATCCCGTCGTGGAGGCGGCCCGCTCCGTCCAGCCCGGGCAGCTGAGCCGCTTCCTGCCGCCCGAGGACGGCGGCGGGCGGCAGTCCGCCGTGCTCGTGCTCTTCGGCGAGGGCGACCGCGGCCCCGAGCTGCTCCTGATGGAGCGCGCCGGCACCCTGCGCTCGCATGCGGGCCAGCCGTCCTTCCCGGGCGGCGCGCTGGATCCGCAGGACGGTGATCCGCACACCACCGGTCCGCTGCGTGCCGCGCTGCGCGAGGCCGAAGAGGAAACCGGACTCGACCCTTCCGGTGTGCAGATCTTCGGCGTGCTGCCCCGGCTCTACATTCCGGTCAGCGAGTTCGTCGTGACCCCGGTGCTCGGCTGGTGGCGCGCCCCCAGCCCGGTCGGCGCCGTGGATCCGGCCGAGACGGCCCGGGTCTTCACGGTCCCCGTGGCCGATCTCACGGACCCCGAGCACCGGGTCATGGCGGTTCACCCGAGGGGGTACCTGGGACCGGCGTTCACCGTCGAATCGGCCCTGGTCTGGGGTTTCACCGCCGGGGTGATCGACCGGATCCTGCACTTCGCGGGCTGGGAGCGCCCGTGGGACCGGTCACGACAGGTCCCGCTCGACTGGCGCGCATGAGACGGTGACCCACGTGAACGTGCTGGACATCCTGTTGCTGCTCGCCGCCGTGTGGTTCGCGATCGTCGGCTACCGCCAGGGGTTCGTCGTCGGCGTCCTGTCGGTGATCGGCTTCCTCGGCGGTGGTCTCGTCGCCGTGTCCCTGCTCCCGCTGATCTGGGACCGGGTGACGGACAACGGCACCCAGGTGTCCACCACGGTCGTCGTGATCGCCGTGGTCGTGATCATCATCTGTGCCTCGATCGGCCAGGCCCTGACCACCCATCTCGGAAGCAAACTCCGCCGCCAGATCACCTGGTCGCCGGCGCGCGCGCTCGACGCGACCGGCGGGGCCCTGGTCAACGTGGTCGCGATGCTGCTCGTGGCGTGGCTGATCGGTTCCGCGCTCGCCGGGACCTCGCTGCCCACCCTGGGCAAGGAGGTCCGCAACTCCAAGGTCCTCCTCGGCGTGTCGCGGGTCCTGCCCGAACAGGCGAACACCTGGTTCTCGGACTTCAGCTCCACCCTCGCGCGCAACGGCTTCCCCCAGGTCTTCAGCCCGTTCTCCAACGAGCCCATCACCGAGGTGCGGGCGCCCGATCCGGCGCTCGCCAGCAGCCCCGTGGCCGAGCAGGCCAAGCGCTCCATCGTGAAGGTCGTCGGCACCGCGCCCAGCTGCAGCAAGGTGCTGGAGGGCACCGGCTTCGTCTTCGCGCCCGGCAAGGTGATGACCAACGCCCATGTCGTCGGCGGGGTCGGCGAGCCGACCGTGCAGATCGGCGGCGAGGGCAAGCTGTACGACGCCAAGGTCGTGCTCTACGACTGGGCGCGCGACATCGCCGTCCTGGACGTGCCGAAGCTGAAGGCCCCGGTGCTGGAGTTCTCCGAGAAGGATGCGGCGAGCGGCGGCGACGCGATCGTCGCCGGCTTCCCGGAGAACGGCGCCTACGACGTCCGCGCCGCCCGCGTACGAGGCCGGATCAATGCCAACGGCCCGGACATCTACCACCGCGGTACTGTCCGACGGGACGTCTACTCGCTGTACGCGACCGTTCGCCAGGGCAACTCCGGCGGACCGCTGCTGACCCCCGACGGCAAGGTGTACGGGGTCGTCTTCGCGAAGTCCCTCGACGACCCCAACACCGGTTACGTGCTGACGGCGGACGAGATCCGCGACGACATCCGGATCGGCAAGGACGCCGTACGCCGGGTCGACAGCCAGGGCTGCGCCCTCTGAGACGCGGCTCCCGCCGGGTCCGCGCGGTCCCTACGTCCGTGGATGGCGCAGGCGCGCGGAGACCCAGCGGGCCCGTCGGCGCAGGATGAGCGGAATCCCGAGGCGGGGGTCGTGGCCGTGCCGGCCGGCCCTCTCGTGGCTGCCCGGCGTAGTTGCCGAGCGGCGTTCGTGCGCGGTGTCACCGTAGTCGTGCGTCCAGCTCATACTCCGAGCTGTGCCCGTGCCCCAAGGTCCGTAACCCCGTCAGGGGCGGCCAATTGGCCTATGCGCCAGGCAATTGAATACTCGTAAGACAACCGTACGAGCGAACTGCCGCCTGTGCGGGGGCTGGTCGCCGCTCGCGCCGGCCGCCCTGTCAGCGGTCCGGCTCGGGGTCCTTCAGCCAGTTCACCAGCTCGGACGAGAAGGCGACCGGGTCCTCCTCGTGCGGGAAGTGCCCGAGCCCGTCGAACAGCCGCCACCGGTAGGGGGCTTCGACGTACTCCCCGGAACCGGCGGCGCTGCGGGTGCGCATCACCGGGTCGAGCGAGCCGTGCAGGTGCAGTGTCGGAACCCGCACCGGCCGCTTCATCCGCCGGTTGAACTGGATCCCGTCGGGGCGCGCCATCGACCGCATCATCCAGCGGTACGGCTCGACCGAGCAGTGCGCGGTGGACGGGATGCACATGGCCCGCTGGTACACGGCCACATCCTCGTCCTCGGGCGGCCGCGGACCCGACCAGTCCCGGATCAGCTCTCCTACGAGCGCTCCGCCGTCGGCGACCAGCTGCCGCTCGGGGACGAAGGGCCGCTGGAAACCCCAGATGTGCGAACTCGCCCGCGTCTGACCGAAGTCCGACAGCATCGCCGAGCGCCAGCGGCGCGGATGCGGCATGGACGAGACGACGAGTCGGCGCACCAGCTTGGGCCGCATCACGGCCGCCGTCCAGGCGAGGTACCCGCCCAGGTCGTGCCCGACGAGCGCGGCGTCCGGCTCGCCGAGGGACCGTACGACGCCGGTGATGTCGAGGGCCAGGTTGGCGGGGTCGTAGCCGCGCGGGGTGCGGTCGCTGCCGCCCACGCCGCGCAGGTCCATCGCGACCGCCCGGTACCCGGCGTCGGCGAGCGCGGTCATCTGGTGCCGCCAGGTCCACCAGAACTGCGGGAATCCGTGCAGCAGCAGGACCAGCGGCCCGTCACCCAGCTCGGCGACGTGGAAGCGGGCGCCGTTGGCGGCGACGTCCCGGTGCGTGACCGGCCGTGCGCCCGGAAGGTCGAGCCGTACCGCCGTGGCAGCTGTGGGAGGAACGCTGGAGTCCGGCGTGGGCGCTGTCATGAGGACGAGCGTGCCACACCCACAGCCTTGTCACTCACCGGCCGCGGGTGCGGCTTGACGGTCTGGACCAGCGCGGCGGTCTGCTTGACGGAGGCGATGGACCTCTCCGGCGGCTTGACCTTCTTGAACTTGCGTACGCCGATCAGTACGAGCACGCCCGCGATCAGCAGGAACGCGCCGCCGACGATGAGGAAGGACCATGCGAGTCCGAGCCCGAGGTTGTGGATCCCGTACGCCGCGGCGAAGGTCAGCACCGGGACGGAGAACAGCGCGAGCACTCCGGCGCCCACCATCGAGGCGGAACCGCTGCCCACGCGCTTGACGTCCTCGCGGATCTCCGCCTTGGCGAGGGCGATCTCGTCGTGCACCAGCGCGGACATCTCGGCGGTGGCCGAAGCGACCAGTTGGCCGAGTGTGCGCTCGGTTCCCTGCGCCTCTTGGTCCACTGCGCTCATCGCTCTCTCCCTCTGTCGTCTGCTGCCGGGCGGCGCGGCTGTCCTGCGTCGTCAGTCAGATCATGCCGGACGGTCGCCCTCGGTGGTGGACCCGGCTGTCGTTTGGAGCGCGGCGGCGGCCGCGTCTTCGGCCCTGCGACGGTGCTCCGCGGCCCGGTCCTCGTAGATCCGGGCCATCCGCAGGTGGTACTCGGGGTTGTGCTCCTCGTAGATGTCCGGGATGCCGTCGTGGTCCTCGTCGCGCTCCTCGGCCTCAGTGAGTGCCCGGTACCTGCGGTTGCGGAGCTTGAGCATGACGCACGCGATCACGGCGGCGATCAGGGAGCCGATCAGTACGGCGGCCTTGACCTCGGAGGTGAGGACGGCGTCGTCGGGGAAGGCGAGTTCGCCGATCAGGAGGGAGACGGTGAAGCCGATGCCGGCGAGTGAGGCCACGGCGAGTACGTCGGGCCAGGCGAGGTCCTCGTTCAGTTCGGCCTTGGTGAAGCGGGCGGCGAGCCAGGTGCCGCCGAAGATGCCGACGGTCTTGCCGATGACGAGTCCGAGGACCACGCCGAGAGCCTCGGGCCGCGTGAAGACCTGGGCGATGGCCTTGTCGGAGAGGGAGACACCGGCGGAGAAGAGGGCGAAGAGCGGTACGGCGAGGCCGGCCGACAGCGGCCGGACCAGGTGCTCGATGTGCTCGCCGGGGGACTGCCGCTCGCCCTCGCGGCGGGTGCAGCGCAGCATCAGTCCCATGGCGACGCCGGCGATGGTGGCGTGGACACCGCTGTTGTACATCAGGCCCCAGATGACCAGGGCGAGCGGAACGTAGATGTACCAGCCGTGCACCTCGCGGCGGAGCAGGAACCAGAAGAGGGCCAGGCCCACGAACGCCCCGCCGAGCGCCAGGAAGTCGATGTCGCTGGTGAAGAACACCGCGATGATCATGATGGCGAAGAGGTCGTCGACGACCGCGAGGGTGAGCAGGAAGGCGCGCAGGGCCGACGGCAGCGAGGTGCCGATGACGGCGAGGACGGCCAGCGCGAAGGCGATGTCGGTGGCGGTCGGGACGGCCCAGCCGTCCGTGGAGCCGTTGCCCAGCATGTTGACGATGAGGTAGACCACCGCGGGTACGGCCATGCCGCAGAGGGCGGCGATCACCGGGAGGGCGGCCGCCCGGGCATCGCGCAGATCGCCCGCGACGAGTTCGCGCTTGAGCTCGACGCCGGCGACGAAGAAGAAGACGGCGAGCAGGCCGTCGGCCGCCCAGTGCTGGAGCGAGAGGTTCAGGCCCAGGGACGCGGGGCCGATGTGGAAGGACCCGACGCTGGTGTAGCTCTCGGAGATGGCGGGGACGTTCGCCCACACCAGGGCCACGATCGCGGCCACGAGCAGAAGTACGCCGCCGACGGTCTCGGTGCGCAGGGCGTCGGCGACGAAGCGGCGCTCGGGCAGGGAGAGCAGGCCGAGCAGCTTGCGGCTCTGGCGGTCGGTGGGGCTGGGCGCGGCCACGAGGGGAAACCTCCGGGGGTCGGTTGGACGGCATGGCGAAGCTCATTGCCGACCAGACTTCCCGGCGCACCCTGTGGTCTTTCTTTACGCTCTGAATATTTTACAGGGTGTACGCGAGGGCGTATCCGGCGATCATCACTTTAAGTGCGAAAGGGGCACCCGGCGCGGCGCGCCGAATGCCCCTTTCGGTGTGTCTCAGCCGGTGTCACTCAGCGCGTGTCACGCAACTGGTGTCACTCAGCGCGTGTCACCCGACCGGTGCCGCTCGACCCGCGGCTCAGTCCTCGCTGCCGGCGGCCGGGAGCTTGCTCTGGATCAGGTCCATGACCGAGGAGTCGGCGAGCGTGGTGACGTCACCGACCTCGCGGTTCTCCGCCACATCGCGCAGCAGGCGGCGCATGATCTTGCCCGAGCGGGTCTTCGGCAGCTCCTGGACCGGCAGGATCCGCTTCGGCTTGGCGATCGGGCCGAGCGTGCTGCCCACGTGGTTGCGCAGGTCCGAGACCAGGCTCTCGGTCTCGGAGGCGCTCCCGCGCAGGATGACGAAGGCCACGATGGCCTGACCGGTGGTCTCGTCGGTCGCGCCGACCACGGCCGCCTCGGCGACCGAGGGGTGCGAGACGAGCGCCGACTCGACCTCGGTGGTCGAGATGTTGTGGCCGGAGACCAGCATCACGTCGTCCACCCGGCCGAGCAGCCAGATGTCGCCGTCGTGGTCCTTCTTGGCGCCGTCGCCCGCGAAGTACTTGCCCTCGAAGCGCGACCAGTAGGTGTCGATGAAACGCTGGTCGTCGCCCCAGATGGTGCGCAGCATCGACGGCCACGGCTCGGTGAGGACCAGGTAGCCGCCCCCGCCGTTCGGGACCTCGTGCGCCTCGTCGTCCACGACGGTGGCGCAGATGCCGGGCAGGGCGCGCTGGGCGGAGCCCGGCTTGGTGGCGGTGACGCCCGGCAGCGGGGAGATCATCATCGCGCCGGTCTCGGTCTGCCACCAGGTGTCCACGATCGGGCAGCGGTCGCCGCCGATGTGCTTGCGGTACCAGATCCAGGCTTCGGGGTTGATCGGCTCGCCGACCGAGCCCAGTACGCGAAGGCTCGACAGGTCGAACTTCGCGGGGATGTCGTCGCCCCACTTCATGAACGTGCGGATGGCCGTGGGCGCCGTGTAGAGGATGGTGACGCCGTACTTCTGGACGACCTCCCAGAACCGGCCCTGGTGCGGGGTGTCGGGGGTGCCCTCGTACATCACCTGGGTGGCGCCGTTCGCGAGCGGCCCGTAGACGATGTAGGAGTGCCCGGTCACCCAGCCGATGTCGGCGGTGCACCAGTAGACGTCGGTTTCCGGCTTCAGGTCGAAGACCGCGTGGTGGGTGTACGCGGCCTGCGTGAGGTACCCGCCGGAGGTGTGCAGGATGCCCTTCGGCTTACCCGTGGTCCCCGAGGTGTAGAGGATGAAGAGCGGGTGCTCGGCATCGAAGGGCTGCGGGGTGTGCTCGGCGGACTGCCGGCCGACGGCGTCGTGCCACCAGACGTCGCGGCCCTCGGTGAAGGCGGTGTCCTGGCCGGTGCGGCGCACGACGAGCACGTGCTCGACCTGCGGACACCTGGCGACGGCGTCGTCGATGGCGGGCTTCAGGGCGGTGGGCTTGCCGCGGCGGTAGCCGCCGTCGGCGGTGATGACCAGCTTGGCGTCGGCGTCCTGGATGCGGGAGGCGACGGCGTCGGCGGAGAAGCCGCCGAAGACCACGGAGTGCGCGGCGCCGAGGCGGGCGCACGCGAGCATCGCGATGACGGCCTCGGGGATCATCGGCAGGTAGACGGCGATCCGGTCGCCGGCCTCGACGCCCAGCTCGGTCAGGGCGTTGGCGGCCCTGGAGACCTCGTCCTTGAGCTCGGCGTAGGTGATCGCGCGGCTGTCGCCGGGCTCGCCCTCGAAGTGGATGGCGACGCGGTCGCCGTTGCCGGCCTCGACGTGGCGGTCCACGCAGTTGTACGCGACGTTGAGCTTGCCGTCCGCGAACCACTTCGCGAAGGGCGGGTTCGTCCAGTCGAGCGTCTCGGTCGGCTCCGTGGCCCAGGTCAGCCGCCGGGCCTGCTCGGCCCAGAAGCCCAGCCGGTCCGCGTCGGCCTGTGTGTACGCAGCCTCGGTCATGTTGGCGGCGGCGGCCAGATCGGCGGGCGGTACGAACCGCCGCTCCTCCTTGAGCAGATTGGCCAGGCTTTCATTGCTCACGACATCTCCCTTTCCCAGGGTGTCCGTTGTGTCCCCGGGCATAGCTCATCAGTCAGCGGCCCAGGTGACAAGGGGTAGCCGGGAATTGGTTTAGACCTATATCACGATCTGGACCGCGCGAAGAACGGAGTGCGAATGGCCCCTCCCCGCAGGGCGGTTTCTAGGGGTCCTCGCAACACCTGATGGCTTACGTGGTTGTCAGTAGATCACGCAGGCGCTCGGCTGGGGTTCTCCAGCCGAGCGTTTT
>NZ_JBIWCL010000044.1:0-34916 GCF_044761485.1 Streptomyces sp. NPDC097617
AAACGCTCGGCTGGAGAACCCCAGCCGAGCGCCTGCGTGATCTACTGACAACCACGTAAGCCATCAGGTGTTGCGAGGACCCCTAGAAACCGCCCATACCGTCCGGGGCCCTTCGGGCCGTACCCGCACACCTCACAGCACCGTCGGCGACCCCGTCACGTCCCAGGTCAGCGCCTGCGGGGCGATCCCGGCGGCCCGCCAGGCGGCCAGCACCGCACCGTCCACCGGCCCGTCCGACAGCAGCACGTGCCGCAGCGCCGGCAGCCCCGAACCGCGGGCCGCCGCATTCAGCCGCGCGAACCCGGACGGCAGCTGCGTCACCACCGTCACCCCCTCCCGCGCCAGCAGCCGCACCAGGGCCCGCGCGTCGCGCGCGGTGTCCCCGTCCACGACCACCGCACGGCCGCCCGACAGCAGCGGACCCCACATCTCCCGCATGCCCAGATCCAGGCCCAGCGGGTGCAGGTGCGTCCACACGTCGTCCAGGCCCGCCCCCAGCATCGGCACACAACTGTCCACCCACGCCAGCACATCCGCGTGGGACACCGCCCGCACCGCCACCGCCCGCCCCGGATCACCGCCCGCCGGCAGCGCCATGAACGCCGTCCCCGGCGCCACCTCGCGGCGCACCGCCACCGGCGGCCGCACCGCGATGACGAACCCGCCCGTCTTGACCACCGGGATCTCCCCGCGCAGCAGCCCGCAGTCCGAGAGGACGATCTCCGCGCCGCCGTCGCGCATCAAGAACTCCTGCAGACCCGCACTGTGCCCGGGCTCCAGAGGCAGCACCGCCGCCCCCGCCCGCAGCACACCCACCACGGCGCCCGCCGTCATGCACGAGCGCCCGGCCCGCACGGCCACGGCCGAGCCGGGACCCGCACGCCCCGACAGCCGCCGCGCGATGTCGTCGGCCAGCCACTCCAGTTCCAGATACGTCGCCCCGGCCAGCGCGTCCCGGACGGCGACACGGCCCGGATGGCGGGCGGCCGAGGCCGCGAAACGGATGTCGAGGCGGTCCCGGCGCGTGGGCCGCCCGCCGGACGGGTCGAGCCCGATCCGTCCGAGCAGGCCCGCCAGGTCGGCGGACAACCGGTCGAGCTCCGGATGATCCGGAGTGGCGTTCATGCGGCCTCCCAGCGCCGGGGTGGTGACTCCGGGGCCGATCGTGCCCGGTACGACATGAGAACCGCTCGACTCCCGTCGCAGACGGCCCGCCCCCGCCCCCCGCCCCCGCACCGCCCCCGCACCGCCCCCGCACCGGACCGCTCGAGACCCGCTCGAGGACGCGTCCACGAAGCGTCCACAACCGCTCGGGACGCCCTGGCCCGCCCCCCGGAGCCATGCCTACGATTCTCGCGCTCACGCCGAAGCCACCAGCTCACCGTCGCACTCCGGGCCACCACCCGTAGACGCACGCATATGGAACTGAGCTTTGTGGCTATGGCCCGTCTCGCGAGACTGGACTTGACTGTACTCATGACTCAGAACGCGCAGAACACGCAGATCACCCTCGTCATCGGCGGTCACGGCAAGACCGGCCGACGCGTCGCCGAGAAGCTCACCGCCCAGGGCCGCCAGGTCCGCATCGGCTCCCGCAGCGGCACACCCGCCTTCGACTGGCACGAGCCCGCCACCTGGGTACCGGCGCTCGAAGGCGTCGACCGGGTTTACGTGACCTACTACCCCGACCTCGCCTTCCCCGGCGCCGCCGAACAGGTCGCCGAATTCTCCAAGGTCGCCGTCGCCCAGGGCGCCCGCCGCCTGGTCCTCCTGTCCGGCCGCGGGGAGGAGGCCGCCGAGGTCAGCGAGAACAACCTCAAGGCCTCCGGCGCCGACTGGACCATCGTCCGCTCCAGCTGGTTCAACCAGAACTTCAACGAGAGCTTCTTCCTGGAGCCCGTCCTGGCCGGCGAGATCGCCCTGCCGACCGGCGACGCCGTCGAAGCCTTCGTCGACGCCGACGACATCGCCGACGTCGTCGTCGCCGCCCTCACCGACGACAAGCACATCGGCAAGACCTACGAACTGTCCGGCCCGCGCCTGCTCAGCTACAGCGACGTCGCCGCCGAACTGTCCACGGCCACCGGCCGCGACATCAAGTACATCTCCGTCACCAACGAGGAGTACCGCGCGGTCCTGCGCGAGAACGGCCTCCCCGAGGAGTTCGCCGACCTCTTCACCATGATCCTCGACGGCCGCAACGCCCACCTGGTGCACGGCGTCGAGGAAGCCCTGGGCCGCAAGCCCAAGGACTTCGCCGACTTCGCCCGCGAGGCCGCCGCCACCGGAGTCTGGAACGTCTGACCCACCACCGGCTGCTCACCACCCGCTCCATCCCTTTCGCTCCTTGACCGGGCGGCGACTCTGGTACGGCCGCCGCCCGGTACTCGGGGCACAGGAGGTTCCCATGCCCACGCCCCGGACGTACTCCAGCGAACACGGACTCCACACCCTCCCCCCGTACTTCCACGGATTCGCCCTCATGCACATCGCCATGCGACGCGACGCAGCCCGCCTGCGCACCGCCGCCCCGGCGTGGAACGGCGCAGGAACCCCCTGGTGGCAGCAGCTGCGCGAAACCATCGAATGGCACCACACCAGCGAGGACGACGTCCTGTGGCCCGGACTGCGCCGCCGCGACGCCGACTTCGACGCCCAGGCCCGCGAACTCCACGAGGACCACGAGGAACTCGACGCCGCCATGAGCGCCGTCGCCACCGCCGTCGCCCACCGCGGCGACGGCCTCGTACGAGCCGCCCAGACCTTCGAAGGCGTCCTGCGCGACCACCTCCGCGACGAGGAACGCATCGTCTTCCCCGTCTTCGAACGCCTCGGCGAACGCGCCTACCTGGCCGAAGAACGCAAAGTCGTCGCCAGCGCACCCCTGCGCGTCATGACCCACCTCCAGCCCTGGATGTTCGACGGCGCCCCACGACAATCGGTCGCCCACGTCGCCGCGACCATCCCACCACCGGTGCGCCTGATCGGCTCCACCCTCCTGCACCGGCGCTACACCCGCACACTGAAGGGGATTCTGAAGTGACCGGCACGACCACGCAATCCGTGACCCTGGTGGCCGCGACGGTGGGCACCGGCCTGATGGCCGGCCTCTACTTCGCCTTCGACATCTCGGTGATGCCCGGCCTCGGACGCGGCGACGACCACACCTACGTCACCGCCATGCGCAACATCAACGACGCCATCGACAACGGCCTGTTCGGCCTCCTCTTCCTCGGCGCCTTCCTCGCCACCGGCGTCGCCGCAGCACAACAGCAGCGCGGCGGCCGCCCCGACGCCGCCCGCTGGGGCTGGATCGCCTTCGCCCTCTACGGACTGTCGCTGGCCGTCACCGCCATCGTCAACATCCCCCTCAACAACCAGCTCGCACGCGCCGGCGCCGACGCCGCAGCCGCCCGCTCCCGCTTCGGCGGCCGCTGGACCTCCGGCAACCTCGTCCGCACCCTCGCCTGCACAGCCGCCCTCGCCGCCCTGGGCCGCGCACTGACCCTGCACGGCCGCGCCTCGGCCACCTGACCCCTCCACCACCGCCACCCCACCCCCCACCCCGCGAACGGCGCCCGCTCTCTTTCCGTCCCCCGCGGGAGAGCGGGCGCTTCGCCACGCCGTCCGAGAGGATGAGGACATGGACACGCTCACCGGACTGCTCGAAGGCCCCAAAGCCCGCGGAGCCTTCCTCCTCAAATCCGTCTTCAACCCGCCCTGGTCCCTGCGCGTCGAGGACCGGGCCCCCCTCTCCGTCGTCACCATGGTCCACGGCAACGCCTGGCTGCTCCCCGACCGGGCCACCCCCGTCCTGATCCGCCCCGGAGACGTCGCCGTCGTACGCGGCCCCGACCCCTACACCGTCGCCGACACCCCCGACACCCCCGTCCAGATCACCGTCGGCCCCGAACAGCGCTGCAGCACCCAGGAGGGCGAGGACGTCACCGACACCATGGCCCTGGGCGTCCGCACCTGGGGCCAGGCCTTCCAGGACGCCGGCTCCTCGATCATGCTCAGCGGCACCTACCAGGCCCCCAGCGAGATCGGCCGCCGACTGCTGAGCGCCCTGCCCACCATCCTGGTCCGCCCCGCCGAAGCCGCCGACAACACCCTGGTCACCCTGCTCACCACAGAAATCTCCAAGGACGAACCCGGCCAGGAAATCGTCCTGGACCGCCTCCTGGACCTCCTGCTCATCGGCGTCCTGCGCACCTGGCTCGCCGCCCCCGGCAGCGGCGCCCCCGCCTGGTACCGCGCGCAGAGCGACCCCGTCGTCGGCCCCGCCCTGCGCCTCCTGCACGAAAACCCCTTCCACGGCTGGACCGTGGAGGAACTCGCCGTGAAAGTCGGCGTCTCCCGGGCCTCCCTGGCCCGCCGCTTCACCGACGTCGTCGGCGAACCCCCCGTCGCCTACCTCACCGGCTGGCGCCTGGCCCTCGCCGCCGACCTGCTGCGCGAACCGGACGCCACCGTCACGGGCGTCGCCCGACGCGTCGGCTACAGCTCCGCCTTCGCCCTGTCCACCGCCTTCAAAAGAGTCCGCGGCATCAGCCCCCAGGAATTCCGCAACGGCGCCGGCCAGGCCAGCGCACCCCAGCCCGCCCACCCCTCCCGCACCGTCGTACTCGACACCCCCTGAACCCGCACCACTTACCCACCACGCGGGCCGGACGGCCTACACCCCCGCGAAAGCCCGCGCCCCGCGCACCACCGCCGTCAGCACCAGACCCCGCCCCGCCAGCCAGCGGCCCTCGTACACCGGGTCCACCGGCGAAGCCACCGGCGGCCGCAGCGTCGCCGTGAACGTCCCCGCGGGGGAGAGGACCAACGTGGCGTCACGAAACCCCAACCAGATCCCGGTCGCCGGATACCACGCCTTGTACGCCGCCTCCTTCGCGGAGAACAGCACCCGCTCCCACGGCACCGAGGCATCGGCGGCCGCCAACTCGGCCAGATCCGCGCGCTCCCGCGCACAGGTGATCAGCCCCAGCACCCCCGACGGGAGCGGACCGGCCGGCTCCGCATCGATGCCCAGAGCCGCCACCATCCCGGCCGCCGCCACCACCGCCCCCCGATACCCCTCGCAGTGCGTGATGCTGCCCACCACACCCGAAGGCCACTGCGGGGCCCCGCCCGGCCCCGGCAGCAGCGCCACAGGCCGCCGCCCCAGATCCGCCAGAGCACGCCGCGCACACGCACGCGCCGTCGCGAACTGACGGCGCCGCCGCTCCCGGCGGCCGGCCATCAACGCCGCCTCGGCCGGAAAAAGCGGAGCGGGCGCCGCGTCGTCGAAAGCTTCCGAAGACGTGACGCCCGAAGGCAGGAGTTCCTCGATCATCGCGAGGCGAGCTCCATCGCCGCCGACACCGCCAGCAGCGGACGCTCCAGCGGCAGCATGTGCCCCGCACCGGGAACCGACTCGAAACGAGCGCCGGGAATCACCTCCGCGAGGGTCCGCGCCAACTCGATGTCGATCACCTTGTCGGCCTCCCCGTGCAGGACCACCGCCGCCACCGAGACACCCTTCAGCGCCTCACGGACGTCCCAGCCCCGCGTGCAGCGGAAGAACTCCGCCCGCACCCGGGGAACCGCCCCCGCGAACAGCTGCCGGTTCACATCCCGCACCACCGGATCCACCTGCGCGCCCATGGTGGAACCCAGCAGCTTGCGGCCCAGCCACGGCCGGCGCAGCGCCGCGGAGAAGACGGCACTGCCCATCATCTTCACCTCGCTGTCCGCAGTGTCCTGACCGTGCCCCGCCGTACCCAGCAGCACCAGCCCGCGCAGCCGGCCCGCCGACGGCGAGGTCGCCGCGTACGACAGCGCCGCGAACCCGCCGCCCGAATGCCCGACGAGCACCGCCTCGCGCGCGTCCGTCTCACCCAGCACCGCCGACAGGTCCGCCGCCAGCCGCTCCACCGAGACCGGCGTGCGGCCCAGCGTGGACGCCCCGTGACCGCGCTGGTCGTAGGACACCACCCGGTGCCCCGCCCGGATCAGCCGGTCCGCGACCGTGCCCCACACCCGCCGGGTGTGCGCCCAGCCGTGCACCAGCACCACGTCGGCGGCCACCGGCGTGCCCGCCAGCGGAGCCAGCACGGTGACCTCCAGGTCCGCCCCGTCGTCCGTACGGACCGTCAACTCACGCGAGACCCGCGCCGCCAGGCTCACCGCGCCACCGCCGACAGCTGCCGGTCCAGCGACTCGAACGCGGCCAGCGTGGCCCTGGAATGCTCCGCACCCAGGTCCGCGACCTTGGCCAGCACCTTCAGCCAGCCGTGCGGACTGCCGGTGAAATGCATCGAGACCCGGGTACGGCCGTCCGCCAAAGGCTCCACACGGAAACTGCCGGGACCCCGGAAGACCCCCTCCACGTACTCGATGTCCAGCCGGCGCCCCGGCTCCACCGCCACCGTCCGCGAGGTGAAGCGCAGCTTCAACCCGCCCTTGTCCGCGCCCTTGGTGTGCACCGTCACGCCCACCAAGGCGCCGACCTCGTCCGGAGCGCCGGAGAGCGCGGTGAACGTATTGGCCGGCACCCACCACTTCCGGGCCCCGCGGAACTCCGCGACGAGCGCGTCCCAGACGGCATCCGCCGGGGCGTCGATCACCGCCTCGTCGATCAGGTCGTACGTCGTCATGCCGAAGCCTCCACTGGATACGGGAAAACAAGGAAGCGGCGGGGGCGGGTTCCCTCTCCCCGCCCCCGCCGCCGGGACTTCACGACCGGTCGGACTCCCGCTGTCAGGCGAAGAAGCCCTGACCGGGGGTGAAGATGTTGCCGGGGTCGAACTTCTTCTTCGCGTTCACGAAACCGGCCCAGCGGTTACCGAAGTGCTTCTTCCAGTCGGCACCCGACATCGGGATCGAACCCACCAGGTACCGCTTCGCCCCCAGACCCACCGCGATGTCGTACAGACGCCGGTTCTGGTCGATCATGGCCTGGATACCGGGCTCACCCGGGTTCGGGAAGCGCAGCAGGTCGAACAGGTAGACCACCGACTCGTTGGGCATCATCGCCAGCGGACGCTTGATCTTCGAGGTGAAGAACGGGTAGAAGAGCAGGAACCCGCCACCGAGCGAGTTCGCGTCCAGCTCCTGCTCCACCCGCTTCATGAACTGCTTGGTCTTCGACGCCGGCAGGAACATGCTCAGCCACGGCTTGGGCGTGTACCAGTGACCGCCCTCCTTCAGGACCGCCTCGTACGCGTCGAGCCGGAACATGTAGTCCCGGAACGCCACATCCTCGATGACCGCGTCCGCCCGCACGTCCTGCAGCCCGCACAGCAGCGCCGCACGGTCCGGCGGCGTGGTGGTGTAGGTGGCGCCGACCTCCAGCTTGTAGCGCCAGCCGCTGCCGTCCGGCTTCTGCAGCATCTCGCCCGCGTGGACCTGGAACCGGCCGTCGGCCAGCACCTTCTCCGAGTCCACCAGGTAGGTCTCGACATTGGCGTAGAACAGGCTGAAGATGACCGACCGCGTCGGCGCCGGGATCAGCTTGACCTTGACCCGGACGATGATGCCGACCTGCCCGCCGCCCGACAGCGCCGCGTTGAACAGCTCCGTGCGCTGCGTCGCCGTCGCGGTGACCAGCTTGCCGTCACCGGTGATGATGTCGATGGACTGCACGGTGTCGCACAGCAGACCGTAACGCTGCACCGTGCCGCCGATACCACCGATGCTGATCGTGCCGCCGACGGAGATGTACAGGTAGTCCGGAAGCGCCGGCGGGGTCTTGCCCGTCCTCAGCGTCGCGTCCGTCAGCTGACCCCAGGTCACACCGGCCTCGACCACCGCGTGGTCGCCGCCGATCGACAGGATCTTCGACATCCCCTTCGCGTCGATGGAGATACCGCCCGGCACACGCGCCTGCCCGTACACCGAGTGCGACTCGATGTCGGCGCCGGTACCGCCCTGGCCGTTGACGGCCACCTTGATGTTGTTGGCCCGCGCATAATTGACGATCTTGACGATGTCGTCCACGCCGCCCGGCCGCAGTACGGCCCACGGCTTGCTCGCGGCGCCGTCGAAGAGGTGACCGAAGTCGTTGGCGAACGCGTCGACCACGCCCGGCGTCGTCTCCAGGGTCCCGACCAGCCCCGGCACCGGGACGACATCGGAATTCCCGGCGGCCTCGGCGGCCGTCGCCCAGGTCTGTGACACCGCGTTCCAGCCGACGACCGCGACGGCAGTGGTCGCGATCCCGCCCAGGACACGGCGGCGGGACGGCTCGGCGGCGGTGCCCGCGGCGGTTCTGTGGGTGCTGCTCATCTTCGTACGTCTCCTACTGGTGAGGTACCGGCGTGGTCTTGCGTACCTGGGAAGCGAGCTGGTACTCGCTCAGGTCGAGCCGCTTGGTGCCCCGGCGGAAGCGCCAGGTGTACGTCGGGAAGATCGAGGTGTTGCGGCCGTTCGCGTCGAGGTACCAGCTCCTGCAACCGCCCGACATCCAGACCGTGCCCTCCAAATGCTTGTCGAGCCTGTCGTTGTAGGCGTCCTGCGCCGCCTGACGGACCTCGATACTGGCCAGGCCCCGCCTCTCGACCTGCTTGAGGGAGTCCACGACGTACTGGACCTGCGCCTCGATCATCACCGTCTGCGAGGAGTGACCCAGCGCCGTGTTCGGACCCAGCAGCATGAACAGGTTCGGGAAGCCGGCGACGGTCGTCCCACGGTGCGCGGACATCCCGTCCTTCCACACCTCACGCAGCTGCGCCCCGCCCCGGCCCCAGATCCGGCGCGCCACCGGACGGTCGGTGGCCTGGAAACCGGTGCCCAGGATGATGGTGTCGACCTCACGCTCGACCCCGTCCGCCCCCACGATCGACTTGGCCCGGACCTCGGCGATCCCGTCCGTGACGATCTCCACATTGGGCTGCTGGATCGCCGGGTACCAGGTGTTGGAGAACAGCAGCCGCTTGCACGCCACCAGGTAGTCGGGCGTCAGCCGCTTGCGCAGCGCCTCGTCCTTCACCGACTTCTCGAGGTGGTCGCTGGCCATCTTCTGGACCTTCTCGGCGAGCTTGGGCCGCTTCCAGAAGAACGCCAGGATCTCCCGGCCCCACATGTTGAAGCCCCGCCGGAACTGCTGATAGCCCGGCAGCGAACGCAGCATCGCCGTGTGCCGCGCCGAGTTGACCTTGTCCGGCTTGGGGCCGATCCACGCCGGGGTGCGCTGGTAGAGGTCCAGGTGCCCGACCTCCGGCTGGATCGCCGGCACGAACTGGATCGCGGAGGCACCGGTGCCGATGACCGCGACACGCCGGCCGGCCAGCTCGTGGTCGTGGTCCCAGCTCGAGGAGTGGAAGACCTTCCCCTCGAACTCCGCCAGCCCCTTGATGTCCGGCACGGCCGCCTCACTGAGGTAGCCGGTACCGGTCACCAGGAACTGCGCGGTGTACTGCCCCTGCGAGGTCTCGATCCTCCAGTGCCGCTCGCCCTCGTCCCAGCGGGCGGCCTCCAGCTCGTGCCCGAACCGGATGTGCGGACGCACACCGAAACGGTCGGCCGTGTCCCGCAGGTACGCGTACAGCTCGTCCCGCGAGGCGAACGTCGACTTCCAGTTCGGATTCCGGGCGAAGGAGAACGAGTAGAGGTGGGACATGACGTCGCACGCACAACCCGGATAGCTGTTGTCGCGCCAGGTGCCGCCGACCTCGTCGGCCCGCTCGAACACCAGGAAGTCGTCGATGCCCGACTGCAGCAGCCGGATGGCGGTACCCAGGCCCGAGAAGCCGGTGCCGATGACCGCGACCCGCAGGTGCCGGGTCGGGCCGCCGCCACCGGGACGCTCCTCGGCACCCGTACGTGTCCCGCCGTCCTTGGCCGGTTCGAGAATGCTCGTCACGTCAACCTCCTTAACGGCGCGTGATGGTGACGCGGAAGTTGTTGAAGAACTTGTCCTCGAGCGTGTACGCGAAGATGTCCAGGTAGCGCTCGAAGCGCGAGACGACCTCCTCGCCCTCCATGGCCACGGCCTCGTCCCGGCGCTCGGCCAGCAGGACCAGCCAGGCACGGCAGGCCATCGCGAACGACTCGCGCTCGTTGACGACCTCGTCGATCTCGAAGAGACCCTCCGCGGCGGCGCTCAGCTCGCTCAGGTGCGGAATGTGGCAGCCCTCGAACTCCGAGCGCTGCAGGAACTTCAGGTCGTCCAGGAGCGCCCGGTTCATCGGCAGCGCCTCGGCCGTCATGGTGTGCAGCACGAACTTCGCACCCGGGTTCAGGGCGTTCGCGACCTGCTGGAAGAAGTACCGGTAGCGCTTGGTGCGCTCCTTGGGCGGCAGGTTGGAGGAGACGAAGTGCTCCAAGGCGTTGATGCAGAACGCGGCGTCGTACTTCTCGCTGTCGTCGGCGACCTTGTAGTCGGCCCAGCTCTGCACCAGCGTGGTGATCCGCGGGTTGTTCAGGCCGGCGATGAACGCCTCCTGCGTACGCGACAGGGTCAGGCCCACGGCCTGCTCCGCACCGTGCACGGTGGTCAGACGGTTGAGCATGGTGCCCCAGCCGCAGCCGATGTCCAGGACGCGCCCGGTCCGGCCGGCGGCCACGTTCGCCAGCTCGGCGAACTTGTCGAGCTTGCGCTCCTGGGCCTCGTCGAGAGTGGCGACCAGGTCCTCGCCGTCCTCCCAGTAGCCGCCGGAGTACATCATCGTGGGGCCCAGCAGCAGCCGGTAGAAATCGTTGCTGACCTCGTAGTGGTGCCTGATCGCATCGACCTCGGGGTCCACCGACTTGGGGGCGACCGTTGTCATCCTGATCCTCTTTCCTGCGTGTTCGGCGGGCCTTGTTTTCCGAATTCGCGTCGAGAAAACCGGATGCCCCGCAAGGCGTGCGCAAGACGCTCCGCGAATCCGGCCCGCCACCGTGTTGCGTCTTCCTTGCGGGGGCAGGGATTTCATCACTCTCGAAAACCAGACACGCACTGCCGAGTTGCATTGCCGAGAGAGGACCGACCCCATGTCGCTGCCCACCATCGAAGAACTGGCGAGCCAGCTCGAGGCCGTCTCGGGTGCCGCGGAGGTCAGCCCCGACGCCCCGCTCCAGCACATCGCGGACGTCGACTCGCTGGACCTGATGGAGTGGCTGTACGGCTTCCAGAACCAGTACCCGCACATTCCGGCCGACGAGTCGCTCTTCGCCGACCTCGACGACACGACCACCTTGCGTGACGTGTACGCGAAGATCGTCGATCTCGTCCCGGCTCAGGCGTAGCGAGGGGTGACGTGACCGGCTTCGACATCACCGGGTGGGGCATGTCCGTACCCGAACGCATCGTCACCAGTGCCGAACTCGCCGAACGATTCGGCGTGGACGAGCACTGGGTCGTCAGCCGCTGCGGCATCCGTGAGCGGCGGGCGGTCAACCCGGGGCAGACCACCGCCTCCCTGGCCGTCGAGGCCGGCCGGCGCGCGCTGGAGAAGGCAGGCCTGACCGGCGCCGACATCGCCCACCTCATCGTGGCCACCGCCACGCCCGAGCAGCCGTCCCCGGCGACCTCCGCGTTCGTCCACCACGAACTGGACATCGCCGGCAGCGCGCACGACGTCAACTCCGAGTGCGCCGGCTTCGTCTACGGGCTCGTGTCCGCCATGGCCCTGATCGCCATCGACCCCCGGCCGATCCTCCTGATCGGCTCCGACACCCACACCCTGACGGCCAACCCGGCCGACCGGGACCTGTCCATCCTCGTCGGCGACGGCGCGGGCGCCATCGTCCTGCAGCCGGGCCCGGAGAACCGCGTCAAGGCGTGGAACCTGGGCGCCGACGGGGCCTGCACCGGCTCGCTCAAGGTCCTCGCCGGCGGCAGCCGCATGCCCACCACCCAGGAGACCCTGGACGCGGGCCTGCACTACGCGCAGATCAACGGCAACGAGATCTACCTCAACGCCGTCCGCTACACCGTCCGCACGGTGCGCGAGACACTGGAGAGCGCCAAGGTGGACGCCGCGGACATCGACCACGTCGTACCGCACCAGGCCAACATCCGGATCATCAACTCGATCCTCTCGCACACCGGCCTGCGCCAGGAGGCCCTGATCACCAACCTCCAGAAATACGGCAACACCGCCTCGGCCTCGATCCCGATCGCCCTGACCGAGGCCCTGGAAGAGGGCCGGATCAAGACCGGGGACAAGGTCCTGCTGGCCGGCTTCGGAGCCGGAATGACCTGGGGTTCGATCCTGATGGAATGGGGCGGTGTCGCGGCATGAGCAAGAACGGTGCGGGCGTACGGCCCGAATCCCCGGTCGCTCTCGTGACCGGTGCCTCGGGCGGCCTCGGCCAGGCCCTGGCGCTGGAACTGGACGCACTGGGCTGCCGGGTCGCCGTCCACTACAACAGCTCCCTGCAGGGGGCCGAGGCCGTCCGGGAGAAACTGACCAACCCCTCGGTCCTGGTCACCGGTGACGTCGGCTCGTGGGAGGCCACCCAGGCCATCCACGCGCAGATCGCGGCCGAACTCGGCCCGGTGGACGTACTCGTCAACAACGGGGCCATCCGCAAGGACAGCCTCATGGCGATGCAGAACCCGGCCGACTGGGCCCAGGTCATCCAGACCAACCTGATCGGCTCCTTCCACACCGCCCGCGTCTCGGTGCCGCACATGCTGCGCCAGCGCTGGGGCCGGGTGATCAACATCGTGTCACCGTCGGGCATCATCGCGACGGCCGGCCAGACCGCCTATTCGGCCTCCAAGGCCGGACTGATCGGCTTCACCCGCACCCTCGCCTCGGAGTGCGGACGCCGCGGGGTGACGGTGAACGCGCTGTCCCCCGGATTCATGATCACCGGCATGACCAACACCCTGCCCGACCGGGTCATCGAGGGCATGGAGGACAAGGCCCCCATCCCGCGGTTCGTCACCGTCGAGGAAGTCGCCCGCAGCGTCGGCCTCTTCCTCGACCAGGACTGCATGACGGGCCAGGTCATCAGCATCGACAGCGGCGTGTCCATCACCTGATCCCCCCGCCGCTCGCCCCCCGGCCCCGGCCTCCTCCACCCCCCACAGGAGGCCGGGGCCGCCCGGCGTCCCCCACAACCGGCCCCCGCCCACCCCCGACACACAAGACCCACCGGCATACGGGGACACCGGCATACGGGGACACCGGCATACGGGGACACCGGCATACGGGGCGTCCGGGCATACGGGCGTACGCGGGCACACGCAGCCGCCGCCGCGCACCAGCGCGGCGGCGGCTCCCGCACGCCCGGATCAGGCGGCGGGGGAGGACGACATCCGGTGCGTGACGCACCCGTGGTCGGCCAGCGAACACGGACGCGGCACCGGCATCCGGTGATCCACCTCGAACACCCCCATCAGCACCGGGTCCAGGCAGGCGAGCTGACGCACCGGCGGCCGCGGCTCCGGCGTGCGCAGCAGCTCCAGGTACGCGGCCTCCGTCTCGGGCGCCGGGTCGATACCCAGCTCCTCAGCCAGCACCTCCCGCAACTGCTGATAACTGCGCAGCGCCTCCGCACGGTTACCGGCCCGGGTATGGGCCGCCATCCGGCACCGGTAGGCACTCTCCCTGAACGGGGCCCGGCGCACCGCCTCCTCCGCGTACCGCAGCGCGTGATGCTCGTCGCCCAGCGCCGAGGAGGACAGACTCGCCGTCTCCAGCGCCTTGAGCCGCAACTCCTCCAGCTGCTCGCGCATCGCGTTGACCCACTCGCCCTCGTGCGAGGGCAGGAACGAGCCGCGCAGGTTCGACACCGCGCCGGCTGCGAGCTGCTGCGCCACCGCGAACGCCCCCTCCGCATACGCCTCGGCCGCCTCGGCCAGCGCGGTCTCCGCGACCTCCACGTCCACCGCCACGTCGTGCGGCACCCGCAGGACGTAACGGCCGCCCTGGGAGACCAGGGGAGTGGCCCCCGGCCGGTCCTGCGGCGTCGTGACGAACGTACGCACCCGGCTCACCAGGCTCCGCAGCGCCGACGCCCAGGTGTCCGGCAGGCCCTCGGGCCATACGGTTTCGGCCAGTTGGTCACGGTCCGTGCCGCCCGCCCGCTCCAGCAGCAGCCGGGCGAACGCGACCTGCGCCTGTGCGCTCGAGAGGTGTTGAGGCGGTGCTCCGTCCGGCTCGATCGTGACAAGACCTATGAGTCTGATCAGCACTATGCACACTCCGAAACGGTCGGCTTCCGGCCGTGTCCCCCAAGTTCGTGCGATTCAGAGGATACCGGCGGGCCTTCTCGGCATGTCAACAGCGGTCGATGAACATTTCCTATCCGAATGAAACCCGAGGTCCGAGCATTCCCTTTCACTTTTCGAGCACCGCTGCAGTCCCGCTGCAGTCCCGCTGCAGTCCTCCTCTTGCGCTGCTATTGCGCCCCCCGAGCCTTAATGGAATTCCACTAGAGCCCGGCCGGAGAAACGGCAGGGCATCGATGGAGTTCCGGGTCCGCCGGACGATCGCGACGAGGAGAAGCACGTGAACGCATCCGCTGGCTGGGACCGCCTCGAGCCGAAGCTGGCCTACTTCCGCGACCGGGTCCGCTCCCTGGAGTACGAGCCCAACCGCAAGAACAGCTTCGTCGCCTACACCGCCGAGCGGGACTCCGCCTACGCGGACCAGGACGGCCGCCGCCTGCTGATGATGTCCGGCTACTCCTACCTCGGACTCGCCGGCGACGAGCGGGTCGTCTCCGCCGCCAAGGCCGCCGTCGACCGCTACGGCACCGGCAACCACGGCGTCCGCGCCCTCGCCGGAACCACCCCGCTGCACGAGGAACTGGAGGCCGAGGTCGCCAAGGTCGCCGGCCGCGAGCGCGCCCTGGTCTTCGGCTCCGGCTACGCCGCCAACGTCGGCACCGTCGGCGCCATCGTCGGCCCCGGCGACACCGTCTTCATCGACAAGTACGACCACGCCAGCATCGTCGACGGCTGCAAGCTCTCCGGCGCCACCGTCACCCGCTTCCGCCACAACGACGTCACCCACCTGGAGCGCCGCCTGGCCGCCGCCCCCGACACCGGCGTACGCCTGGTCATCGTCGACAGCGTCTACTCCATGGACGGCGACATCGCCCCCCTGGTCGACCTCCGCAAGGTCTGCGACGCCCACAACGCCCTCCTGATGGTCGACGAGGCCCACGCCCTCGGCGTCATCGGCGCCACCGGCAAGGGCATCGAGGAGCACTTCCACTACGAGGCGAAGGTCGACATCAAGCTCGGCACCCTCTCCAAGGCCATCCCCTCCATGGGCGGCTGGGTCGCCGGCTCCGCCGAACTCGTCCACCACCTGCGCTACGCCGCCCGCCCCTTCCTCTTCTCCGCCGCCCTCGGCGGAGCACAGACCGGCGCCGCCCTGGAATCCCTGCGGATCATGCAGCGCGAACCGCAGCGGGTGGAGTTCATCCAGCGCGAATCCGCACGCTTCCGCACCCTCCTGAACAAGGCCGGCATCAGCACCGTCGACAGCGAGACCGCCGTCGTCCCCGTCATCGCAGGCTCCGACGAGTCCGCCTACGACCTGGCGACCGCCTACCGCAAGAACGGCGCGATCGGCCTCCCGGTGGTCACCCCGGCCGTCCCCAACGACCTGGCCCGGCTGCGCATCGCCATCACCGCCGCCCACACCACCGCCGACATCGACTTCGCCGCCGATGCCCTCATCACCTCGGCCCGTGAGTGCCGCATCATCTGAGCGCCCCACAGCCCCCGCACCCCCTTTCGCACCTCTCAGTCCGCCTCAGGGAGCAGACATGCCTTCACCGTCCAGGGGCAGCACCGCCCGGCCGCCCGTAGCCATCACCGGCATGGGCGTGGTCACCCCCGGCGGGTGCACCCCGGACGAGCTGTGGCACACACTGCGCGCCGGCCGCTCCACCGCCGCCGAACTCACCCACATCGACCTCAGCCGCCACCGCGTGCGCATCGGCTGCCGGGTCCGCGGCCTGGAAGGCCTCGCCGGGCTCGTCCCCGCCAAGGAAGCCCGCCGCATGGACCCCTTCGCCCACTACGGCACCGCCGCCGCCCTCGCCGCCCACCACGACGCGGGATCGCCCACCGCCGAAGCCGGCCGCACCGCCATCGTCGTCGGCAACGCCGTCGGCGGGCGCGCCACCAGCGACCTGGAGTCCGCCCACTTCGCCGAAGGCGGCCCGGCCCGCGTCAACCCGCTCATGCCCCTCATGACGATGCCCAACGCGGCCGCCGCCCACATCGCCATCCGGCTCGGCTGGACCGGCCCCGCCCTGACCGTCGCCAACACCTGCGCCAGCGGCGCCGACGCCATCGGCCACGCCCTGATGCTCCTGCAGACCCACCGCGCCGACCTCGTCATCGCCGGCGGCACCGAACACACCCTCACCCCCGTCACCCTGGCCGGCTTCGGCAACCTCAGCGCGGTCTCCTTCCGCAACGAGGACCCCGAACACGCCTCCCGCCCCTTCGACAAGGACCGCGACGGGTTCGTCATGGGCGAGGGAGCCGGCTTCGTCGTCCTGGAACGCCTCGAGGACGCGCGCGCCCGCGGCGCGAAGACCTACGGCCTCGTCGCCGGATACGCCGCCACCGCCGACGCCCACCACCTCGCGATGCCCCTGCCCGACGGCGCCGGCGCCGCCGCCGCCATGACCGCCGCCATCGCCGACGCCGGCCTCCAGGCCACCGACATCGTCCACGTCAACGCCCACGGCACCTCCACCCCGTACAACGACCGCTCCGAAGCCGCCGCCCTCACCAAGGTGTTCGGCACCGCCCAGCCGCCCGTCACCGCACCCAAGTCGGTCATCGGCCACCTCATCGGCGCCGCCGGAGCCGTCGAACTCATCGCCACCGTGCAGGCCATGCGCCACTGCGAGGTGCCGCCCACCGCCAACCACGAACAGCAGGAGCCAGGAATGGACATCGACGTCGTCCACGGCGCACCCCGCGCCGTGCGCCCGGGACCCGCGATCACGAACTCCTTCGGGTTCGGCGGCCACAACTCCTCCGTGGTGGTGACGCCGGTATGACCACCCTCTCCCTGCCCTCCCCGGTCCGCACGCTCACCGTCACCGAACCCGAGATCACCGACTACCGCGGCGCCGCCCGCCGCGGCCTGCCCACCGCCCGCCCCGGCCAGGCCTCGCCCGTCCACACCTTCGTCCTGGCCCACACCGTCGCCGAACAGACCGTCGCCGCGCTCACCGCGGCCGAGCCCGGCCCCGTCTCCGTGGTCCACCTCGGCCAGGACATCCGCACCCTGCGCCCGGTCCGCCCCGGCGAGCAGGTCACCGTCACCCTGGACGTGGCCGGCATCCGCAAGGAACCGCGCGGCGCCCGCATCGCGCTACGGGTCCGCCTGACCGGCGAGGACGGCCCCGAACCCTTCGCGGAACTGGTCATCTCCGCCCTGCTGGTCGGCGCGAGCCTGCTGGAGCCCTTCGGCGACATCGCCGGCGGCCCCCCCGCCCCCGCCCCACTGGGCGCCGGCGAACCCCACAGCGCCGTCCACGCCCTGACCACCGACTGGATCACCACCTACGCCCACGCCTCCGGCGACCTCAACCCCATCCACCTCGACGAGGACGCCGCCCGCGGCGCCGGCTTCGACACCGTCATCGCCCACGGCATGAGCGTGGTCGCCCTCGCCGTGGAGGAGGCCACCGACCGCTTCGCAGCCGGCGACTCCGCCCGCGTCCGCGGCCTGGGCTGCCGCTTCTCCGCCCCCGTACCCCCCGGCATCCCGCTGGAGGTCACCCTCCAGCCCGACGCCGAGGCCCGCGTCGTCCGCTTCACCTGCAAAACCCCCAAGGGGGCCGCCGTGAAGTCCGGCTGGATCGAGTTCGCCGCCCCCGCAACCGGAGGCCCCCGATGACCGCACCCCGCACCCCCCGCACCGCCGCCGCGCACCGTAGCGCCCCCGCCGCCGAACTCGGCCTCCTCGG
Organism: Streptomyces sp. NPDC097617; assembly: GCF_044761485.1. NCBI lineage: Bacteria > Bacillati > Actinomycetota > Actinomycetes > Kitasatosporales > Streptomycetaceae > Streptomyces > Streptomyces sp. NPDC097617. The sequence goes on from NZ_JBIWCL010000044.1 coordinate 17,875, forward strand.
CGGCTTCCTGACCCAGGTCCGCGACCGCCCCCACGCCACCGCGCTCCTCTTCAACGGGCAGGAAACCACCTACCGCGAGCTGTACGAGCTCGCCGGCCGCGAACGCGACCGGCTCGCACACCTGGACCTCGCCCCCGGCGAACCGGTCGGCATCCTCGCCGACAAATCACCCGCAGCCCTCGCCCTGGTCCTGGCCTGCCTGCTGGCCCGGCGCCCCCTGCTCCTGCCGTCCCCGGCCCTCGCCGACACCCTCCTGGCCGACCTCTTCGCCCAGGCCGGCTGCGCCCGGGTACTGGCCCCCGGCGGGCAGAGCCCCCGCGTCACCCCCAACCCCGAGGTCACCGCCCGGCCGCTGCCGGCCGCCGAGGCCGCCGAGGTGGCCTTCATGCTCACCACCTCCGGATCCACCAGCCTCCCCAAGATCGTCCCGCTCGGCCTGGACGCCGTCGACCGGTTCACCCGCTGGGCCGGCCACGCCTTCGGCATCGGACCCGGACGCACCGTCCTGAACTACGCCCCCCTCAACTTCGACCTCTGCCTCCTCGACGTGTGGACCACCCTCGCCCGCGGCGGACGCGTCGTCCTCGTCGACCCGGCCCTGGCCGCCCACGGCCGCCACCTGCGCGACCTGGTCCTCCACCACAGCGTCGACATCGTCCAGGCCGTCCCCATGGCCTTCGGACTCCTCCAGGACGCCGCCGCCAAGACCGGCGACACCTTCCCCGGCGTCGAGCACGTCATGTTCACCGGCGACGCCATCGCCGACCGCACCCTCGCCGCCCTGCCCCAGCTCTTCCCCCACGCCCGCATCCACAACATCTACGGATGCACCGAGACCAACGACAGCTTCCTCCACGAGGTCGACCCCACCGCGGCCCCCACCACACCCGTCCCCATCGGCCGCCCACTGCCCGGCGTACGCGCCCTGATCATCGACCCCGACACCCACACCCCCGTCCAAGGAGCCGGCAGCGGAGAACTCTTCGTCTCCACGCCCTTCCAGACCCGCGGCTACCTCGACCGCACCCGCCACACCGACAAGTTCACCGGCCACCCCCTCGGCCTCGACGACCGCCGCTGGTTCCGCACCGGCGACCTCGTACGACGCGACGCGGCCGGCACCCTGCACCTGAGCGGACGCACCGACTTCCAGGTCAAGGTCCGCGGCGTCGCCGTCAACACCGCCGAGATCGAACGGATCCTGCACGAACACCCCGACGTACTGGAAGCGGGCGTCGCCGCCCTGCCCGACCCCATCGCCGGCAAACGACTCGTCGCCGCCGTCCACAAAACCCCCGGCTCCACCCTGACCGGCCTGCAACTGCGCACCCACTGCGCCCGCCACCTGCCCAGGGCCGCCGTACCGCACCAACTCACCGTCACCGAAACGCCGCTGCCCAAGACCGCCACCGGAAAGGTCGACCGCAAGGCGCTCGACCGACTCGACCGGCCGGCCACCGGCATCACCGCACCCCTCTCCACACCTCTCGCCGAAGGAATCCCGTCATGAGCAACGTCGACACCATCAAGAACTTCGTCATCACCGAGTTCCTCCCGGGCACCGCCGCCACCGAACTCGCCGCCGACCACGACCTCCTCAACGACGGAGTCATCGACAGCCTGGGCGTCCTCAAGCTCATCGCCTGGGTCGAGGACCGCTTCGAGCTCGCCATCGGCGACGCCGACCTGGACCCCAACAACTTCCGCAGCGTCGAGGCGATCGACACCTTCATCACCGAATCCCGCCGCACCGCGGCCGCCTGAACGGCCCCCGCCACCACCCCCGACCCGACGCACACGAGACGGAGAGCGACCGTGCACGACGCACTCACCGGCCTGCTGGAACAGCGAGCCCCGGTCGGCCGCGAGACCTGGCGGTCCTGGTGGGACCAGCTCGGCGACGGCGGCCTGGACCAGGCCCAGGTCCTCGCCCTGCTGGCCTCCCTGACCAGCCGGCTCCCCGACCACGAGACCCTGCGCCACCTGCTGGACTCGCTCGCCGAGCGCCGGCCGGCCCGGGCGGCAGCCACCCCCTGGGAAGGCACCGTGAACGTCGTCGGCACCGGCGGCGGACCCAAGACCTTCAACATCTCCACCGCCTCCGCGTTCGTCGCCGCGGCAGCCGGGGTCAAGGTCGTCAAAACCGGCTCCCGCGCCTACACCAGCTCACTGGGCTCCGTCGACCTGCTCGAGCGGCTCGGTGTCCGTCTCACCTCCTCCTACGCCCAGACCGAGGACACCCTCGCCGCCCACGGCATCGCCTTCGCCGGACCCTTCGTCTACCCCACCCAACTGACCCGCCTCGCCCGCACCGTGGCCCCCCACAGCATGAAACCCTTCGGCCGCTTCCTGAACGCGCTGGGCCCCTTCCTCGCCGACCTCCCGGTGACCGCCCAGGTCACCGGCGTCTCCGGGGCCGCCCCCCTGGACACCCTGCGCCGGCTCGCCGCGACCACCACCCGCCGGATCTGGCTCACCTCCAACGACACCGGCGCGGACGAGCTGCTGCCCTTCGCGACCAACACCATCCACGGGGAGAACTCCCTGACCCGGATCATCCGCCCCGGCGAACTCACCCCGGGCGACGGCTCCTTCGCCGACCTGCGACCGGCCACCGACCCCACCACGGCCGTCGCCCACTTCCTGTCCATCCTCTCCGGCGACGCCGGCCGCGTCGCCACCCGCACGGTCTGCCTCGGAGCCGCCGCCCTCGTGGTGGCCTCCGACACCCGCCGCGACTGGCTCTCGGCCGTCTCCCTCGCCGAGGAAGCCATCCGCTCCGGCGCCGCCCACGACCTCGCACAGCGCCTCGCGGCCGCCCCGGCCCCCGCCCCCCGCACCCTGGCGGTGACCGGTGCCTAGCCCCACCGCGCCCGCCCCGACAGCGGGGACGGACACCGCCCCGACCCCGGCGCCGGCCCCCTTCTTCACCCGCCGAACCCCCGGCGCCCCGCCCGGACTCGCCCTCTTCCTCAACGCCGGCGACCCGCCCCTGCCCATCCTGCGCGACCTGGTCCTCATGCTCGACGAGGAAGGCGTGGACTGCCTCGAACTGGCCGTCCCGTTCCCCGACTCGGTCACCGACGGCCCCGTCATCCGCCGCTCGGCCCGCCGCGCACTGGACCGCGGCGGCGCCGACCTGGACGACGTACTCGCCTTCATCGCCGACGTACGCCCCCACCTCACCCACCTGCGCATCGCCCTGCTCGCCGACTGGAGCCACTCCCTCAAACACCGGGACCTGGCCGCCACCACCCGCGAGATCGCCGCCGCCGGCGCCGACGGACTCCTCGTCCACGCCCTGCCCCCACGGCTGCGCGAGACCCACCTGGAATCGGCCGCCGCCGCCGGCCTCCCCGTCGTCACCACCTGCTACACCAAAAGCCCGCCCGCCACCCAGGCCCAGGCCGCCGCACAGGCCCGCGCCTACCTCTACCTCGTCGCCCACTACGGACGCAGCGGAACCGCTCCCGCCGCCGGCCACGCCGCGCTGGCACAGACGGTCCGCTCGCTCCGGGCGCACACGACGTCCCCGATCGCCGTCGGCTTCGGGGTCAGCACACGGCAGGACATCCAGGCCGTCGGCGCCGCCGGCGCCGACGCCGCGATCATCGGCTCCGCCGCGGTCGCCGCCGTCGAACGGGCCCAGGAAGCCGGCACCGACGTGAGCGAAGCCTTCCGCACCTTCGTCCGCTCGGTCCAGCCCGCAACACCGCACCGAACCGCCTGACCGGCGGGAAAGCGAGCTCCACCTCTCATCCGAACCATCCGCGCACCACCCTCACACCAGGAGACTGCCATGATCGTTCGCGACATCGAGTCCGTGAAGACCGTCGAGTGGGGCAACGGCCTCAGCCGCCGCTTCCTCCTCGCCGAGGACGGCCTGGGCTACTCGCTCACCGACACCACCGTCCTGGCCGGCACCAAGTCCCGCCTGGAATACGTCAACCACCTCGAGGCCTGCTACTGCATCGAGGGCTCCGGCGAGGTCATCGAGCTCGACGGCACCTCCCACGAGATAGTCCCCGGCCGCATGTACGCACTCGACCAGCACGACGCCCACTTCCTCGTCGCCAGCCCCGACGAGGACCTGCGCCTGGTCTGCGTCTTCTCGCCCGCCCTGCGCGGCGACGAGGTCCACAGCCTCGACGCCCACAGCTCCTCCGCCTACTGAGGCACCTCCGCAACACCATCCGTCCGCACCATCACCGAATCAAAGGGGTCCCTCGTGATCCGTTGGAACGCCGACCAGGCAGATCTGCGCGACGGCCTGGAACGGTGGGGAGACGCACTCGGCGCAGACCACATCGAACTCGACGCGCAGTCCGCCTTCTCCGAGGACAAGTGGAAGCTCGTCCAGAAGACCGGCATCCTCGGACTGCCCTTCGACGAGGACCACGGAGGCCTCGGACAGTCACTGCTCACCACCATGTACGTACTGGAGGGCCTCGGCGAGTACAACCGCGACGCGGGCCTCAGCTTCTGCATCACCACCTCCATCTGCTCCACCGGCATCCCCCTCCAGCAGTTCGGCACCACCGAACAAAAAGAGCGCTACCTGCACCGGATCTGCTCGGGCGAGGCGATCGGCGCCCACGCCATCACCGAGTCCGAGGGCGGCTCGGACGCCATGGCCATGACCACCAGGGCCGTCCGCGACGGCGACGACTTCGTCATCAACGGCAGCAAGGCCTTCGTCAGCAACGGCCCCATCGCCGACGTGATCGTGGTCTACGCCCGCACCCACCCGGACGGCGGCCCGCTCGGCACCACCGCCTTCCTGGTCGACCGCAACACCCCCGGCCTGACCGCCGGCAACCCCATCAAGAAGATGGGCCTGCGGACCTCCCCGCTCAGCGAGCTGTTCTTCGACGACGTACGGGTACCCAGGAGCGCGGTGCTCGGCCGGGTCGGAGGCGGGTTCATGGTCCTGGACCACGTGATGAAACGAGAGATCCTCTTCTCCTTCATCGTCAACGTGGGGGAGATGCAGCACCGGCTGGAACGCTGTGTCGACTACGCGAAGACACGCAAGTCCTTCGGAAAGGCGATCGGTTCGTACCAGACGATCGCCAACAAGATCGTCGACACGAAGATCCAGCTGGAGACCGCCCGCAAGTGGCTCTACGACACGGGCGAAAAACTGGAGGCCGGCGAGAACATCACCACCGACCTCGCCATCGCCAAAATCGTCACCAGCGAGTCCAACCTCGCCACCAGCCTCACCGCCGTACAGATCTTCGGCGGCCACGGCTACATGGCCGAGTTCGGCCTGGAGCAGGACGTGCGCAACGCCGTCGGCGGCACGATCTACTCCGGCACCAACGAAATCCAGTACAACCGCATCGCCTCGATGCTGGGACTGGGCAAGTGAGCACCACCCGCCCCCTGTCCCGGACCCTGCTCAAGGTCTGCGGGGCCACCGCCCCGCAGGACATCGAGGCCGCGGCGGCCGCCGGGGCCGACTGCGTCGGCCTCTGGCACGGCGTACCCGGCGGCCCCAGCGAACTGGACCGGAACGGGCTCGCCGCCCTCGCGGCGGCGGCCCGTTCCACCGGCCTCCTGCCGGTCCTGGTGACCTTCCTCGCCGACGCCGGTGAACTGGCCGCGATCGCGGCCCGCACCGGCGTCGGCTGGGTCCAACTCCACGCCTACCAGAGCCCCGCCCTCGTCCGGGCCCTGCGCCAGGCCCTGCCCGCACACGTCGGCATCGTCAAGGTGCTGCACGTCCAGGAGAACGGCGGCTGCGTGGAACGCCCCCTGATCGGCGCCTACGACCGGGCCGGCACCGACCTCTTCCTCCTCGACACCGCCACCGGCGACGGCCGCATCGGCAGCACCGGCGCCGCCCTCGACCCCGACCGCGTCACCGCCCTGCTGCCCCGCCTGACCCGCCCCTTCCTCCTCGCCGGCGGCCTGACCCCCACCAACCGCCCCGCCTACGAGGACGTCGTCCACCACCCCGGATTCCGCGGCATCGACGTCGACACCGCCGCCCGCGACCGGACCACCGGCGGCTTCGGAGTCCCGCAGATCGCCGCCCTGGCCCGCGCCTGGCGCACCGGCACCCGCACCGGCACCGGCACCCGCCACGAAGCCCTGCCCGACCACCCCCGACTGGAGCTGTCGCGATGACGAAGCACAACCGGCCCGGCTTCCCTTTTCTCGAGGCCCTCCTGGCCTCCCCGACCCCCGTGGTGATGGAGGTGAAACGGCGCGACGCCCACGGCTACGACATGCTCGGAGGCCGCACCCCCGCCGCGATCGTCAGCGCCTACGAGAGCGCGGGCGCCCCCTGCGTCTCGGTGGTCACCGGCCGCTGGTTCGGCGGCTCACCGGCCCTGCTGCGGGACGTGGCCGCCCTGACCGCACTCCCCATCCTCCAGAAGGACTTCATCACCCGGAAGGACCAGATCCGCACCGCCAAGGAGCTCGGCGCCTCCGCCGTGCTGCTGACCGCGGCCCTGCTCCCGGCCTCGAGCATGCGGACCCTGGTCACCGAATGCCTGCTGACCGGCCTCACCCCCTTCGTCGAGATCACCCAGGAAAGCGAACTCGCCTCGGTCCACCACCCCGAGGAATGCGTCATCGCCGTCAACAACAAGGACATCAAGACCCGCGAGCGCGGCGCCGGCGACCTCGGCCGCTCCCTGGACCTGCTGCCCGCGGTCCTCGACGCCGGCGCCGCCTGCCCGGTCAGCGCCAGCGGCATCGACAGCCCGCACACCGCGGCCGCCCTCCTCGACGCCGGCTTCGCCGGCCTCCTCGTCGGCACCTCACTGCTGCGCACCGGCTCGCCCGCCGCCTGGGTGGACGCCATGGAGGGCACACGAAAGGGGCTGGCGGTCCGATGACCACACCACGACCCGGCACCCGCCCCTACACCCTCAACGCGGGCGGCATCACCCTCTCGGCGCTCCTGGCCCTGCCCAAGGACGCCACACCCACCCGATCCACCATCCTCGCCATCCACGGCCGCGGCATGCGCGCCGCCTACTGGAACTCCTTCATCCCCCTCGCCACCGGCCTGGGCCACGCCGTCCTGGCCGTCGACCGCCCCGGCTACGGCGACTCCGCCGACCGGCTGCCCGACGGCCAGAACCTGCCCGAACAGGCCGAAACCCTCCACGCCGCCCTCAAGGAGCACGCCGCCGAACACGACATCGGCGCCGGAATCCTCCTCCTGGGCCACTCCGACGGCGGCAAGGTCGCCCTCCACACGGCAGCCGCAGACGGCGGCGGCACCCCCCTGCTCGGCGTGGACGCCTCCGGCGTCGGCTACCGCTACAACCCCCAGGCCCTGCACTTCCCCTCCACCCTGGGCGCCGGCGCCACCAAACTCAACTGGGGCCCCCTGAACCTCTACCCGCGCGGCACCTTCCAGGCCAGCCGCACCCTCCTCGCCGCGACACCACCGCGCGAATCCGCCGAAACCCTGCGCTGGACCGGCCAGTACGAGGCACTGGCCCCCAACGTCCGCGTCCCCGTCCGCCTCACCTTCGCCGAACACGAGGCCTGGTGGCACCTGGACGCCCCCACCCTGGCCGCGATGACCTCCCGCCTGACGGCCGCCCCCTCCGTCACCGTCGAGCACCTGCCCGACTCCGGCCACAACATCAGCCTGGGCCACACCGCCCCCGCCTACCACCTGCGCGTCCTGACCTTCCTGGAGGACTGCCTGCGCACAGCCCCGCACTGAGCCCCACCCCCGACAGACCGAGGCCCCGGTGGCAGACGCCACCGGGGCCACAGCCGTATCCGGACCCGGGATCAGGCAGCCACCACCCGGCTCACCAGCTGGTCACGGATCCGCGACGGCAGAGCCGGCGCGAAACGCTGCAGATAGTGGTCCATGTGCGCGTCGTCGCCCACCAGGAACGGCAGGTCGAACACCAGCAGCTTGCGGACCGCCAGCAGCGGCACCGGCGAACGCAGCGGCCGGAACGCCTCGTTGTACAGACCCGGCTCCTCGCACACCGGATGGAACTGGCCGATCATCAGCCCCTCCGCCACGAACTCGTCCTTCGCCTTGCGCTGCAGCTCGTCCAGCTCCACCGAATCCGTCGCATCGAACCCCGGCAGCACCAGCAGGATCGTCAGCAGCTCACGGTCCTCCGGCGACAGCCGCTGCGAAAGAACCGCGTGACGGGTCCGCAGCGAGTCGACCGCCGAAGCCAGGTCCTCACAACTCGCCGCCGGCACCGCCAGATGGAACAGCTCCTTGCGCAGCGAAGGCTGCGTGTACGGGCACACCGGACCGGTGCGCCCCAGCTCGGGGTGGCTGGAGACCAGGAACTCCCGGCTCCACACCAGCACCTGGAGCAACGGCCCCAGATACTCCGTCGGCGCCTCACCGCGGGCTATCTCACCGGCGGTCCACGACTGGATCAGATCGTCTCCCCTCATCGGGGTTCCCTCCACATGGGTCGCAGTACAGGTCCTCCGTCGGGCAGCGCGATGTCCCCGCCCCGGAGCTCGAAACCGGCACGCCGGCCGGCGGCCTCACCACCGCGGGAGCTGGCCTCCACATACGCGCCGACACCCTCGGCGTCCGCCCGGGCCGCCACCCGGCCCAGCAGAGCGGACATCAGCCCGCTCTGCTGCCGGCCGGGGCGCACCGCTCCGAAGGACACGTAGTAGTGCGGCGCACCGTGCGGATGGGCCGCCTCCTGCAGGCCCGCGATGGTGTGCATCGCCTGCGCGTACTCGCCCAGGACATCGGCGAACGCCGCGTCCAGGGCCTTCTCGTCGGGCTCGGCGCCGGGCGGCAGGAACAGGAGCACCGCGTCACCGTCCGGGCCGGTGAGCACCCCGTCGTAGGCGGCGGACAGTTCCACGAACACCCGGAAGAACCCGGGCAGCAGCTCGGCACGCCGCCGCTCGTCGGGGATCATCCAGCGGGTGAGGGCGTCCTCCTGGAAGCAGGTCGCCAGGAGCACGGACAGGTCGGTGACGGCCGATGGGCTCAGCCGGTTCACTGGCAGGGCAGACAAGGCAAAGGCCTCCGGTCAGGTGACGGGATGCGAAACGGACAACAGGCAACGGACAACAGGCAACGGACAGCGGGGAACGGATTCAGGGCGCGACCCGGGCCTCGGCCGCGAGCTCCGCCACACGGGAATGCAGGGTCGGCAGGTAGTGCTCGAACTCCGGCTTGATCAGGACGCTGCGGATCACCCGCGCCGCCTCCGCGTCCCGCACCACCCCCGGGTGGCGCCCCACGAACGCGTCCGCGTCCGCGCGCAGCACACTCAGGAACACCGGATCCCCCTCCGCCGACATGCCCGCACGCAGCAATCGCTCCGACGCCGCGTCGATCGAGGACAGCGAGCGCCCGGCGGTCGCCGGGAAGTAGGTGACGATGTCCAGGTCCGGGCGCTGGTACAGCTCCAGCTCCTCGCAGGCGCCCAGCAGGTCCGCCCACCGCAGCGCGGCCCGCCGGTTCGCGGCCAGGATCCGCCCGAAACCGTCCGGGGTCAGCGGCAGCAGCTGCAGCGTCAGCCACAGCGCGGCCGCCGCCGCGCCCGCCCGAGAGCACTCCAGGCTGATCTCGCCCAGGTGCAGGTCGGCATCGGTGAAATACGTGTACGGCGAATCGTGGGCGAAGTGCCGCCCGGCCCGCGGATCGGGAAACAGCACCGCCCCGCACCCGTACGGCTGCAACCCCTGCTTGTGCGGATCCACCACCACCGAGTCGCAGCCGGCGATCGCCCGCCACGGCGCCGGGTCGACGCCACCGGCCCCCGCCCGGCCCAGCACCGCGTAGAACCCGCCGTACGCCGCGTCCACGTGCACCCGCACCCCGTACCGGCGCGCCAGCACCAGCACCTCGTGCACCGGGTCGACCGCCCCCAGCCCGGTCGTCCCGGTGGTGACGACGACCGTCCCGATCCGACCGCCGCGCAGCGCACCCTCCAGCGCGTCGAGATCGATACGGCCGTAAGCGTCGACGGGAATACGGTGCCCCTCCACGCCCAGCACGTGGCACATCCGCTCGTGCGTGTAGTGGCACTCGGAGCTGTAGGCGATCCCGCGGCCGGGGTGCAGCTCCCGCGCCACGTACAGGGCCTCCAGATTGGCCATCGTGCCACTGGTCGTCAGATGCCCCACATGCGCGTCGAACCCGAACATCGAGGCCAGCGCGGCGACCGCCTCACGTTCCATCTCGGTGGTCGCGGGCCCGCCCTCGGCGGCATGATTGTTCGGATTGAACAGCATCGCCGTGAGATAGCCGGTGACGGCCGCCGGGTGCGGCGGCTTGACCATCTGCCCGGCGTAGCGCGGGTGGAAGAACGGATAGTTGTCGTCCATCCGCTTGGCCAGCCGCTCGAACGCCTCGGTGAACGCCTCGGAACCGACGCGGTGCGCGTCATGACCGTCGTACGGGCCGAACCGACCGCCCCACCGCTCCGCCACCCCGAGCGCGCGCGGCAGCCAGTCGCGTAAGTCGTGCAGGTCCCTCAGGTCCACGGGTGCCTCCCCCGGCGGCCGCCCCGATCGGCGGCACGAGTCGCGCGTACGCGGTCATACGTACGCACGAGGAGCCTTGCCCAGCCCCCGCAAGGCCCGCGCAACGCCGAACCCCCGCACACCATTCGGGCTCGAGCGCTGCGCAAGCCGCGTCTGGTGCACTCGCGGCGCGCCACCTGCGCGAGCACCACCACGCGCCGGCCCCGGCAGCGAGGGCGGCCCCCTCCCGGGCGGCCCGCGCACCCACCCTTCCCAGGAGGACATCCCATGGTCACCAGACGCAGCCTGCTCGGCGGAGCCGCCGCCGCGACCGGCGCCGGCCTGCTCACCGCCGGCGGGCTGACGCCGCTGCTCGGCGCCGGCCCCGCCCGGGCCACCGCCGCGGGGGCCAAGCCGGTCACCGTCCCGCCGCCCTTCACGGTCAAGATGGCGACCCTGCCGGTCCTCTCACCGATATCCGGGCCCGCCGGCCAGGACACCTACGCCGTCACCATCAAGGAAGCCGCCCGGGAGATCATCCCCGGAGTGCGCACCAAGGTCCTCACCTACGACGGCCACTTCCCCGGCCCCGTCCTGCGGGCCCGCACCGGACGCAAGGTCGTCATCCGCCACCGCAACACCCTCACCACGCCCGTCTCCGTCCACCTGCACGGCGGCAACGTCTCCCCGGACAACGACGGCGGCCCCATGGACACCTTCGCCCCGGGCACCTCACGCACCTACACCTACCCCAACCAACAGCCCGGCGCCGCCCTCTGGTTCCACGACCACGCCCACCACATGGAGTCCGAGCACGTCTTCCGCGGCCTGTCCGCCACCTACCTCCTGACCGACGACACCGAACGCGCACTGCCGCTGCCCGCCGGCCAGTACGAGGTCCCCATCGCCCTGCGCGACGCCCGCTTCGACGACGCCGGACAACTGGTCTACGTCATGGACGACGCCTTCGGCCGCACCACCATCCTCGCCAACGGCCGCCCCACCCCCTACTTCGAGGTCGCCGCCCGCAAATACCGCTTCCGGCTCCTCAACTCCTCCAACATGCGCTTCTTCCAGCTGCGCCTGTCCGACGGCGGCCCGATGACCCAGATCGGTTCGGACGGCGGCCTGCTGGAACGCCCCTTCACCACCGACACCATCGGACTCTCCCCGGCCGAACGCGCCGACGTCGTCATCGACTTCTCCCGCTACCCCACCGGCACCAAGATCGTCCTGGAGAACACCCTGGGCCCCGGCACCCCCGACCAGGTCGGCAAAGTCCTGCGCTTCGACGTCGTACGCACCGCACCCGACCCCAGCAGCGTCCCCGACGTCCTGCGCACCCTGGCCGCCCTGCCGCCCGCCACCGTGCAGCGCACCGTCGTCCTCAGCATGGACGAGGACGGCCGGCAGGAACCCCAGGGCTTCATGGACGGCCAGGTCTGGGACCACCACCGCATCGACCAGACCATCACCCACGGCACCTCGGAGATATGGACCGTCACCAACGCCAACAAACTCGTCCCGCACAACTTCCACATGCACCTGGTCCAGTTCCGCCTGCTCGAGCGGGACGGCGCCCCCGTCGGACCGGCCGAGGCCGGCCTCAAGGACACCGTCCGCCTCTTCCCCGGCGAGACCGTCAAACTCCACGCCACCTTCAACACCTACCGCGGCACCTACGTCTACCACTGCCACCTGCTCGACCACTCGGCGATGGGAATGATGGCCAACTTCCGCATCCGCTGACGGGATCCGGACTCGATGCGCGCTCAAGGACGGGCCGAGGACCGGGCGCAAGAATCCTCGACAACAGACCATGTCCGGCCGTGTCCCCCACGAGTCCACCATGTGTCGCAAACCGAAAGGGAAGAGGAGGGAAGCCGATGGCCGCCACCATGGCCATGACCGTGGTGCTCACACCCGGCCCTCCGACCTCCCTCGACCTCCACGGCAGCCTCACCCCTGCCGCCCTCACCGCCGCACTCGCCTCGCTGCCGCCGTGCACGGCGACGCTCCACCGGCACACCGACCACCACCACACCCTGACCCTGCCCCCGCCGCCGTTCCCCGCAGGACGGCTCTGCGACCTGCTGACCGGAGCCACCGCGGCGGGGGAGGAGCCCCGCGCCGCCCGGTACACCCCCGGCACGCCCTGCACCCGACACCCCGAATGCGCCCGACACCACGCACACGCCGGATGCGCCGGATGCGCCGGATGCGCCACCACGGAACCGGAAACACCACCACCCACCACACCCCGCCAACGGGAGGTACTCCTCGACGCCATGACCCACCCCGGCGCCGCACTGCACGTGGAACAACTGCACTGGCGCTGGTACGGACCGCTGGACACCCGGCGCTTCACCGCCGCCTGGCAGACCCTCCACGACAGCGAGGCAGTCCTGCGCACCGCCCTGGCCAGGCCCCCCGCACCCACCGCCGGCCCCCTGCTGGCCGTACACCCGCACGCCGCCCCGCAACTGGAACGCCACCCCCGCGGCAGCGAGGACTGGCACGCCCTCCTCCTCAGCGAGCGCATGCGCGAATTCGACCTCCACCGGCCCGGCACAGCACTGCGCATCGCCCTGCTGGAAGAACCCGGCCAGGTCTTCCGGATCCTGCTCACCTACCACCAGGCACTGCTCGACGGCTGGAGCGCACGCCTGCTCCAACGCACCCTGTACCGGGCCTACCTCGCCGACGGACGCCCCCTCGGCAGCGAACGACGGCCCGACATCCGCGACCACATGCACTGGCTCGCCCGCCGCAACCAGACACCGGCCCGCGCCCACTGGGCCCGCGCCGGCGCCCCCGCGGACGCGCCCGGCCTCCCGGGCCGACCCGACCGGATACCCGCCGGCCCCGGCCCCGCCGCCGGCCCCGGCGCCCGTACCCGCGGCCACGGACGCACCCGCCAACGCCTCACCCCCTACGAGGCACAGCGCCTGCGGCACTGGGCCGCCGACCGGGGCGCCAGCGAAAGCACCGCCCTGCACACCGCCTGGGCCATCCAGCTCCACCGCGCCCACCGCACCGCCCCCACGGTCGCCTTCGCCGCGGCCGTCTCCGGCCGCGGCATCCCGCTCCCCGGCGCCGACCGCCTCCCGGGCCCACTGCACGGAGCCCTCCCGCTGCACGTCCGCATCACCCCGTCCACCCCGCTGACCGTCCTGCTGGCCACCCTGGCCGGCCAGGCCCTGGAAGCGGCCTCCCACGAATGGGTCTCCCCGGGCCAGGCGGCCCTGTGGTCCCCGCCCGCCACGGCCGGCCCCGCCGCCGGCACCCACCCGGTCCCCGACTCGCTCATCACCTTCGAAGCGACAACACCCCCCGGACCCGCCGACGACCCCCTCCACACCGAACTCGCCACCGAGGGAGTACGCGTCGGCCCCGCCGAAGCCGTCGCCGCGCACACCACACACCCCCTCACCCTCACCGCACACCACGACGCCGCCGGCGCCCTCGTCCTGACCTGCGTCTACGACCGGGCCCGCATCGCCGACACCGACGCCGCCGAAACCCTCGCCCAGACCACCCTGCTGCTGCGCGAACTGCCCGCCACCCCCGGCAGGGCCACCACCGTCGCCGACGCCCTGACCCTCCTCGACGGCAGCCCCGTACCCCGCGTCACCCGGCCCGCGTCCACCGCCCGCACCCTGCGGATCCTGCGCGCCGCCTCCCGCACCGGCGCCGGCACCATCTGCCTGGTCCCGCCACCCGACGCACCACCGGGCTGCTACGACGCACTCGCCGACGCCTACCCCGGCCCGCAGGCCCTGACCACCGTGGCACCGCCCGCCGACACCCGGACCGTACTGGCCGCCCTGCGCCCCGCCCTCGCCCGCGGCGAACCCCTGCTGCTCGGCGGATTCTCCGGCGCCGGCACCCTCGCCTGCGCGATCGCCGAACGCATCGCCTCACACGGCTGGCACCCACCCCTCGTCGCGATCGGCGGCGCCCTCACCACCGAGGACGACCCCGACCCCGACCCGGTCCGGGCCCTGGCCCGAACCCTGCAGACCGCCGCCGCGGCGGCCGCCACCACCGCCCGGCCCTGACCGTCCCCCCGCCCGACCCGACACCCCGTCCCACACCACCAGGAGTGACATGTCCCGTCGTCTGTTCACCTCGGAATCCGTGACCGAGGGACACCCCGACAAGATCGCCGACCAGATCAGCGACACGATCCTCGACGCGCTGCTCGCCCAGGACCCCGCCTCGCGCGTCGCGGTCGAGACACTGATCACCACCGGTCTTGTGCACATCGCGGGCGAGGTGACGACGCAGGCCTACGCACCCATAGCGCAGCTCGTACGCGAGAAGATCCTGGAGATCGGCTACGACTCGTCCGTCAAGGGCTTCGACGGCGCCTCCTGCGGCGTGTCCGTCTCCATCGGCGCCCAGTCCCCGGACATCGCCCAGGGCGTCGACACCGCCTACGAGAGCCGCGTCGAGGGCGCCGCCGCAGGCGAGGAGGGCGACGAACTCGACAAGCAGGGCGCCGGCGACCAGGGCCTGATGTTCGGCTACGCCACCGACGAGACCCCCGAACTCATGCCGCTGCCCATCCACCTCGCCCACCGGCTCGCCCGCCGGCTCTCCGAGGTCCGCAAGAACGGCACCCTGCCCTACCTGCGCCCCGACGGAAAGACCCAGGTCACCATCGAGTACGACGGCGACAAGGCCGTCCGCCTCGACACCGTCGTCGTCTCCTCCCAGCACGCCTCCGACATCGACCTGGAAGCCCTGCTGACCCCCGACATCAAGGCCCACGTCGTCGAACACGTCCTCGCCGGGCTCGCCGACGACGGCATCAAACTGGAGACCGCCGGCTACCGCCTCCTGGTCAACCCCACCGGCCGCTTCGAGATCGGCGGCCCGATGGGCGACGCCGGCCTCACCGGCCGCAAGATCATCATCGACACCTACGGCGGCATGGCCCGCCACGGCGGCGGTGCTTTCTCCGGCAAGGACCCGTCCAAGGTCGACCGCTCCGCCGCCTACGCCATGCGCTGGGTCGCCAAGAACGTCGTCGCCGCCGGCCTCGCCTCCCGCTGCGAGGTCCAGGTCGCGTACGCCATCGGCAAGGCCGAGCCCGTCGGCCTGTTCGTCGAGACCTTCGGCACCGAGAAGACCGACATCACCAGGATCGAGGACGCCATCGCCCAGGTCTTCGACCTCCGCCCGGCCGCCATCATCCGCGACCTCGACCTGCTGCGCCCCATCTACGCCCAGACCGCCGCCTACGGCCACTTCGGCCGCGAACTCCCCGACTTCACCTGGGAGCGCACCGACCGCGCCGAGCAGCTGAAGGCCGCCGCCGGCGCCTGAGCGGAGGGACCACCGAAAGGGGCGGACGGCACCGAGCGCCCACGGCCGCCGCCCGCCCCGCACCCCCGCCGGCCCCCGCATCCCAGCCCACCCCCCGCCCCGCCGACCAACAGACCAGCTCACAGGAGTCCACGTGCGTATCGCGGTGACCGGATCCATCGCCACAGATCACCTCATGGCCTTCCCGGGCCGGTTCGTAGACCAGCTGCTCCCCGACCAGCTGCACCACATCTCCCTGTCCTTCCTCGTCGACACCCTCGAAGTGCGACGCGGGGGAGTGGCCGCCAACATCGCCTACGGCCTCGGCGGCCTGCGCCTGACCCCCCTCCTCGCCGGCGCCGTCGGCCCCGACTTCGCCGAGTACGAGGTCTGGCTCAAGGAACACGGAGTCGACACCGGCGCCGTGTACGTCTCCGCCGAGCACCAGACCGCCCGCTTCATGTGCATGACCGACCAGGACTCCAACCAGATCGCCTCCTTCTACGCGGGCGCCATGGCCGAATCCGCCCGCATCGACCTGCACACCCTGCACGCCCGCACCCCCCTCGACCTGATCCTCGTATCGCCCAACGACCCCGGCGCGATGGTCCGCCACACCGAACAGGCCCGCGAACTGGGCATCCCCTTCGCCGCCGACCCCTCGCAGCAGCTCGCCCGCCTCACCGGACCCGAAGTACGCAGCCTCGTCACCGGCGCACGCTGGCTCTTCACCAACGAGTACGAGTCCGCCCTGCTGCGAGAACGCGCCGAATGGAGCCACGAGGACGTACTGGACCGCGTCGGCACCTGGATCACCACCCTCGGCGCCCAGGGCGTCCGCATCGACACCCAGGGCGCGCCCACCCTCACCGTCCCCGCCGTCCCCGACGTCCCCGCCGAGGACCCCACCGGCGTCGGAGACGCCTTCCGCTCCGGCTTCCTGGCCGCCGTCGGCTGGGGACTGCCGCTGGAGACCGCCGCCCAGCTCGGCTGCGCGATGTCCGCACTGGTCCTGGCCGCCATCGGCTCGCAGTCCTACGAGATCCTGCCCGCCCGCCTCCTCGACACCGTCCGCACCGTGTACGGGCAGCAGGCCGCCGCCCTGCTGGGACCGAAGCTGGAGCAGCTCGCATGACGACCCGCACACCGAACGCGCAGGAACGCGCCACCGCTTTGCGGGAAGCCCTCGCGACCCGCGTGGTCGTCGCCGACGGGGCCATGGGGACGATGCTCCAGGCGCAGGACCCCACGATGGAGGACTTCCAGCAGCTCGAGGGCTG
>NZ_JBIWCL010000045.1:0-31051 GCF_044761485.1 Streptomyces sp. NPDC097617
CGACGCGCACCCCTGACCGGAACCGTCCCCGGACAGGAATCAACGCGACATCACGGACGCAAGACCAACCGGACGTCGCCGTGAAACAACGAGGCTGGCGCAGCTCCACGTGCACTTCCGGAACCTTCGCGTCCTGGTGACCATTTCGGATTCGAGCTGGTTCTCCGCCGAATGCGCGAGGTCGCGCGAGGTCAACGCCTACTTCCTCCGGCCCCCCAAACAGCGCGACCTCGAGAACTACATCACCGAATGGTTCACCACCTGATGACCACGCACGAAGGAAAGCTCTCGGAGCGGCTCATCGCCGCGATCCGGGGCGACAGCGCCCTCGCCTCGGCCGCGCGCGTCCCGTACCTGCTGCACCTCCTGGTCGTCTCCACGGAACGCAACCACGAGGTCCCCACGTCCGTCGGGCACTTCTGCCGGCTGGCCTCGGAGGAGTTCCTGCACAAGCGGCCCCGCAGGCGGGCCGCGGCAGCCGCGGAGCCGTGCCTCCTGCGGCCCGGCTACGACACGGAGATCCAGCGGATCATCGAGGAGGTCGGCTTCTCCATCACCTCGTTGCGTTCCGTGCACGCCGAAACCAACTCCATCTCCGCGGCAGCCGTGCAGGATCCGATCCTGCGGGCGCTGGGCGAGGATCTGGAATTCCTCACCGCGTATCCGGCTGTGGTCGACTACGTGCAGTTCATCCGCAAGGGCCACGGCATACTCGCCGTCGACACGGCCACCCAGCTCTCCTTCCGGGAGAACCTGTTCCGCGACTACTTCGCCGGCTGCGCGCTGGCCCGCCGGGACTCGGAGACCATCGTCGGGCTGTGCCGTCATCCGATCTGGCACGCCCCGTTGCGCTACTGGGCCAGCGCCCAGACCACGCCCGAGGGACACCGCCTCGTCACCGGCACGGCGGCCGAGCTGGCGGGTGCCGCGGAGGAAGCGGGCGACGGGGGGCTGCCGCTGTGGCTGCTCGCCGGCGAGCTGCTCGTGATCCTCGCGGCGGCCCGGCCGGGCGCCGAACCGTACGGGCTCGTACGACGGCTGCGGCGGTCGGTGTCGGAGGCCGTTGCCACCGCCCGCGGGGACCGCGGTCAGGACCTGGAGACCCGGGCCCGTGCCGCCACCTTGGACGCGCAGCTCAATCCGTCGACCTGGGAGGAGCGATCGGGCTCGTTCCTCGCCGACAGCTGTGTCATACCGGCGGGCGAATACCCCATCGGCTCCGCGATCCCGCTCAACTCCCAGGACGACAAGTACCGGCACATCGACTGGTACCCGCAGCGCACCGAGAGCATCGGATCCTTCCGGATCTCCACGCTGCCCGTCACCAACCGGGACTACGCGCAGTTCGTCGCCGCGGGCGGGTACCAGGACCTGGACTGCTGGCCGGACGGACCGGCACGGCTGTGGGTCCGGCACGACCCTGCCTTCATCGACGCGCCGGACGGACCGCGTGCCGGGTCGACGGACACCCAGCGAATCCATCTGAGCAAGGAGATGCGCGAGGGCATCGTCGACGAGGAGTCCCTTCAGGAGTACGTGGACCAGCTGCTGCTGCGGCGGGTGCCGCTGTACTGGTGGGATCCCCGCTACAACCAGCCGACCCAGCCTGTCGTCGGCATCAACTGGTGGGAGGCGCTGGCGTACTGCCGCTGGCTGACGAAGTGGCTGCGCGAGCGGAACGTGCTGGACAACAACAGCTACGCGGACATTCCCACCGAGGCCGAATGGGAGTGTTCCTGCCCGGGCCGGCCGACGTCCGACCCCTATCCGTGGGGAAGCGAGTGGCAGGAGGGCATGGCCCATGTCCGCACGGCGGAGGGCTGGACCCAGCGTTCCGTTCCCGTGGGGCTTTTTCCCTGGGCGGCCGGGGAGGACGACCCTCAGGACATGATCGGCAACGTGTGGGAGTGGACACGCTCCCTGGCATGGCCCTATGACGACCCCCGGCCCGGCCGTGAGGCTCTGGAGACCCAGGGCGACCGCATCGTCCGCGGGGGTTCCTGGTTCTCCCGCGAACAGCGCGCCCGCATGATCCAGTTCCGCTCGTACGACCCGCCGCAGAACGCCTACGTGGATCTGGGCTTCCGCGTGGCCTTCTACACACGCTAGCCGCGTCCGGCACTCGGCCCGTCCGCCCCTCCGTGTCTGCCGCGTGGGGGTGAGACCGGCTCACGGGGCCTGCGGCGGCCGGGTCAGGACGTGGGGGGCGGGGTCGTCAGCCCGGCCACGACCGAGCGGGCCAGGTCGTCGAGGTAGCCGCGGGTGACCTCGTCGCGGACGACCACCTGGCGCCAGTACAGCGGCCCGATCGCCAGGTCGAGGGCCCGCCCCGGGTCGGTGTCCTCGGCCAGCTCGCCGCGCGCGACGGCGCCGGAGACGATGCCCTCCGCCATGCGGCGCTGCCCGTCGAGCAGCGCGCCGCGCACCGCTTCGGCGATCTCCGGGTTCCGCGCGGCCTCCACCAGCAGGTCGGGGATGACCGCGGAGGCCACCGGGTGCCGCAGCACGTGTGACATGACCTCCAGCAGGGCCCGTACGTCCCCGTAGAGCGAGCCGGTCGCGGGCACCGGCAGGCCGTCCACGGCGAAGGCCCCCACCAGGTCCAGCACCAGGTGCAGCTTCGACTTCCACCTCCGGTAGACGGCGGTCTTGCCGACCCCCGCCCGCCGGGCGATGCCCTCGATGGACATCCGCGCGAAGCCGACCGCGGCCAGTTCCTCCACCACCGCGTCGCGGATCGCCTCCGTCACGTCCGCGCGCAGGACGGCGGCCCCGGCAGGGGCTCTTCGGGCGGGGGCGGGGGCGGCGGCGGGGTCCGTGGTCATGCAGAGAGCATAGCCGCGCTCCGTCACGACGATACGGTTGCGTTCCGACGCGTCACGCCCTAACCTCACCGTAGCGACGATACGGACCCGTCCCGACCTCGGCAGCGACGTACTGACCCCGTCGAAAGCGAACCCTGTGACCACCGCGACCGCACCCAAGACCGCGCCCGCGCCCTCCGCGGAGCTCGCGCAACTCGCCGCCGCCCACGGCCTCACCCTCAGCGGCGCCCGCCCCACGCTCCCCCGCTACATCGCGGAGCTCTGGGACCGCCGCCACTTCGTGACCGCGTACGCGACCGCCCGTATGCAGGCCACGTACAGCTCGGCCAAGCTCGGCCAGCTCTGGCACCTGGTGACCCCGCTGCTCAACGCGGCCGTCTACTACTTCATCTTCGGCATCGTGATGAAGGCAAGCAACGGAGTGCCGGACTACGTCCCCTTCCTGATCACCGGCATCTTCGTCTGGGACTTCATCGGCAGCTCCATCAACGCCGGCACGCGCGCCGTCCACAGCAACCGCGGCCTGGTCCGCGCCCTGCACTTCCCGCGCGCGAGCCTGCCCATCTCCACCGTCGTCCAGCTCTTCCAGCAGCTGCTCGTCACCATGGGCGCCCTGGTCGTCCTGCTGCTGGCCTTCGGCCAGCGGCCCGCCTGGTCCTGGTTCCTGGCCGTGCCCACCCTGGTGCTGATGGCCGTCTTCGCCGCCGGCTGCGCGATGGTCATGGCGCGGCTCGGCAGCAAGAACCCGGACGTCAGCCAGCTGATGCCCTTCGTCCTGCGCACCTGGATGTACTCCTCGGGCGTCATGTGGTCCATCGACCAGATGCTCAAGACGGACCACCTGCCGCACTGGGTACTGATGCTGCTCAAGTTCAACCCCGCGGCCGTCTACATCGACCTGATGCGCTTCTCGCTGATCGACAGCTTCGCGGCGCACTCGCTCCCGCCCCACGTGTGGCTCCTCGCCATCGGCTGGGCGCTGCTCGCCGGCGTCGGCGGTTTCATCTGGTTCTGGAAGGCAGAAGAGGAGTACGGCCGTGGCTGACACCGCGACGAAGACCGACACCCGGGTACCCACCGTCATCGCCGACGGGGTCCACGTCATCTACAAGGTCCACGGCGCCGGCGCCCGCAAGGGCGGAGCCACCGCGGCGCTCAGCCGGGTCTTCTCCCGCCGCCCGTCCCCCGGCATCAAGGAGGTGCACGCCGTCAAGGGCGTCACCTTCACCGCGCACAAGGGCGAGGCCATCGGCCTCATCGGCTCCAACGGCTCGGGCAAGTCCACCCTGCTGGCCGCCATTGCCGGCCTCCAGCCGGTGGCCCGCGGCCGGATCTACTCGCACGGCCAGCCGTCCCTGCTGGGCGTGAACGCCGCCCTGATGAACGACCTGACCGGCGAGCGCAACGTCGTCCTCGGCGGCCTCGCGATGGGCATGTCCAAGCAGCAGATCCGCGAGCGCTACCAGGGCATCGTCGACTTCTCCGGCATCAACGAGAAGGGCGACTTCATCTCCCTGCCGATGCGGACGTACTCCTCCGGCATGGGCGCCCGGCTGCGGTTCTCCATCGCCGCCGCCAAGGACCACGACGTCCTGATGATCGACGAGGCCCTGGCCACCGGCGACGCCGCGTTCCAGCGCCGCAGCCAGGCCCGCATCGAGGAACTCCGCGAGCACGCGGGCACGGTCTTCCTCGTCAGCCACAGCATCAACACGGTCCGCGAGACCTGCGACCGCGCGATCTGGCTGGAGGCCGGCATCCTCCGCATGGACGGCCCCTCGGCGGAGGTCTGCGACGCCTACGAATCCTTCACCCGCCGCTGACCCTCCCGGTCCCGCCGCAGCAACCCAGCCCCGCCGCACCCTCCCAGCCCGGCCGGCGTATTGAGGCGCGCCGCCCGGGGGCGCCCCCGGGCGGACACCCAGCAACCGCAACGGGCCGGGCCCGGGACCACAAGGTCCCGGGCCCGGCCCGTTCCGTTCCGTACGGCCCGATCAGCTGTGCACGCGCAACAGCGACCGCATCGTCCGCATCGCCACCGACAGATTCGCCAGGTCGAAGTCGTCCGACCCCTGGATCTCGTCCAGAGTCGTCCGCGCCCGCCCGATGATCGCCGCGTTCTTCTCCTCCCACGCCTTGAAGCGCTCCTCGGGAGTCGACGACCCGTTGCCCACCGACAGCACATCGGCGGTCAGGGCCGCGTGCGCCGCGAACAGGTCCTCGCGGATGGACGCGCGGGCCATCGACTGCCAGCGGTCGGACCGCGGCAGCTCGATGATCCGGTCCATCAGCTGGGTGATGTTCAGGCGGTCGGCGAGGTCGTAGTACACCTCGGCGACCTCCAGCGGGTCCACACCCGTACGGTCCGCGATCGCCACGATGTCGAGCGCCGGGAAGGCCGACGAGAAGCCGGCGACCTTGGCGGCCAGCTCCTCCGGAACGCCCTCGCCCGTGAGCTCGTCCATGATCGACTGGTACCACTCCAGGTCGGCGCCCCGCACCAGCTTCGGCACCTCGGCCCAGACCTGGACCACGCGCTCCGTGAAGAAGGCGATGGTCTCGCTGATCTGGAGCGGCTGCGGCCGGTTGTTCAGCAGCCAGCGGGTACCGCGCTCGACCAGGCGCCGCGAGTGCAGCCGCACCCGGGTCTGGACGTCGGCGGCGACCTTGTTGTCGAGCGCCTCCACCGCGTCCCACACCTCGGCCAGGCCGAAGATCTCGCGGGCCGCGAGCTGCGCCCGGACGATCTCCTCCGTGGAGGCCCCGCTCTCCTCGCGCAGCCGGTGCAGGAAGGTCGAACCACCGGTGTTGACGGTGTCGTTGACC
This sequence comes from Streptomyces sp. NPDC097617, assembly GCF_044761485.1. Taxonomy (NCBI): domain Bacteria; kingdom Bacillati; phylum Actinomycetota; class Actinomycetes; order Kitasatosporales; family Streptomycetaceae; genus Streptomyces; species Streptomyces sp. NPDC097617. The sequence continues at coordinate 5,652 of NZ_JBIWCL010000045.1, forward strand.
AGGATGGTGGTGATGATCTCCCGGCGCAGCGCGTGCGCGTCGATCTGCTCGGTGAGCCTCTCGGCCAAGGCGTCCGGGAAGTACGCGAAGAGCAGGCGGCGCAGGTACGGGTCGTCCGGCAGCTCGGTGGCGATGAGCTCGTCCGCCACCGTGATCTTGGTGTAGGCGAACAGCACGGCCAGCTCCGGCTGGGTCAGGCCCTTGCCGCTGCCGAGCAGCTCGCGGATCTGCCGCTCGGTGGGCAGGAACTCCAGCGCCCGGTCCAGGCGTCCGTCGCGCTCCAGTCGGCGCATGTAGCGCTGCTGGGCGTGGAGCAGGCTCGGGGCCTGCGCCGCGCCGTTGGCGAGCGCGATGTTCTGCGCGTAGTTGTTGCGCAGCACCAGGTGGCCGACCTCGTCGGTCATCTGGGCGAGCAGCTTGTTGCGCTGCTTGACGGTCATGTCGCCGTCCGTGACGACCGCGTTGAGCAGGATCTTGATGTTCACCTCGTGGTCGGAGGTGTCCACGCCCGCGCTGTTGTCGATGGCGTCGGTGTTGACCTTGCCGCCCTCGCCGCCGGCGCCGCTGCGGGCGAACTCGATCCGGCCGAGCTGGGTCAGACCCAGGTTGCCGCCCTCGCCGATGACCTTGGCCCGCACCTCGGAGCCGTTGACGCGGATGGCGTCGTTGGCCTTGTCGCCGACGTCCGCGTGCGTCTCGGCGGTGGCCTTGACGTACGTGCCGATGCCGCCGTTCCACAGCAGGTCCACCGGGGACTGGAGGATCGCCTTCATCAGGTCGGCCGGGGTCATCTTGGTGACGCCGGCCTCGATGCCGAGTGCTTCGCGGACCTGCGCGGTGATCGGGACGGCCTTCGCCGTACGCGGGTGGATGCCACCGCCCGCCGAGATCAGCGAGGTGTCGTAGTCGGCCCACGAGGAGCGCGGCAGCTCGAACAGGCGCCGGCGCTCGGCGTACGAGGTGGCCGCGTCCGGGTTCGGGTCGATGAAGATGTGCCGGTGGTCGAAGGCGGCGACCAGGCGGATGTGCTCGGAGAGCAGCATGCCGTTGCCGAACACGTCGCCGGACATGTCGCCGACGCCGACGACGGTGAAGTCCTCGGTCTGGGTGTCGTGGCCGAGCTCGCGGAAGTGCCGCTTGACGGACTCCCACGCGCCGCGGGCGGTGATGCCCATGCCCTTGTGGTCGTAGCCGGCGGAGCCGCCCGAGGCGAAGGCGTCGCCGAGCCAGAACCCGTAGGACTCGGCCACTCCGTTGGCGATGTCGGAGAAGGTCGCGGTGCCCTTGTCGGCGGCGACGACGAGGTAGGTGTCGTCCTCGTCGTGGCGGACCACGCCCTTGGGGGGCAGGACCTCGCCGGCGACCATGTTGTCGGTGATGTCGAGCAGCGCCGAGATGAAGATCTTGTACGAGGCGATGCCCTCGGCGAGCCAGGCGTCGCGGTCCACCGACGGGTCGGGGAGGTTCTTCGCGACGAAGCCGCCCTTGGCGCCGACCGGCACGATCACGGTGTTCTTGACCATCTGCGCCTTGACCAGGCCGAGGATCTCCGTACGGAAGTCCTCGCGGCGGTCGGACCAGCGCAGACCGCCTCGGGCGACCTTGCCGAAGCGCAGGTGGACGCCTTCGACGCGCGGGGAGTACACCCAGATCTCGAAGGCCGGACGCGGGGCCGGCAGGTCCGGGATGGCCTGCGGGTCGAACTTCATCGACACGTACGCGTGCGGCTCGCCCACGCCGTTGAGCTGGAAGAAGTTCGTGCGCAGCGTGGCCTTGATGAGGGTGAGGAAGGCCCGCAGGATGCGGTCCTCGTCGAGCGAGGCGACCTGGTCCAGGGCCCCGTCGAGCTCCTCCAGCATGGCGTCCACGAGCTCGCTGCCGGCGGTCTGGCGCACGGGCGCCATCCGGGCCTCGAAGAGCGAGACCAGCAGGCGGGTGGTGTGGACGTTGTTGCGGAGGGTGTCCTCCATGTAGTCCTGGCTGAAGGTGGAGCCGGCCTGCCGCAGGTACTTGGCGTACGCGCGCAGGACGACGGCCTGCCGCCAGGTCAGCCCGGCGCTCAGCACCAGGGCGTTGAAGTTGTCGTTCTCGGCGTCGCCCTGCCAGACCGCCGCGAAGGCGTCCTGGAAGCGCTCGCGGGCGTCGTCGCCGAGGTAGTGGTCCCCGTTGCCGGAGACGGGCATCCGCAGACCGAAGTCGTAGATCCACGCGCTGACCCGGTCGGAGCGGCGCAGCTCGTAGGGGCGCTCGTCGGTGACCTCGACGCCCAGGCGCTGCAGCACCGGCAGGACCGCGGAGAGCGAGACCTGCTCGCCGGTACGGAAGATCTTGAACCGGCGTTCGCCGGGGCCCGCGCCCACGGGCTCGTAGAGCGAGAGCGCGAACTTGCGGTCGCTGGCGGCGAGCCGCTCCAGGTGGACCAGGTCGGCGACGGCGGCGCGCGGCGAGTGGTCGGCCTTGTAGCCCTCGGCGAAGGAGGCGCCGTAGCGGCGCAGCAGCTCGGCGGCGCGCTCCTCGCCGCACTCGGCGATCAGCGCTTCCTGGAAGCCGTCGGCCCAGGAGCGGGCGGCCTCGACGAGACGGCCCTCGATGCGCTCGACGTCGGAGTCGGTCAGCGCGGGCAGCTCGGTGCCCTGCGGGACGCGGACGACGAAGTGGATGCGGGAGAGGATCGACTCGGTGTTCCACGCGGTGAAGTCGACGCTGATGCCGCCGAGCTCCTCGCGCAGGATGTCCATCAGGCGCAGCCGGACACCGGTGGTGAACCGGTCGCGGGGCAGGTAGACCAGCGCCGAGTAGTAGCGGCCGTACTCGTCCTGGCGCAGGTAGAGCCGCAGCCGGCGGCGTTCCTGGAGGTACAGGACGGAGGTGACGATGGCCTGGAGCTGGTCGACCGGGGTCTGGAACAGCTCGTCGCGCGGGTAGGTCTCCAGGATCTGCGTCAGGTCGCGGCCGTCGTGGCTGCTCGGCGCGAAGCCGGCGCCGGCGAGGACCTCGGCGACCTTGCGGCGGATGACCGGGACGCGGCGCACGGACTCGGTGTACGCGGCGGAGGAGAACAGGCCGAGGAAGCGGCGCTCGCCGACGACGTTGCCGTCGGCGTCGAACTTCTTGACGCCCACGTAGTCGAGGTAGGACGGGCGGTGCACGGTCGAGCGGCTGTTGGCCTTGGTCAGCACCAGCAGGCGGTGCTCGCGGGCCTTGGCGCGCGCGTCGGCGGGCAGCCGGTTGAAGGCCGGCGAAACCGGGTGGCCGTCCTCCTTGCCGCTGTGGTGCGGGTCGGAGCGCAGGATGCCGAGGCCGGTGCCGGGCACGGCGGACAGGGAGTCGCCGTCGACGAGGTTGTACTCGCGGTAGCCGAGGAAGGTGAAGTGGTCGTCGGCGAGCCAGCGCAGCAGCTCACGGGCCTCTTCGAGCTCGTACTCGCGCAGGTCGGGGGCGGTGGGCTCGTCCGGGAGGCCCTCCGCGATGCGCAGCGCGGCCTCGCGCATCTTCTCCCAGTCCTCGACGGACTCGCGCACGTCGGACAGGACGCGCTGGAGATCGGCGGTGATCTGCTTGAGGTCGGCCTTGTCGGTCTCGCGGTCCATCTCGACGTGGATCCAGGACTCGACGAGGGAGTCGTGGGGACGCGCGGTGGCGGGGCCGTGGGCGTCGCAGTCGGGGCCGAGGATCTCGATCAGCTTGCCGGTGATGTCACGGCGGACGACGACCTGCGGGTGGATCACGACGTGGATGCCGCGGCCCTGGCGGGACAGCTCGTTCGTCACGGAGTCCACGAGGAAGGGCATGTCGTCGGTGACGACCTCGACGACCGAGTGGCTGGAGGTCCAGCCGTTCTCCTCCACCGTGGGGGTGTGCACGCGCACGTTCGCGGTGCCCTGCGGCCGGTTCTCGGCGAGCCGGTAGTGGGAGAGCGCGGCTCCGAACACGTCGACCGGGTCCCGGTCCGCGAGGTCCTCGGGTGCCGTGTGCAGGTAGTAGCGCTGGAGGTAGGAGAGCACCGCGTCCTGGTCTGGACGCCCTCCCCGCTCGGACCCAGTCGGAAGTAGCCCCCCGGCCGGGCTGTGCTCAGCTACCCGGGCCGCCCGTGCGAGCAGCTCGGCCTTTGCTTCGTCCAGCTTGGTCTGCATGTCCTCTGGCTCCTGTCGCGCGCCATTGCGTGACGTAGGTGAAGGAAGGAATGACATAGCGCCGCGAGGCGGGGTGTCCGTTCGGGATCGACGCTATGCCGTCGAGAGAGCCGACCGGGAGGGAATGAGCCGTGATCGGCCGGATGTCCCGGTGGCGGGGATCAGCGAAGGCCCGGGCACGGTCGTGCGCCGGGCGCAGGCCGGAGGCTCCAGTGCCCCCGATGACTATCGCGCTGATCACGGGTACAAGGCTATCCCGTCCTACCCCCAGGACGTCATTCGCTGCTTCTGTACAAATCTTGGGGTGGAACTTTGACACTCTGGCCAGCGACGGGACGGGCTGTCCGTGCAGCGGCCCGTCCCGTCGCTATCCGGCCAGCTCGCGAGCTGTGAGGACGGCCTCTGCCAGGCTGTCGACGACCGGCACACCGGCTGATTCCAAACTGCTGCGGCTGTGCGAACCGCCCGTGTAGAGAACCGCCCGGGCGCCCACGTGGGCGGCGGCGAGCGCGTCGTCCACGGCGTCTCCGATGAGAACCGTACGATCCGCCGTCACACCCGTCCCGTCGAGGGCGGCCAGGTGACGTACGAGGTGTCCCGCCTTGGAGGTGTGGGAGGGCCCGGTCCGGCCGTCGACGCGCAGGAAGTGCTGGTCGATGCCGTGGGAGCGGACCAGGGGCACGAGCTTGTCGTGGGGCGCGAGGGACAGCAGGGACTGCGTGAGCCCGCCCAGCTGCCAGTCCCGGAGCAGCTCCCGGGCCCCTTCCGCCAGCCCGGCGCCGTCCGCGGCGGCCCAGTAGTGGCGGTGGAAGGTGTCGTCCATGACCAGCCACTCCGCGTCGGTGGGCAGCCGTCCCATGAGGCGCTCGTAGAACTTGGGCACGGGTACGACGTACAGGTCGCGGTAGGTCTCCAGGGTGATCGGCGCGAAGCCGAGCTCGGCGAAGGAGGCGTTGGTCGCGACGATGACGGCGTCGATGTCGTGGAGGAGCGTGCCGTTCCAGTCCCAGACGATGTGGTTCGGTGTCACTTCAGCAGCCCCGGAATCTCCTGCACGCCGAACCACAGCAGTTCGTGGTCGTCGGCGCCGTCGACGGTGGCCTGCGCGTCCGCGTCCCCGCCGTCGGCGGCGGCCAGGGCCTGCGCGGCGGCGGCCACGTCCGTCTCGGCGTCGTCGGCGTCCACGTGCACCGCGGCGGCCACGGCGAGCCGTACGGCGGCGGCCAGGGCCACCTGGCCGAGCCCGGCCTCATCGAGCCCCGGAGCGGCCGTGACGGCCTTCTCGTCGACATCGAGGGCGACCACGACACGGCGGCGCGGGGCGGTCGGGTCGGCGGCGACCAGCCGCAGGGAGGCGAGCGCGGCCCGGTTCAGGGCCGCGTACTCCAGCTCCTCGATGTCGTCCGACACGTACCACTCGCGGAGCCCGGGGGTGACGGCGTACGCCCGCAGCGGGGCGGGGCCCAGCTCACCCGCCGTGTGGACCTCGGCGAGCCCGGGGAGGGTCAGGGGGACGTACACGCGCATGGCCGGCTGCTTTCGGTAGTCGGAAACGCCCCCAGGATACGACTCGGACGGAGCCGGCCGGGTGATGGACTCCGTCCCCCTTCGGGGCTCCGCGGCGGAACCCGCCGCCGTCCACCCGGGTCCTCCTACGGGCGCCGGCCGCGGCCGGGGAGCGGGCGCCGCCCACCCTGATAGGTGAACCGGGCGGGTGGCCCGACGGGCCACGGGTGCGGTTGCGGAGCGTGTTCGCGCGGCCATAGAAGATCCCCATCAAGTTACCGCCCGGTATGGCTCCGGGCCCGGCCTGTTCGGGGGCAGATCGCGATGGACACCACGATGCGCGGCACGATGACCGGCAACGACGGCAGCCGGCGGCGGCCGGCGGGCCGCAGCCGGACCCGGCCCGCCGGCCGCCGCGACCCGCGGCGCCCGGCGGGGCCCCCGCGCACCCTGCGGCCGGGCCCGCACCACTGGTTCGCCGAGCACCTCCTCGCGGTGGTCAGCGGCCTGCGCCCGGTCCACTCGCTCCTCGGCCACACCGTCGGCCCCGCCTACCAGCAGCTGATCACCCTGGCCCCCACGGACCCGCTCCGCGACCGCCTGCGCCCCGTCATCCGCCAGTGCGGCCGCTTCACCCCCGGCCCCGGAGTCATCGAGGCCTTCGCCCGCATCGCCACGGGCGACCGCCTGTCGGCGATGGCCTTCCGCCTGGAACAGGGCCCGGACCTCCGCTGGCGCTGCGCAGCAGTAGAAATCCAGGGCCCCCGCCCCTGAACCATCCCACCGGGCCCATTTCAGCCTCGCGCCCTCCCAGCCCCGCCGGCGTGTGAGGCGCGGGGTCCGGAGCGGAGCCCCGGCAACGACGCCGCACACGCAACGCGGCCGGGGCCGGACACCCCAAGGTGTCCGGCCCCGGCCGACAGATCCAGCTCAACCCGGCGGAGGGTTACTTCTTCCGGCGACGCCCACCGGCAGCCTTCTGCGCCTTGCGCCGCTCCGCCCGCGTCATCCCGTCACCGTCACCACCGGCGGCGTCACTGTCGAAGTCGCCCTCGATGACACCGCCCTCCCCATCCACCGTCGGCGCCGAGAAGTGCAGCCGGTCCGGCCGCTGCGGAGCGTCCAGGCCCTTCGCCCGGATCTCCGGACGCGCACCCGCCGGCTCCTTCGTCAGGGAAGGCGCCGCGTCCTGCACCGGAAGCTCCTCGACCTGCTGCTCGACCTGGACCTCCAAGTTGAACAGGTAGCCGACGGACTCCTCCTTGATGCCTTCCTGCATGGCGTTGAACATGTCGAAGCCCTCGCGCTGGTACTCGACCAGCGGGTCCTTCTGGGCCATGGCCCGCAGGCCGATGCCCTCCTGCAGGTAGTCCATCTCGTACAGGTGCTCACGCCACTTGCGGTCGAGCACCGACAGGACCACGCGCCGCTCCAGCTCGCGCATGATCTCGGAGCCGAGCGTCTTCTCGCGGGCCTCGTACTGCTCGTGGATGTCGTCCTTGACGGACTCCGCGATGAACTCGGCGGTGATGCCGGCGCGGTCGCCCGCGGCCTCCTCCAGCTCCTCGACGGTGACCTTCACCGGGTAGAGCTGCCGGAAGGCGCCCCACAGGCGCTCCAGGTCCCACTCCTCGGCGAAGCCCTCGACCGTCTCGGCCGCGATGTACGCGTCGATCGTGTCGTCCATCATGAAGCGCACCTGCTCCTGGAGGTCCTCGCCCTCCAGGACGCGGCGGCGCTCGCCGTAGATGACCTCGCGCTGGCTGTTGAGGACCTCGTCGTACTTCAGGACGTTCTTGCGCGTCTCGAAGTTCTGGGTCTCGACCTGCGACTGGGCCGACGCGATCGCACGCGTCACCATCTTGTTCTCGATCGGCACGTCGTCGGGGACGTTCGCCATCGCCATGACGCGCTCGACCATCTGCGCCTTGAACAGGCGCATCAGGTCGTCGCCCAGCGACAGGTAGAAGCGGGACTCGCCCGGGTCGCCCTGTCGGCCGGAGCGGCCGCGCAGCTGGTTGTCGATACGGCGCGACTCGTGGCGCTCGGTGCCCAGCACGTACAGCCCGCCGAGGTCCTTGACCTCCTCGAACTCCGCCTTCACCGCGGCCTCGGCCCGCACGAGCGCCGCGGGGAGGGCGTGCGCCCACTCCTCGATGTGCTCCTCGGGGTCCAGGCCCTGCTGGCGCAGCTCGGCCTCGGCGAGGTCGTCCGGGTTGCCGCCGAGCTTGATGTCGGTACCACGGCCGGCCATGTTCGTGGCGACGGTGACCGCGCCGCGGCGGCCGGCCTGGGCGACGATCGTCGCCTCACGGTCGTGCTGCTTGGCGTTGAGCACCTCGTGCGGGATGCCGCGCTTGGAGAGCTGCTGCGAGAGGTACTCGGACTTCTCGACCGACGTCGTACCGACGAGGATCGGCTGGCCCTTCTCGTGCTTCTCCGCGATGTCGTCGACGACGGCGGAGAACTTCGCGACCTCGGTCCGGTAGATCAGGTCCGGCTGGTCCTTGCGGACCATGTCGCGGTTGGTCGGGATCGGGACGACACCGAGCTTGTAGATCTGGTGGAACTCGGCGGCCTCGGTCATGGCCGTACCGGTCATGCCCGACAGCTTCGAGTAGAGACGGAAGAAGTTCTGCAGGGTGATCGTGGCGAGGGTCTGGTTCTCGTCCTTGATGTCCACCCCTTCCTTCGCCTCGATCGCCTGGTGCATGCCCTCGTTGTAGCGGCGGCCGGCGAGGATGCGGCCGGTGTGCTCGTCGACGATCATGACTTCGCCGTCGATGACGACGTAGTCCTTGTCGTTCTTGAAGAGCTCCTTGGCCTTGATCGCGTTATTGAGGTAACCGACGAGCGGGGTGTTCACCGACTCGTAGAGGTTCTCGATGCCGAGCCAGTCCTCGACCTTGGCGACACCGGTCTCGTGGATGGCGACGGTGCGCTTCTTCTCGTCGACCTCGTAGTCGCCGGTCTCCTCGATGCCCTTCAGCGGCTGGCCGGCCTCGCCCCTGGTCAGGCGGGTCACCAGCTTCGCGAAGTCGGCGTACCACTTCGTGGCCTGGTCGGCGGGGCCGGAGATGATCAGCGGGGTACGGGCCTCGTCGACCAGGATGGAGTCGACCTCGTCGACCACGGCGAAGTTGTGGCCGCGCTGGACGAGCTCGTCCTGGGACCACGCCATGTTGTCGCGCAGGTAGTCGAAGCCGAACTCGTTGTTCGTGCCGTAGGTGATGTCGCAGCTGTACTGCTCGCGGCGCTGTGCGGGCGACATGTTCGCCAGGATGCAGCCGACCTCGAGGCCGAGGAACTTGTGCACCCGGCCCATCATCTCGGAGTCGCGCTCGGCGAGGTAGTCGTTCACCGTGATCAGGTGGACGCCCTTGCCGGACAGCGCGTTCAGGTACGCGGGGAGCGTGCCGACCAGGGTCTTGCCCTCACCGGTCTTCATCTCGGCCACGTAGCCGAGGTGCAGCGCCGCGCCACCCATGATCTGGACGTCGTAGTGCCGCTGGCCGAGGGCGCGCTTCGCGGACTCGCGTACGGTCGCGAAGGCCTCGGGCAGCAGGTCGTCCAGGCTCTCGCCGTCCTGGAAACGCTGCTTGTACTCGTCCGTGAGCGCTCGCAACTCGGCGTCGGAGAGGTTGACGAAGTCCTCTTCGATGGAGTTGACCTGGTCCGCGATGCGGTGCAGTTTGCGCAGGATCTTGCCTTCGCCTGCACGCATGAGCTTGTTGAAGACGGACACCGAGGTTTGTCTCCTTGCCGGTCGGGCCTGGGCACTGTACGTACACGGGCACGGCAGGTGGGCCCCACCGCAACGGCCATCGTAAGCGAGGACGTGGCCGCGTCGGGAGGTCCGCCGTTCCTGTGAGGGCACGGGTGCCCGGATTGAGAACGTACGGGGGACACCGAAGGTGCCGGATCGCCCGGAGGGATTACCGAAAATTGTTCGCTCCGGGCACCTGAACAGCAGCAGAATCCGTTCATGGAGCCCATCACACTCAGCACGGAGCGGTTGGTACTGCGGCCTTTCGTCCCCGCGGACGAGGGCGAGGTCCACGCCGCCGCGCAGGACCCCGACATCCAGCGCTGGACGCTGGTCCCCTCCCCCTACGGGCGCGAGCACGCGCACGCGTTCGTGAACGAGATCGTGCCGAACGGCTGGCACGAGGAGAGCGCCTTCCCCTTCGCCGTGCGCCTCGGGACCGACGGCCCGCTGGTCGCCGCCGTCGGCATGCACGTCCAGGGCCGCGACAGCTACGCGAGCTACGAGGTCGGCTACTGGGCGGTCAAGGAGTACCGCGGCCGGGGCTACATGACCGAGGCGGTCCTGGCCGTCGCCCGCTGGGCCTTCACCGAGGTGGGCGTCCCACGGCTGGAATGGCGCGCCGAGGTCGGCAACGCGGGCTCCCGCGCCGTCGCCGAGAAGGCCGGCTTCCGGATCGAGGGACTCCTGCGGGCGGGCATCCAGCAGCGCGGCACCGCCCGTGACTGCTGGGTCGGCTCCCTGCTCCCCTCCGACCTGGGCCTGCCCTCGCGGCTGCCGTACCTGCCCGCTGTCAGTGGCACGTCCTAGGCTTCCCGCATGACTACGGGCATCACTTCGGGCATCACTTCGGGCGCCGCCTCGGGCACCACCTCGCTCCCGCTGTCCGCCGACGAGGCCCGGCGCATCGCCCTGCGCGCGCAGGGCTTCCTCGGGGCGCCCGACCGGCGCGGCGGGGTCCGCGGGGTGCTGCGGCACCTGGGCGCCGTGCAGCTGGACACCATCTCGGTCCTGGCCCGCTCGCACGAGCTGATCCCGTACGCGCGCCTGGGCGCGGTGGGCCGGGACACCGTGGAGCAGGCGTACTGGTCGGACCGGCACGCCTTCGAGTACTGGTCGCACGCGGCCTGCATCCTGCCGATCGAGGAATGGCCGCATTTCGCCTTCCGCCGCCGGGCCAACCGGGTGCGCGGCCACCGCTGGCACGTCCTCCAGGACAAGGAGCGCTCGACGCGGGCCGTGCTGGACCGGCTGCGGTCCGACGGCCCGCTCACCTCCACCGAACTGGGCGGCGCCAAGAACGGCGGCGAGTGGTTCGAGTGGTCCGAGACCAAGATCGCGGTGGAGTGGCTGCTCGACACCGGCGAGGTGGTGTGCAGCGAGCGCCGCGGCTGGAAGCGGGTCTACGACCTCCCCGAGCGCGCCGTCCCCGACGCGCTGCTCCATGACGACCTGGACGACCGCGAGTGCCTGCGGCGCCTGGTCGCCCTGGCCGGCCGGTCCCTGGGGGTCGGCACCCGCGCCGACATCGCGGACTACCACCGCCTCAAGGGCGGGGAGTTCGACGCGGTGGTCGCGGACTCCGGGCTGGTCCCGGTCGAGGTGGAGGGCTGGTCGAAGCCGGCGTGGGCGGACCCGGCGGCTCTCGTGGAGGCTCCCGCGGGCCGCCACCGCACGACGCTGCTCTCGCCCTTCGACTCCCTGGTCTGGGACCGTCCCCGGACGGAGCGGATCTTCGGATTCACGCACCGCCTGGAGGCGTACGTCCCCAAGCCGAAGCGGATACACGGGTACTTCGCGATGCCGCTGCTGGCGGGCGGCCGGCTCCAGGGCCGGGTCGACCCGGCGCGCGAGGGCCGCACGCTGGTGGCCCGGCAGCTCTCCCTGACCTCGCCCAAGGCCGCGGGCCCGATGGCGAGGGCACTGCGGGAGGCGGCGGAATGGGTCGGCTGCGAGGACGTACGCGTCGAGCGCGCGAGCTCGCCCGCGGAAGCGGCGGCCGTCACGGCGGAACTCGCCGCGCTCTAGCGGATTTCGAGGATCTTCTCGCGCATCGCGTAGACCACGGCCTCCATCCTGGAGTGCAGCTGCAGCTTCTCCAGGATGTTGCGGACGTGGTTCTTCACGGTGTTCTCGGAAATGAACAACTCCTTCGCGATATCGCGGTTGTTCATCCCGGTGGCGACCAGTTTCAGGACCTCGAGCTCGCGGTCCGTCAGCCGCGGCGCGGGTACCAGGCGCCGCTCGTCGGTCCGCTGGATCATCGACTTGAATTCGGTGAGCAGCTTCGACGCCATCGACGGGCTGATCTGGGACTGGCCGTCCGCCACCGCCCGGATCGCCGTGGCCACCTCGTCCGTCGAGATCTCCTTCAGGAGGTACCCGGTCGCGCCCGCCTTGATCGCGTCGTAGAGGTCCGCCTCCTCGTCGCTGATCGTCAGCATGATGATCTTCGCGGAGGGGGCCACCTCCTTGATCGAGGTGCACGCCTCGATCCCGCCGCGCCGCGGCATCCGGACGTCCATCAGCACGATGTCCGGAAGCAGATCGGCCGCCTTGTCCACGGCCTCCGCCCCGTCCCCCGCCTCGCCGACGACCAGGATGTCCTCCTCCTGGGCGAGGACGATCTCCAGTCCCCGCCGGAAGAGCGCGTGGTCGTCGACCACGAGCACCCTGATGGGTTCCCCGGCAGGCTCCTGCGACGTGTCCGTCCCCCGGCAGTCCGCGACGCCGTCGACCCCGCGCACCGGCCCGAAGCTGTCCGCCATCGTTCCTCCCCCTGCATGTGCTCAGCTGCTGGGCCAACCGGACACACACCGCAGCCGGTTGACTGCACGCCATGATTCCATGCCCGCACCACGACGCGGGGGACACAAGTGAGCCACCTGGCGCATACCCGTCGCATTCGCGTCATGCAGGTGCCCCCGCACAGGCGCCGGAGCGCCTGCGCGAGGGCAGCGAACGCCTGCGATCCGACTCAGCCGCCGAGCGCGCCACCGGCGCCGCCGCGCGGTTCCTCCGAGCTGGAGGCACCGTCGGGGTTCACGTGGATGACGCCGTAGTCATAGGCGTGACGGCGGTAGACAACACTGGGCAGCTTCGTCTCGGAGTCGACAAACAGATAGAAGTCGTGGCCGACCAGTTCCATCTCGTACAGAGCCTGGTCGAGCGACATGGGTGCGGCCGAGTGGGTCTTCTCGCGGACGATGAGCGGGCCTTCGCCCTGCACCTCGATGGATCCGATCCGGGTGATCGGCACCCCGTCCGTCTTCTCCTCGGAAACCACCTGGCCGCTGCCGTTCAGCGAGGCCACGCCCGGCACCACGTCGGCGACTTCCGCCGCGGGGATCCGGCCGCTGCCGCGGCGGGTGTGGCGCTTGTCGTGCTGCTTGCGCAGCCGGGCCTCCAGCTTGTCCTGAGCCAGGTCGAGCGCCGCGTACGCGTCGGCGGCGGCGGCCTCGGCACGGATCACGGGGCCCCGCGAACGCAGGGTGATCTCCACGCGGTCGGAACGGTCGGCCTGACGCGGGTTGTGCTCCTTGGACACCTCGACGTCCAAGCTGATCACCTTGGCGTCGAGCTTCTGGATCCGCTCCGGATTCAGCTTCTCGGCCACGTGCTTGCGGAACCGCTCGGGCACCTCGGTCTTGCGGCCCTTGACGACGATGTCCACGCAGAACTCCGTTCCCGGATAGCTCCGCCCGACGGGGCGAAGCGTCTCCCTTTCGCACCAGACTCCGGTGAAGGCCGGAGCCTCGGACTTGGCGACTTTCACCTCCTCCTCCCCCATCGGCAAGATCAACACCCCACCGACTTCGGAGTCGAGAGACAGCCTCCTGAGTTCCTTACAACCGAACATATCCCTCTATGGCGGTTGTCGGCACCCGCTACCGGAATGTACTTCCGACGAAGCGGCTGTTCCCTCGTACTACCTGCAACGATGGGCCTTCCCCGCCAGTTCCAAATCTATTCACAAGATTCTTCTTCTGTGTGAGTTGCTCAAACACGTGGCGCCCGTTCGATCCGTCTGAAGGAGTCCACCGGCGCGGCCACCACCGCCGCCCGCAGCACCGCCCCCGGGCCCGCCACCAGCCCCGCCGCGCGCACCGCCCGGGCCGCCTCCGCCAGCGTCGACCCGGTGGTGATCAGGTCGTCCACCAGCACGATCCGGGCGCCCTCCGTGAGCCGCCGGCCGCCCCGGCGCACCGCGAGCGCCCCCGCGAGGTTCTCCCGGCGCTGCCGGGCCCCGAGTCCCGCCTGGTCCGCCACCGCCCGCCGCAGCCCCAGTACGGGCGCCACGCGCGCGGGAACACCTGTTCGCCGCAGCCGGCCCGCGGCCGCCAGGGCGATCCTGCGCGCCGGATCGTGCCCGCGCGCCCGCACCTGCCGCCGCGCCGACGGGACCGGTACCAGCGCCACCTCGCCCGCGCCGCCCTGAGCACCCGCCCCGCCCGCCAGGACGGCCCCCGCCAGGGCAGCGCCGAGCACCCCGGCCAGCGGCAGCGCCCCGCGCTCCTTGTGCGCCAGCAGGAGGCTCCGTACGCCCTTCTCGTAGCCGGCGGCGGCCCACACCACCGGAAGGCCCACAGGCGGCGGAGACGGCCGCACGGTGGCCGCCACGGCGCCGCTCAGCGCATCCCCGCACTCGGCGCACACCAGTACCCGCGCCGCTCCGCAGCCGGCGCAGTCGGCCGGCAGCACCAGCCCGGCGAGCTCCTGCCACCACCACCGCATGGCTCCACACTGACGGCCCGGACCACGGCCCGCGACCCCTGTGGACAACGGGACAACGGGACAACAGCCCGGCCGCCCCGCGGTCAGCCCGGGTACACCGGAGACCGGCCGCCCGCCGCCACCGTGCGCCACTGGGCACCCGGCGGCAGCCACACGATCCCGTCCTCCGAGTTCGCGACGACCGGCTTCGGCTTCGCCTCGTCCTCCGTCGCCGCCACCGCCACCTCGGACAGCCCCGTGGCCCCGGGCAGGCTCGCCGCGACCATCGAACCGTCGGCCAGCATGTAGCGGGCCTGCTGGACACCGCCGCTCTCGCGGCCCACCACGAGCAGCCGCCCGCGCGGCGCCCAGCTCATCGCCGTCACGTCCGCCATCTGCGGCGCCGCCTGACGCAGCTCGCGCACCGACACCGCCGAGGAGTCGCTCTTGCCGTCGGGCCGTTCGATCCGCCCGACGTACAGGCTGTTGCGGCTGCCCCGCTCCACGAGCAGCGCGATCCGTACCCCGTCGGGGGACGCCTTCAGCGAGGTGATCTTCCCGCCGTCGAGCCCGGCCACCTGCACCTTCTCGGGGGTCCCGGCCCCGGCCGGCACCCGCCACAACCCGAGGTTCTGCGGATCGCGGTCCGCGACCCACAGGTCGCCCGCCGCGTCCCAGCTCGGCGCGGTCAGCGCCGCCGTCCTGCCGCCCTTGCCGATGGTCACCGGCTGCGGCATCGGACCGCCGCCCACCAACGGGACGACGGACAGGCTGTGCTGGTCTTCGGAAACCACGGCAGCGCGCCGCTCGTCGTAGGTCACGGCCGCCGAGCTGACCTTGAAGGCGGGGGGCGTGATCAGCGGCCCCGGCACCGGTTCTGCCCTGGCCTGCTGGTCCTCGCTGCTGGTGTCCAGCTTCATCCGGACCAGGCGCTTCTCGTTGTCGACGAAGTACTGGTACTCGGGGATCTTGGGCCGGCCCGCGATCGCGGCCGCGCTCACCTCGGTCACCGAGCACAGCGAGGACGACTTGTCGTCGGCGCGCAGCAGTTCGACCTGGTCGAGCCGAGAGCCCGTCAGTTCCTTGACGGTGTAAAGGAGTTGGGTGGCCATCTTCTTGCACTGCGGCTGCGCGACATTGTCGGCCTTGTCGTTGAGCGGCACACGCAGCGTGTTCTGGCCGTCGTACGAAAGGGACTTGGTGCCCGGGCGCAGTTCGGTACCCGTGGGGAAACTGGACTCGACGACGGGGCCGAGCCATCGCGACGGCCCCGCGAGCAGCGACTGCACGGTCTGCGTGGTCGGGTCCATCCGCGAGTCCGGGTCGGTGCGCTGGCGCACGTAGACCGGGTCGGCGACAAGCGTGCCGGCCGCGAAGTAGTACTTGTTGACCGGCATGTAGATGCGCTGGAAATCCGACTCGCTGAGGACCAGACCACTGGGCGGCGTGGAGATCCGCCACTGCTTCTCGTCGTCCTGGACGAGCTGGAGGAACTCCTCGTACTGCGCGCCGTCGGTCTCCGGCTGGTACGCGCTGCGCTCGTCCACGGTCGCCAGCTTCTTGCCGGTCACCTTCCAGCGGGGCCCGCCGGGGTCCTTCTCGCCGCGCACGGAGACCCGGTCGAGGCCGGACGAGAGGACGGTGACGGCGGAGCCGGGCTTCCAGTTCTTCGCCGCATCCTCGGTGAGGTACTTGCGGGCGGTCTCCAGCTGCGGGTCGTCGCTGGTCATCGCCTCCAGGAAACCGTCCACGATGTCGGCGGCGCCCGCCTTGTCCGCAGGCGGTACGCCGAACACCCGCACCTGCGAGTCGACGCCCTGCGAGGCCTGCACCGGGCGGATCTCCCCGTGGTCGGGCATCGACGCGCAGCCGGCCAGCAGCAGCCCGGCCGCACCGAAGGCGTACGCCCGTACGGTGCGCAGCCGCCGGCGCCGCACCCGCACACGCCCCGCCCGCGCGTCCAAGGGCTCAGCGTCCATCGGCTCGGTCCTCCTGTTGTGGCTGCTCGGCCGGGCGGGCCACGACCCGGGCCCCGTTCCCCGGCAGGGCCGTCGGGTCGGCGGGCACCGGCATCGCCCCGGCGACGGGCGAGCGCGGCGGTATCGGCGAGCGGTCACCGGCGTCGGCGGGCGTACGGTCCGCGGCGATGCCCGCCGCCCGGGCCTGCGCCTCGGCGGCGGCCCTGGCCCGGTTGGCCCGGGAGTCCTCGGGCTCGAGCGGGATGGGCGAGCCCCGCAGCGGCTCGTCGGCCGTGCGCGGCAGCGTCATCCGGAACTGCGAGCCGCCGCCCGGCTCGCCCCAGGCCTGCAGCCAGCCGCCGTGCAGCCGGGCGTCCTCGACGGCGATGGACAGGCCGAGGCCGGTCCCGCCGGTCGTGCGCGCCCGCGCCGGGTCGGCCCGCCAGAAGCGGTTGAAGACGCGGGTGGCCTCGCCGGGCTTGAGCCCGACGCCGTAGTCCCGTACAGCCACGGCGACGGCCCCGCCCGCGGACGCGAGCCGGACCACCACGTCGCGGCCCTCGCCGTGCTCCACGGCGTTGACGACGAGGTTGCGCAGCACCCGCTCCACCCGGCGCGCGTCGGCCTCGGCGATGACCGGCTGGGTGTCGCCCAGCACCCGGATCCGGGTGCCCTTGTGCTCGGCGAGCGGCTCGGCGCCGTCGATGACACGGCGTACGACATCGCGCAGGTCGATGGGCTCGGCCTCCAGCGCCGCGGCGCCGGCGTCGAAGCGGCTGATCTCCAGCAGATCGGCGAGGAGCGACTCGAACCGGTCGAGCTGACCGGCGAGCAGTTCGGCGGAGCGCGCGGTGATCGGGTCGAAGTCGACCCGGGCGTCGTGGATGACGTCGGCGGCCATCCGTACCGTCGTCAGCGGGGTGCGCAGCTCGTGCGAGACGTCCGAGACGAAGCGGCGCTGCATCCGGGACAGCTCCTCCAGCTGCTGGATCTTGTTCTGGAGGTTCTGCGCCATCTTGTTGAAGGCCTCGCCCAGACGCGCGATGTCGTCCTCGCCGGTGACCTTCATCCGCTCCTGGAGCCGCCCGGCCGAGAGCCGCTCGGCGATCCCGGCGGCCATCCGCACCGGGGTCACCACCTGGCGTACGACGAGCCAGGCGATGCCGCAGAGCAGGACGACGACGAACAGGCCCGCGGTCACGATGGTGACCTTGATCAGGTTGAGGGACTCCTCCTCCTGCGTGAGCGGGAAGAGGTAGTACAGGTCGTACGGGTCGCCGTTGATGTCAGAGAGGCGCTTGCCGATGACCAGCGCCGGCTCGGGCTCTTTCTTCCCGTCCCCGCTCGTGTACCGGATCTCGGAGAAGGTCTTGAAGGCGCCGGTGGCGTGGTTGACGGCCCGGCGCAGCCCCAGCGGGACGCTGGCGGTCGGGTCCACGTTGCCGGAGGCGCGGGCGCCCTTGACGCCCTGAACGCCGGGCAGCGTCTGCTCACCGGTGCCCGCGCCGAGCGCGACGACCTCGAAGGCGGTCTGGCCGCCACTGGCCAACTGCTTGACCAGGGAGTTCATCCAGGTACTGGCGTCCCGGCCGACCTTGTTGTCGGTGGCGTCGGGCCCGTCGACCGTGGCCGGGGCGTTGGCCTTCTCCTGCGCCACCGCGAACCCGCCCGCGGCCTGGCTCTGCGCCGCCCCCTCCTTGGCGTCGAGGAGGCCCTTGCTGACCTGGGCGATGACGACGAAGCCCAGGGCGAGGACCACGGCGAGCGAGATCAGCAGGGTGGCCGCGACCACCCGCAGCTGGATGTTGCGCCGCCACAACCGGACAGCCGGAAGCAGCGGCCGGCGCGCCAGGCGCAGGCAGAGCCGCAGTACGCGGCTGCTCGGCGCGCCGCCCCGGAAGAGCCGGCCGACGCGCAGCTTCCACGGGCGGGGACCGCCCGGGGCCCTGCCGGGCCTGCCGGACGCTCCGGGCGCGGCGGACTGCACGTCAGCTGGGTCCGGCCTTGTAGCCGACACCGCGCACCGTCACAACGATCTCGGGGCGCTCCGGGTCCTTCTCGACCTTGGACCGCAGACGCTGCACATGCACGTTGACCAGGCGGGTGTCCGCCGCGTGCCGGTAGCCCCAGACCTGCTCCAGCAGCACCTCGCGGGTGAAGACCTGCCAGGGCTTGCGCGCGAGGGCGACCAGCAGGTCGAACTCGAGCGGGGTCAGGGCGATGGAAGCACCGTCCCGCTTGACCGAGTGCCCGGCCACGTCGATGACCAGGTCACCGATGGCCAGCTGCTCGGGCGCGGGCTCCTCCGACCGGCGCAGGCGGGCCCGGATACGGGCCACCAGCTCCTTCGGCTTGAACGGCTTGACGATGTAGTCGTCGGCCCCGGACTCCAGGCCCACGACGACGTCCACCGTGTCGCTCTTGGCGGTGAGCATGACGATCGGTACGCCGGACTCGGCCCGGATGAGCCTGCACACCTCTATGCCGTCCCTTCCGGGCAGCATGAGGTCGAGCAGCACCAGGTCGGGCTTCGCCTCCCGGAAGGCAGCCAGCGCCTTGTCTCCGTCCGCTACGAACGACGGCTCAAAACCTTCTCCACGCAGCACAATGCCGAGCATCTCGGCCAGCGCGGTGTCGTCGTCGACGACAAGGACTCGTCCCTTCATGCTTGACATCATCCCATTAGCTAATCGTTACCCGGCGGTGAGCTGTCCCACAGCCAAAAAGGCTGGAAATCGACCCTCGGACCTGCGTGGAGATCCGCTCCACCAGTCTGCCCCTGATCGGGTCGACAATTGAAGGTACGGGCTGCCGGAGACCCCGGGGACCGTCCGGACCCCTCCGACCGGTCACGATCGGCCCCGGATCGCCCGCCACGGCGCCCGATCCGCCTCCCACCCCCTACTCCGTTCGGGCCCCCCACGTGGCACGATGGCAGCGACCAGCGCCCCCGCCGCAGCAGGCGCACGTGAAGGAGCGACGATGAACGACTCTCCGGGCTGGGCTACGCCCGGATCCTCTCCGTCCGACGGCGAGCGGCCGGGTGACGACGGCGGCGCGCAGCAGCCCACCCCGCCCGTACAGCCGGCGCAGCCCACCCCGCCCGCGCAGCCCGCCGGCGACCCGAAGTGGTCCGCCGAGCAGCCGCCGCCCGGTCAGTGGTCGAGTCCGGGCCAGGCTCCCGAGGCGCCGCAGGCACAGCCGCACGCACAGCCGCAGCCCGGCGCGGGCTGGGGCCAGCAGCCCGCAGGCCCCTCCGCGGGCCAGTACGGGCCCCAGTACGGCTATCCGGGCGGCCCCGGCCAGTGGGGCCAGCCCCCGGCCGCCAAGCCCGGTGTGATCCCCCTGCGCCCCCTGGGCCTCGGCGAGATCCTCGACGGCGCGGTCGCCACCATGCGCACCCACTGGCGCTCCGTACTGCCGATCACCCTGGTCGTGGCCACGGTCGTCCAGGTGATCAGCGTGATCCTGCAGAAGTTCATGCTCGACGACCTCGTCTTCGCCACGTCCGAGGACATCAGCGCCGAAGAAATCATCGACACGCTGGGCAGCACCTTCGCCGCGTCGGCGGTGGTCCAGTTCATCCAGGTGCTCGGCACGATCGTGGTCACGGCCATGCTCACCATGGTCTTCAGCCGCGCCGTCCTCGGCCAGAACTCCTCGGTCTCCGACGCCTGGCGCGAGGCCCGCCCCCAGCTGCTCCGCCTGATCGGCCT
The DNA here is from genome assembly GCF_044761485.1 of Streptomyces sp. NPDC097617. Lineage (NCBI taxonomy): Bacteria > Bacillati > Actinomycetota > Actinomycetes > Kitasatosporales > Streptomycetaceae > Streptomyces > Streptomyces sp. NPDC097617. Next base: position 25,444 of record NZ_JBIWCL010000045.1, read on the forward strand.
CACCCTGCTGCTGGCCGTCGGCGCCATCCTGCTCGGCGCCGTACTGATCCTGCCCGGCATCCTCGCCGACAGCATCGGCCTCGCCATCCTCGGCTTCTTCGTCTGGCTGCCGCTGCTGGTCTGGCTCGGCATCCGCTTCAGCCTGGCCTCGCCCGCTCTGATGCTGGAGAAGAGCACCGTCCTCAAGGCTTTCGCGCGCTCCTCGAAGCTCGTCAAGGACACCTGGTGGCGCATCTTCGGCATCACCATCCTGACCAGCATCATCGCCTTCTTCATCTCGATGATGATCGTCGCGCCGTTCCAGTTCATCGGCCTCATCGTCTTCGGCGGCGGCTTCGAAGCCCTGGAAGACGGCAGCGGCACCAGCAACTGGGGCATGCTGGTCCTCCCCGCGATCGGCCTGATCATCGCCCAGACCATCGTCATGCCGTTCCAGTCCGGCGTCACCGTCCTCCTCTACGTCGACCAGCGCATCCGCCGCGAGGGGCTCGACCTGGAGCTCGCCCGGGCCGCCGGCGTCGAGAACTACGGCACGACCGGAGGCTGACACACCGATGATGAGTACGGGGGGCCTCATCACCCGCGCCGCGGCGCTCCTGCCGGGCGCCGAGACACCACCGGTGACGACACCGCGCGACCCCGCCAGGGAGGCGGCCGAGCACGAACTGTCCAAGCCGATGTACCACGAGAACGACCCGAGCCTGATGGACCGCGCCCTGCGCAAGTTCTTCGGCCGGCTCGACGACATGCTCGGCGCCGCTTCCGGGGCGACCCCCGGAGGCGGCTTCGGCCTCCTCGTGATCCTGCTCCTCGTCCTCCTGGCCGTCGGCGCCCTGTGGTGGCGCCTGGGCACCCCCGGCCGGGTCGCCACCGGCGCCGGCGTCCTCTTCGACCGCGGCATCCGCAGCGCCGCCGACCACCGCACGGCCGCCGGGGCCCATGCCGACGCCGGCCGCTGGACCGAAGCCGTCCAGGAGCGCATGCGCGCCGTCGTGCGCTCCCTGGAGGAGCGCACCCTGCTCGACCCGCGCCCCGGCCGCACCGCCGACGAGGCCGCCGCCGAAGCCGCGGTTTCCCTCCCCGACCACGCCGCGGACCTCCGCGCGGCCGCCCGTGCCTTCGACGACGTCACGTACGGCGGCCGCACCGCCGACGCCGGCACGTACGCCCGCCTGCGCACCCTCGACCTCGCCCTGGACCGCGCAAAGCCGCAGCTGACGGGACCCACCGCATGACCGGCTTCGGCGCCCCGGACGCCACACCCACTCCGGCTCCGGCTCCGGCGACCACAGCCCCGCCGACCGTCGAGGCACAGGGGGCCGGGCGCGGCGCCCCCGGCAACGCCCCCGCACCCGCCGACGCCCTCTCGCGCACCCGCCGGATCCGCCGCGCGCTCGCCGTCGTGGCCGTCCTGGCCGCGGGCGTCGTCGCCACGGCCGTACTCGGCTCCGGCAGCCGCCACGGCTACCTCGACCCGCGCTCCGCCGACCCCTTCGGCAGCCGCGCCGTCGCCGAGCTCCTCAAGGAGCGCGGCGTCACCACCCGCGTCGTCACCACGGCCCGCGAGGCCGCCGACGCCACCGGCCCCCGCACCACCCTCCTGGTCACCGACCCCGACCGGCTCGGCACCGCCCAGCGCGATGTCATCCGCTCGGCCATCGACCTCTCCGGCGGCCGCACCGTCCTGCTCGCCCCCGGCAGCCACAGCCTCTCCGGCCTGTCCCCCGGCGTGCACACCGCGGGCGACGCCGACACGGACCACCCCGACCCCGGCTGCCCCCTGCCCGCCGCCACCGCGGCCGGCCGCGCGGACACCGGCGGCGGCCTGCGCTACACCACCACCCTCCCCGGGGCCGTCCGCTGCTACCCGAGCGGCGGCCACCCCACCCTCCTCGTCCTGCCCACCGGCCCCACCGGCGGCGACAGCGTCCTCCTCGGCTCCGAGACGATCCTCCTCAACGAGAGCCTCGCCGACGAAGGCAACGCCTCGCTGGCCCTCCAACTCCTCGGCTCCCGCCCGGACCTCGTCTGGTACCTGCCGTCCCTCGCCGACTCCGACCCCGACGCCGCGGCCTCCGGCGAGGACAAGAGCCTCCTCGAACTCGTCCCGGCCGGCTGGTCCTGGGCCCTGCTCCAACTCCTCGTCGCCGCCGTCCTCGCCGCCCTCTGGCGCGCCCGGCGCCTGGGTCCGCTCGTCACCGAGAAGCTCCCCGTCGCCATCCGCGCCTCCGAGGCCACCGAGGGCCGCGCCCGCCTCTACCGCAAGGCCGACGCCCGCGACCGCGCCGCCACCGTGCTGCGCGCCGCCACCCGCGAACGCCTGGCCGCACTGGTCGGCGTACCGCACAACCAGGCCCACGACCCCGTGGCACTGGCCCCGGCCGTCTCCGCCCGCCTCACCGGCGAGCCCCGCGACGTGACCGCCCTCCTCTTCGGCCCCATCCCCTCCGACGACGCGGCACTCGTCGCGCTCGCCGACCACCTCGACGCCCTCGAAAGAGAGGTCCGTACGTCATGACGTACCCGGCCACCGAGTCCACGGCTGTGACCGCGGACAGCGCCCGCGCTTCCCTCGAAGCGCTCCGCACCGAGATCGGCAAGGCCGTGGTCGGTCAGGACTCCGCCGTCACCGGCCTCGTCGTCGCGCTCCTGTGCCGCGGCCACGTACTCCTCGAGGGCGTCCCCGGCGTCGCCAAGACCCTCCTCGTACGGGCCCTGGCCGCATCCCTGGAACTCGACACCAAGCGCGTCCAGTTCACCCCCGACCTGATGCCGAGCGACGTCACCGGCTCCCTCGTCTACGACGCCCGCACCGCGGAGTTCTCCTTCCAGGACGGCCCGGTCTTCACCAACCTCCTCCTCGCGGACGAGATCAACCGGACCCCGCCCAAGACCCAGTCCTCGCTGCTCGAAGCGATGGAGGAGCGCCAGGTCACCGTCGACGGCACCCCGCGGGCCCTGCCCGACCCCTTCCTCGTCGCCGCCACCATGAACCCGGTCGAGTACGAGGGCACCTACCCCCTCCCGGAAGCCCAGCTGGACCGCTTCCTGCTCAAGATCACCGTCCCGCTCCCCTCCCGCGAGGACGAGATCGGGGTCCTGACCCGCCACGCCGCCGGCTTCAACCCGCGCGACCTGCACGCCGCGGGCATCCGCCCGGTCGCCGGCCCGGCCGAGCTCGAAGCCGCCCGCCAGGCGGTCGCGAAGGTCTCCGTCTCCCCCGAGATCACCGGCTACGTCGTCGACATCTGCCGCGCCACCCGCGAATCGCCGTCCCTCACCCTCGGCGTCTCCCCCCGCGGCGCGACCGCCCTGCTGGCCACCGCCCGCGCCTGGGCCTGGCTCACCGGCCGCGACTACGTCACCCCCGACGACGTCAAGGCCCTGTCGCTGCCGACCCTGCGCCACCGCGTCCAGCTGCGCCCGGAAGCGGAGATGGAGGGAGTCACCGCCGACGCCGTCATCACGGCGATCCTCTCCCACGTCCCCGTCCCGCGCTGATGGCCCTCACCGGACGCGCCGCCCTGCTGGCGGCCCTCGGCAGCATCCCGGTCGGCCTGCTCGAACCGAGCTGGGCCGGGATGCTCGCGGTCAACGGACCGATCGCACTGGCCTGTGCGGTCGACTGCGCGCTGGCGGCGCCCGTACGCGGCCTCCTGCTGGCGCGCTCCGGGGACACCTCGGTCCGCCTCGGCGAACCGGCGGACGTCCACCTCACCCTCACCAACCCGAGCGGCCGCAAGCTCAGGGCCCGCATCCGCGACGCCTGGCCCCCGAGCAGCTGGCTGCCGGGCACGGAGGCCGCGGCGTCCCGCCACGAGGTGGTCGTCCCCGCGGGCGAGCGCCGCCGGCTGACCACCCGGCTGCTGCCCACCCGCCGCGGCGACCGCCGGGCCGACCGCGTCACGATCCGCTCCTACGGCCCCCTGGGCCTGTGGGCCCGCCAGGGGTCCCAGGTGTCCCCCTGGACGGTCCGGGTCCTGCCGCCCTTCACGAGCCGCAAGCACCTCCCGTCCCGGCTGGCCCGCCTGCGCGAACTGGACGGCCGCACCAGCGTCCTGACCCGCGGTGAGGGCACCGAGTTCGACAGCCTGCGCGACTACGTCCCCGGCGACGACACCCGCTCCATCGACTGGCGCGCCACCGCCCGCCGGAACAAGGTGGCCGTCCGCACCTGGCGCCCCGAACGCGACCGGCACATCCTCATCTGCCTGGACACCGGCCGCACCTCGGCGGGCCGCGTCGGCGATGCCCCGCGCCTGGACTCCGCGATGGACGCGGCGCTGCTCCTCGCCGCCCTGGCCACCCGCGCCGGCGACCGCGTGGACCTGCTGGCCCACGACCGCCGCCCCCGCGCCCAGGTCCAGGGCCGCTCGGCGGCGGACACCCTGCCGTCCTTCGTCAACGCCATGGCCCCGCTGGAGCCCGAACTGGTCGAGACGGACGCCCGGACCCTGGTCTCCACGATCCTCCGCAGCGCCCCGCGCCGGTCCCTGGTGGTCCTTCTGACGAGCCTGGACGCGGCCCCGATCGAAGAGGGCCTGCTCCCCCTGCTCCCCCGCCTCACGCAGCGCCACACGGTCCTGCTGGCCTCGGTGGCCGACCCGCACGTTGCGAGGATGACCGGCGCGCGCGGCACGGTGGACGCGGTCTACGAGGCCGCCGCCGGCACCCAGACCCAGTCCCAGCGCCGCCGCACCTGCGACCAGCTCACCCGCCACGGCGTCCACGTGGTCGATGCCACCCCGGACACCCTGGCCCCGGCCCTGGCGGACGCCTACCTCGCCCTGAAAGCCGCCGGCCGCCTGTAGCGCGCCGGGCTGGATACGCTGACCGGGGCACCCACCAGGAGGACACCATGGCCGACCTCTCCCCCGAGCAGATGCGTCGAATGCACGACTTCGCGGAGCGGCTCGCGGAGCTGGCCGAGCACCAGGAAGACCAGTGGAAAGTGCAGACCACCGACGGTCAGATCTTTCTCACGATGATGAGCCCCACCGCCCCCCACGGGCTGAATGTGGTGCGGATGCGCCGCCAGATCGAGGCCCAGACCCCCGAAGTCATGGCTCTCAACGACACGAACATGGGCGACCCTCACACCGGGTTGACCAAGGTCCCCGACCTCATGGTCATCGCGGAGGAAGACACGGACGACACGGCGAAGGTCGTCAACTCCCGCGATGTCCTGATGGTGGTGGAAGTCGTGTCCCGCACGAACTCCCTCACGGACATCCGCGACAAGCTGTACGACTACCCGAGGATGGGCGTCCCGCTGTACGTCGTCGTGGACCCCCGCAAGGACAAGAAGTCCGTCACCGTACACAGTGACCCGTCGGAAGGCCCCGACGGCACCCGATACCGCAAGACAGTTCCCTACGCTTTCGGCGACACCGTCACCGCCGGCCGCTGGACACTCGATACGAGCGACCTCAAGAGCTATCCCGCCGACTGGTGAACGGGTCCGGGTCCGTAACGCGCTGAACGTATCCCGCTGACCCCAGGCCTGTCGGCAGCGGCCGATCCGGGCCGTAAACGCAGAAAAGCCCCGCACCGAGCCCATAAGGGCTGGTGCGGGGCTTCCGCAATAATTGTTCGGCGGCGTCCTACT
>NZ_JBIWCL010000046.1:0-28075 GCF_044761485.1 Streptomyces sp. NPDC097617
CCGTCCGCTGCCTGCCCCCACCCCGTCGCGATCATGCTCCGCACACGAAGGAGTCCCGGTTCGTCGAACAGGGACTCCCTTTGCCACAACGCACTGACTCTCGCGAGTGGGGCGGGGCCGACCACAGGTGGGCCCCGCAGCCGGTTGCTGGCGGCTCTCGTGCGGACACCACCCACGGAGGGGATGCCGAGGTCGGGCCTCTCGCTCTGGTCTCGATGCCGGTGTAGTTCGGTTCCAGGTCGGGGCGGCGAGCCGTTTTGTCGCCGCGTTGTGCGCTGATGACGGGACGGAGCCTGACCGTGTGGTGGTCGTCATGCTGGTTCAACACCAGTCGGCGGGGCCGGGTCACTTGCGGTGTCGCGGCGTCTGCTGGAGCGCGGCGCGGCCGGTGTCAATGGGGAGGGTGCGCGGGCATGCTGTCGTACAGCCGCTGGCGCAGGTGCAAAAGGGCAGCGGTGTCGGCCACTGTCGCCAGTCGGGCGAGCGGGTTCCGGATGCGGGGGTCGTCGCCGTCGCACACCGATTGCACGATCGATTCGATGAGTTCGCGGACCTGGGGTGCGATCACCGGGGGGCCGGCCGTGGCCCGACCATGACCGGCCGGCCCCGTCGTGCGTGCCGGCCCGGCGCCCGCTCCGGCGCCTGGCTTGGTAGTCACATCTCCTCCGACGCTGTCCGGTCGGCCGGGGTCACCGGCTGTGTGGTGCCGACCGGACGACGACCACCTTGGCGAAGTTCAGGAACGGCCGAAGGCGGCGGTAGGGGTCTCGCCGTTGAGCGCCTGCTGGGCACGGGTGGCGACCGTCTTGCTGAGGGCGCTGAGCGTGTTGAGATCGACGCTGCTCCCGTGCTCGTTCATGACGTAGACGCTGAGCATGACAGTCCCGCAGTGGACGACGCTCCGTGCCTGGCCTCTGTCCACGCTGTCGAGGATGCCGGGATAGGTCACGCTGAAGAAGGCTGAATGCTCGCAGTAGGAGGTCAGCCTTTCTTCTGTCACGCCGTTGGGCGGGTTGTTGGCTTCCTCCGCTTTCTGACCGAGGTATCCCTGAGCGGCGGCGTCATGGCTGGAGTACGTCACGACCTCGATGTGTACCCTGTCGAAACCGGCTGCGGCTCCCGGGTCGTACCAGGCTGTCAGGTCCAGCAGCGAGCCCTTGCAGATGTACTGGAGCGTCCCGTCCTTCTCGGTGCCCACACGGCTGTTGCGGCACGTGCCCTTCTGCGGTGAGCCGCTGGCGAAAGCCCAGCCCTCCGGCAGGCTTTCGGGACCGGGAAGAATCTGCTCCGCTGAGGCCGCCTCACGTACTACCGGGTCGGACTCGCCACCGGACGATGCCGGCGCTGACGGGGCGGAGGACGCCGTGTGGGGACTTTGCGGAGGAGCACCGCTGGATACTCCGGGAGAGTCGTCGCCCCTGATCGCCTGTGCCCCGCCGTATGCGGCCAGGGCCAGCAGCGCGAGCAGCAGCGCGGCGGCCGCGGTGAGGGATACGCGAGCGCTCCGGGTGTTGTTGATCGTCAGCGGGCCCAGTGAGATCTGGCTCCGCCGCACCTTGCTGCCGGCGCTGATGACGATACTGTCCTTGTACGAGTGGCTGATCCTGTAGGCGGGGGGCGCATCCGGAGACGGTCCGGCCAGTGCTGCCGCCACGCGGCCCTGGAACTCGGGGTCGGCCGCGATGGCCTCGCGGATCGCCTCCTGGAGCCCCTGTGCCGCCGCCGGATCCGCTGGGTCGGCGCTCACCCTGGCCAGAGCGGCCCGGCCTTCATCCGAAGTGCCCAACTGTGCCCGTACTACGTCTCCTAACGCTCGGCCTGCCTCGGTCCCCGCCCCTGCCGCGATGGCGGTCAGTACCTGCACAGCCGATAAGGCCATGCTTCCCGCTGCGTCCATGCGCCCCCCTACGTGTCCGGGCCCCGAGACAACCACGGCAGCGGCCAGCCGCGCCAGATGTTGTAGGCAGCCGCGCCGGTCACGCGCAGGTCCTCCACCGTCGTTTCCGCGGCGGCCGAGCCGCTTCCGAGGCCGGGCGTGACAGACCCCATCTCGGGTGGTAGCAGGTTCAGCGCCCTCGTGGTCCCCGCTGCGGTCATCAGGCGCGCCGACGCGTTCGTCGAGGCATCTTCGTAGGCGGCGATCGCCGATCGCAGCTCCTGGCACATGCGGCTGAGCTCCGGCCAGAACTCCAGCAAAATCTCATGCACCGCAGACGCCTGGTCGATAAGCGACTTCGCGTTCCACAGCAGCGGCGCCCGCTTCCGCAGCGCCTCCACGGTGCCGCCTACGGTCAGCGCCACGAGCTCGGCGACGAGGAGCCGGAGCGCCGTGGTTATTCCGACGACAACCTCAAGAGCTTCCTCGGCTGTACCCTGCCCGCACTCCAGCCTGATCTTCTCCATCGTCAGAAGCTGGTATAATTCGGACTGCCCCCCGCGGGCCAGCATTCGCTGGACCCACCACGTAGAATGCGTCGCGACCCTTGAGCCTGCCGAGAAGGGCCGCTGACCTGCCGTCTATCCGAGTGTGCATTATGGGCGTTACGTGCGTTAGGTGCGATATCTTGACGCATGTCCGACGGACGTGACGCACGGGCGGCGTGATTCCTGACGGGTCGTCATGGGCGGTTTTGGTTGGCGCCAGGTGGAGTGCTCATCCGTGTGGCGGTGGGCATCTTGAAGGGGCGGGGACCGGCAGCCGAGCCGTTGGCTGACCCCGCCCATTCGCTTCTCGGTGCTGACGTTCCGTGACATCCATGCTTCGGCTTCGGTTCGGGTTTGACCCGGAGGTATGGCCTCGACTCGAGTGCGTACGGCGCTCACGTATTGGGTCAGTCGGGTGGCGTGCCGCCATGCCGCTTCCTGAGCTTCGAAGTGCCTGACACGGTACGCCTCGGCGTACTGGATGCGGGCTTCTTCCATGGCGGCTTCCCAGCGGATGCGCTTCTGGCGTGCCGCTTCGATCTCGTCCAGGCGTCTGGGTTCGGCGGCTTGGCCGCGGAGCGTGACCTCCTGTGCGATTTCGGCAAGCTGGTCTTCGAGGGGACGCCCGGGGGGGGTGTCGGACCATTCGTCGGCCCGGTGTGGCTGGCCGCCGCTGAGCACGATGCGGAGACGTTCGGACGGGGTGTAGTCGTAGCGGGGGATCCTGATCCAGGAGTCCTTGTTGGCCTCGGCGAGTTCCTTCTCGGTGGCGACGTGCTCGGTCCGGTCCTGTTCCTGGAGGACGAGGACCCCACTGTTTGTCCTTGCGCGGTGATGGTGAAGTGGGGAGATGCCCTGCGGCGGCGATGAGACGGGGGCGCGAAACCGGTCTCTCCCGCCGAGCAGGAGTGCCCTTGGGTCTCCGCCGCGGTGACCAGTGCCGAAGGCTTTCTGAGCTGCGGCTTTGCAGGTTTCCGGCGCTTTCACGGTGACACCGATTTGCGCGGTCGATTCTCCTCAGCCGCTCCCCAAGGGCTCCATACTCCCCAGATTCTCCCCAGCGAACGCTGGGTGGGGCGGTTGTCCTGACACGTGAAGCCGACTACGTACCTCATCGGAGGGCAGAGCGGCCCGAGTGGATTCGTGGGGCCTCGACGCCCCTGCCTGCTCGGTCGGGATCCTGATCACAGAGGAGCACTTTGCCGTCACCGTCGAGGCTGCCGGCGGCCCCGTGCGTGGTCGACTCAAGCCGCCGGACAAGGCACTGCCCACTGTCTCCGCGCCGTCCACCGCACCGAGGGATCCGGAGGACGACTACGGGAATCACTCGCTCGGGTAGTGCGCTGTCGTGCCAACACCTGGGCACGGGGAGAAAAGTCGGTCGGTCGGACCGGTCGTAGCTTTCGGGTGTGTCGAGCCGGGAATGCGGGCGGCACGGTACCGACTGCTCCGAAAGGACCCCTCATGTTCGACATCGCCAAGGTGCAGGCCGCCCCGAGCGCGGACCTTCTCACGCCCGACAACGCGGTCATGCTCTTCGTGGACCACCAGCCGCAGATGTTCTTCGGCACCGGCAGCGGCGATCGTGCCGCCATCATCAACAGCACCGTGGGTCTCGCCAAGGCGGCCAAGGCGTTCGACGTTCCGGCCGTCCTGACCACGGTCGCCGCCGAGTCGTTCTCCGGGCCCCTGCTGCCGCAGCTCGCCGAGGTGTTCCCCAAGCACGAGGCCATCGACCGCACGACCATGAACGCCTGGGAGGACGAGGCGCTCGTGGCGGCGGTCAAGGCGACCGGGCGCAAGAAGATCATCCTGGCCGGTCTGTGGACCGAGGTCTGCCTGGTGCTGCCCGCGCTCTCGGCTCTGGAGCAGGGGTACGAGGTGTACGTCGTGACCGACGCCTCGGGGGGCGTCAGCCCGGCCGCCCACGAGCACGCGCTGCAGCGGATGATCGCCGCCGGGGCGGTGCCGGTGACCTGGGTGCAGGTGCTCCTGGAGCTGCAGCGCGACTGGGCGCGGCAGGATTCGTACGGCGCGGTCATGGAGATCGTCAAGGCCCACGCGGGTGCCTACGGCCTGGGTGTCGTGTACGCGCAGAGCATCATCGGCGCGCACGCGGCCGGCTGACCTCCTTGGACACCGGCATTCTGATCCTGCGTCTGCTGGTGGGCCTGCTCGTCGCCGGCCACGGTGTGCAGAAGATCAGCTCACACCTGGGCGGAAGGGGACTCGACGGCGGCACGGAGGAATTCCGCGCCGACGGTTTCCGCGGCGGAGCCCTCACCACACTGGCGGCGGGCGGTGGCCAGATCGGATCGGGTCTGCTGCTCGCCGTCGGCCTCCTGACCCCGCTCGCCGCGACCGGGGCCATCGGGGTCATGACGGTCGCGCTCACCGTGAAATGGCGCCACGGGCTCTGGGTGCAGAACGACGGGTACGAGTACCCGCTCGTCCTCATCGGCACCGCCGCCGCCCTCGCCGCCACCGGACCCGGTGCCTGGTCACTCGACGCGGCCCTCGGCCTCACGCCCTACCCGCTGTGGTGGACGGCCCTCGTGCTCGCGGCGGGTGTCGGCAGCGGGCTGCTCACCCGGCTCGTACTGCACCGGGCAGCCCCGGCGGCGCCGCAGAGCGCCGCCCGTGGCGAGCGCTGACCGCGAGCCACACAGACCGGGTCCGGCCGCTCCACGCCCCCGACCGGACGGCCGGGCCCTCCCACCCTCCAGGAGAACTCGATGGAAACCACCATCACCACACCCCCGCACGGCGGCGGCCAGCCGCTGCTGCATCAGAAGGGCGCCGAGACCCAGGTGTTCGGCACGCTCAAGCAGTTGCCGATCGGCCTCGGTCACGACACCCGCATGTACGCGTGCCAGCGGCTGAACCGCGTCCTCGCCGACACGCAGATCCTGTACTCCCTCTACAAGAAGCACCACTGGCTCATGCGTGGTGCGACCTTCTACTCGCTCCACCTCATGCTGGACAAGCACGCGGAGGCCCAACTGGTCATCGTGGACGCGCTGGCCGAGCGGATCCAGAGCCTTGGCGGCGTCGCGGTCGCAGACCCGCGGCACGTCGCGGAGCTGACCGCCATTCCCCGGCCGCCGGACGGTGTCGAGAAGGTCCCCGTCATGTTGTCGCGGCTCCTCGACGCGCACGAGCGGATCCTCATCGACGCACGGGACGCCGCCGCCCGGATCTCCGCCGAGGGCGACGAGGGCAGCACCGACCTGCTCGTCTCCGAGGTCATCCGTACCGGCGAGGCGCAGGTGTGGTTCCTGGCCGAGCACCTGGTGGACACCCCCCTGGTCCGCGGCTGATGGAGGACGCGTACGACGTCGTCGTGGTCGGCGGCGGGCCGGGCGGCGAGGTCGCCGCCGACCGGGTCGTCCGGTCGGGGCTGACCGCTGTCCTAGTCGAGGCCGAGGAGGTCGGCGGCGAGTGTTCCTACCGGGCATGCGTGCCGAGCAAGGCCCTGCTGCGTCCCGGTGCGGCCAGGGAGGCCGCACGGTCGGTCGACGGGGCACGGCAGGCGGTGACCGGGGCGCTCGACCCGGCGCAGGTACTGGCCCGCCGCGACCGGTTCACCGGCCGTGGCGACGACACCGGCCAGGCCGACTGGCTGAAGGGCGTCGGTATCACCCTCGTACGAGGGCACGGCCGGCTCGCCGGAGAGCGCCGGGTGGAGGTGACGGGGGCCGACGGCGCGGTCCGTACCCTGCGGGCGCGGTGCGCGGTTGTCCTCGGCCCCGGCACGGAGCCCGTGCTGCCGCCGGTCGAAGGGCTCGACCGGATCGGTGTGTGGACCAACCGGCAGGCCACCACGGCCGAGGTCGTGCCCGCGAGGCTGGTCGTCATCGGCGGGGGAGTGGTGGCCTGCGAGATGGCCACCGCGTGGCGCTCGCTCGGCTCCTCCGTCACCCTGCTCGTCCGCGACCAGGCGCTGCTGACCGGCTGGGAGCCGTGCGCGGGCGAAGAGGTCACCCGGGGGCTCACCGGCCTGGGCGTCGCGATCCGCTTCGGGGTCTCGGCCACCCGGGTCGCCCGTGACGAGACCACCCGTACCGTGACCGTGGAGACCGACGACGGAGCCGTCTTCGTCTGCGACGAGCTATTTGCCGCCACCGGCCGCCGCCCGCGCACCTCGGAACTGGGCTTGGAGACCGTCGGCCTGGCGGCCGGCGACTGGCTCCTGGTCGATGACACCTGTCGTGTCACCGGTCTCGACGGCCACTGGCTCTACGCCGTCGGCGACGTGAATCGCCGTGCGCCGCTGACCCACATGGCCAAGTACCAGGCCCGTGCGTGCGCCGCGGCGATCGTCGAGCGGGCCGCGGGCCGCCCCGCGGACACTGGTGGTGGCCAGGCCTGGAGCGCGGAGGCCGACCACGTCGCCGTTCCGCAGGCCGTCTTCACTCACCCCGAGGTCGCGAGCGTGGGTCTGACCGAGCGCGCGGCCCGCGAAGCGGGGCTTGCCGTACGCGCGGTGGAGTACCGGATCGACGACGTCGCCGGAGCAGCGCTGTACGCAGATGACTACCGGGGCCATGCGAAACTCGTCGTCGACGAGACGCGGGGAGTCGTCGTCGGCTGCACGCTCACCGGCCCGATGGCGACCGAGCTCATCCACACGGCCACCGTCGCCATCGTGGGAGAAGTCCCGCTCGAACGTCTGTGGCACGCCGTCCCCGCCTTCCCGACGGTCAGCGAGGTCTGGCTGCGGCTGCTTGAGGCGTACGGCCTCTGAGGCGAGCGCCGCACGTCCCTGCGCACCCACACAAGCACCCGAAAAGGAACCGCACATGCTTCCCACGAAGCGCACCTTCGCGCTCGCCCTCGCCCTGCCCGCGACACTGGCCACCCTGATCGGTGCCGCACCCACGAGCAGCTCGCCCGCCGCCGGCACCGACCGGCACGCACCCAAGCCCACCATCGTCCTGGTCCACGGAGCGTTCGCGGACGCCTCCAGCTGGAGCGAAACGATCAAGCGACTGCGCCGCGCGGGCTACCCCGTCGTCGCCACCGCCAACCCGCTGCGCGGCCTCGCCGACGACACCGCCTACCTCCGCGGCGTGCTCGCCGGCGTCGACGGCCCCGTCGTCCTGGTCGGCCACTCCTACGGCGGCGCCGTCATCAGCGGTGCCGCCGCGGGCGACAGCCGCGTGAAGGCCCTCGTCTACATCGCCGCGTTCACCCCGGACAAGGGCGAGAGCGCGGCCCAGCTGGCCGCCAAGTTCCCCGGCTCCACCCTCGGCGAGACGGTGAACCCGCAGCCGTACCCGCGGCCCGGCGGCGGCACCGGTACCGAACTCGTCATCGATCAGGCTAAGTTCCGGTGCCAGTTCGCCGCTGACGTCCCTGCCGCGGACGCGGCGGTGATGGCCGCGACCCAGCGCCCGGTGTCCACCCTCGCCCTGGAGGAGAAGGCCCAGGACGCTGCGTGGAAGTCCATCCCCTCATGGGCGCTGATCGCCACCGCCGACAAGAACATCCCGCCGGCCGCCGAGCGGTGGATGGCTCGACGTGCCGGCTCCCACACCACCGAGGTGGACGCGTCGCATGCCGTGGCCGTCTCCCGCCCGGCCGTGGTGACCGACGTGATCCTCGACGCCGCGCGCGCGACCCGCTGAGCACCCACCCCGTACGTCCTTCGAAGGAGAATCCCCCATGTCGAACCCGCCGATCCTCGAACCCGCCGCCCAGGCCTTCGCCGACGCCACCGCCCAGTCGCCGTTCCTCTACCAGATCCCCGTGGCGGACGGCCGTAAGGCCGTGGACGACGTCCAGAGCGGGGAAGGTGTCCCCCTGCCCGACGTCGACGAGGAGTGGGTCGTCGTCCACGGCGGTCCCACCGGCGACGTCCGTGCCCGCATCGTCCGCCCGCGCGGCGTCACCGGCGCCCTCCCCGTCATCCTCTACATCCACGGCGCCGGCTGGGTCTTCGGCAACGCCCACACCCACGACCGGCTCGTCCGCGAACTCGCCGTCGGCGCAAGGGCGGCCGTGGTGTTCCCCGAGTACGACCTCTCGCCCGAGGCGCGCTATCCCGTCGCGATCGAGCAGAACTACAGCGTCGCTCAGTGGATCGCCCGCGAGGGCCACCACAAGGACCTCGACGGCACGCGGATCGCCGTCGCGGGCGACTCCGTCGGCGGCAACATGACGGCCGCCCTCACCCTCATGGCCAAGCAGCGCGGCGACGTCCGCGTCACCCACCAGGTCCTCTTCTACCCGGTCACGGACGCGAGCTTCGACACCGATTCGTACCACGAGTTCGCCGAGGGCTACTTCCTGCGCCGCGACGCCATGAAGTGGTTCTGGGACCAGTACACGACCGACGAGGCCGAGCGCGCGCAGATCACCGCCTCGCCGCTGCGCGCCACCACCGAGCAGCTCACCGGCCTGCCGCCCACCCTGGTCATCACCGCCGAGGCCGACGTCCTGCGCGACGAGGGCGAGGCGTACGCGGCGAAGCTCCACGCCGCCGGAGTCCCCGTCACCGCCCTGCGCGTCCAGGGGGTCATCCACGACTTCGTCATGCTGAACGCGCTGCGCGAGACGCAGGGCGCGGAACTCGCCATCGGCGTCGCCACCGACATCCTGAGCAAGGCCCTGGCATGACCGGGCCGTCGACGAGCATGCCCGTCGCGGGCCTCGTTCCCGCACCGCGGCAGGAGCACGTACGGGCCGACCTCCTCGTCCGCAACGCGAAGGTGTTCACCGGCGACCCCGACCGTCCCGAGGCCCGCGCCGTCGCGATCCGCGACGGCCGGGTCGCGGCGCTCGGTGACGACCACGACCTCGCCCACCTCGTCGGGCCGGGAACGAGGGTCGTCGACGCCCTGGGCCGCCGGGTGATCCCCGGCCTGAACGACTCGCACCTGCATGTCATCCGGGGCGGCCTGAACTATGTCCTGGAGCTGCGCTGGGACGGCGTACGCAGTCTCCGACACGCCCTGGCGATGCTGCGCGAGCAGGCCGGCCGCACCCCCAAGGGGCAGTGGATCCGGGTGGTGGGCGGCTGGACCGCCGAACAGTTCGCCGAGCGCAGGATGCCGACCGTTGCCGAGCTGAACGCCGCCGCCCCCGACACCCCGGTCTTCGTCCTGCACCTGTACCAGTCCGCCCTGATGAACCGGGCCGCCGTACAGGCCGCCGGATTCACCCGGGAGACCCCTGACCCACGCGGCGGCCAGATCGTCCGGGGCCGGGACGGCGAACCCAACGGGGTCCTCCTCGCGGCGCCCAGCGCCCTCATTCTGTACTCGACCCTGGCCAAGGCGCCGACCCTCGACGAGGCGGACAAGCGGACGTCGACACGACACTTCCTGCGCGAGCTGAACCGCTTCGGACTGACGTCCGCGGTCGACGCCGCCGGCGGGTTCCAGAACTTCCCCGACAACTACGCCACGGTCGTCGACCTGGCCCGGTCGGGGGAGCTGTCGCTGCGGATCGCCTACCACCTGTTCCCGCAGACGGCCGGCCAGGAGCTCGCCGACCTGATGCGCTGGACCGAGACGGTCAAGCCCGGCGACGGGGACGAGTGGCTCCGGCTGAACGGCGCGGGCGAGAACCTGACCTGGGCGGCCGCCGACTTCGAGAACTTCTCCGAACCCCGCCCCGAGCTCGCCGAGGGGTACGAGGCCGAGTTCGAGAAGGCGGTCCGGCTCCTCCTTGAGAACGGCTGGGGCTTCCGGCTCCACGCGACCTACGACGAGACCATCCGCCGCGACCTGGCCGTCTTCGAGAAGCTCGCCGCGGAGGGACTCTTCCCCGGCGGCAACCGCTGGCTCTTCGACCACGCCGAGACCGTCTCGGCCGCCAGCCTGGACCGGATCGCTGAACTCGGCGGCGCCGTATCCGTCCAGAACCGCATGTCCTTCCAGGGCACCGCCTTCCGCGACCGCTACGGGGCCGAGGCCGCCGCCCACACCCCTCCGGTCCGAGCCATGCTCGACCGCGGCCTGACCGTCGCGGCCGGAACCGACGCCACCCGCGTCTCCTCGTACAACCCGTGGGTCTCACTCCACTGGCTCGTGACGGGGCGCACCGTCGGAGGCACCGCGCTCTATCCGGCCGGGAACCTGCTCGACCGCGAGACCGCCCTCGACCTCTACACCCGTGGGGGTGCCCGGCTCACCGGCGAGCAGGACGTCAAGGGAACCCTGCGAGAAGGCTCGTACGGCGACCTCGCCATCCTCTCCGACGACTTCCTCACCGTGCCCGAGGACGTCATTCCCGACATCGAGTCCGTCCTCACCGTCGTCGGCGGCCGCATCGTCTACGCGACCGCGGAGTACGAGGGACTCGACGAGGCCGTCCCGCCGGTCAGTCCGGAGTGGAGCCCGGTGGCCCACTTCGGCGGCTACCAGAGCGGTGCCCGCCAGGCGTCGCTCGTGGCCGAGGCCGTCGCCGAGTCCGAGCAGCACCGCCGCTGGCGCGTCGCCCGTGGTTCCACTCCCGAGACGCCTCCGCCGTTCCTCGACCCCTGCTTCGAGCACTGAACGAGAGATCCCACGATGAGTACTGACCCCGCCTCCATCGACGAGGCCGGCGCCGGGCCGGACGCCCGGCCCGCCGGCGGACCGGACGTCGGCCCGGGGCGCCGCTTCGAGCCGGACCTGCGGTCGATGACCCGGATCAATCTGCGCCCCATCGCCTCCCCGATGCCGCTGGGCTTCTTCACGGTGGCGATCGCCTCCGTGATGACGGGATGCATGCAGCTCGGGCTCTTCGAGGACTCGGCTCGCGGCGCCGTCGCCCTGTGCGTACTGCCCGCTTTCGCCCTGCAGTTCCTCGTGAGCATCCTGGCCTTCGGTGCCCGTGACGTGATCGCGGCGACGCTCATGGCCGTCTTCGCCGGCAGCTGGCTGGCCTACGCACTCGTCATGTTCAGCGGCGCGGCCGACGGCCTGCGTGTCCTCGGCGTCTTCAACCTGGCGCTCCTCTGTTTCGGGGCGCTGATGACCGCCGTGACCCGGCCCAAGCGCGCGCTGTGGCTCGTCCTGGCGGTCTCCCTGCCCCGCTGGGCCGCCACCGGTCTGTCGGGTCTCACCGGCGCCGAATGGGTCACGCGCACGTCCGGGGTCCTCGGCCTCCTGGTGGCGCTCGTCGCGATGTACGCGGCGTTCGCCCTGATGTTGGAGGACATGCGCAGCGAGGAGGTCCTGCCCATCGGCCGCAGCGGACCCGCCCACGCCGCCGTGGAGGGCGACCTCGCGGTCCAGCTCCGGAACCTGGAACGCCAGGCGGGCGTGCGCCGCACGCTCTGAACACCCTCATGCCGCCACACCACGTCGACCCACGATTCCACAACCGCACAGGAGCGCCCATGGAACCGCAGGTGGTGGACCGCCCCGAGCAGTCCCGGTACGAGATCCTCGCCGGAGACGACGGCACCGAGACCGCGGGCTTCGCCGATTACTTCCTCTCGGAGGGCGAGATCGCCTTCATCCACACTGAGACCGATTCCCGGTTCGCCGGCCGGGGCATGGGCGGACTGCTCGCCCGGGGCGCCCTCGACGACGCCCGCGCACGCGGGCTGCGCGTCCTGCCGTACTGCCCCTTCACCCGGGGGTGGATCCGCAAACACCCCGAGTACGCCGACCTGGTGCCCGAGACGCGCCGCGCCCGGTTCGGCTTGTGAAACACGACGATTCCGTCTGCCGCACCCGACCCGCCCACCGAGGAGTTCTCGCATGTCCCGATCCGCCCGTCCCACTGTCGTGCTGGTCCACGGCGCTTTCGCCGACGCCTCCAGCTACGCCCGTGTCATCCCCGAACTGACCACCGCCGGCCTGGAGGTGGTGGCCCCCGCGGTGCCCAACCGCAGCCTCGTCGACGACGCCGCGTACATCGCCTCGGTCGTCCGTGCCGTCGACGGCCCCGTGATCCTGGTGGGGCACTCCTACGGCGGCGCCGTCATCACCCTCGCCGGTACGGAGGACAACGTCCAGGCGCTGGTCTACCTCGCGGGCTACGCGTTGGAGGAGGGCGAGAGCTTGGGCGAGCTGCAGGGGCGTTTCCCCGACTCCGGCCTCGCCGACGCGCTCGTCTACACGCCGTTCCCCGTGGCGGGCTCCACCGAGACCGGCACCGACGTCTCGGTGGAGGTCGAGAAGTTCCCCGAGCTCTTCGCCGCGGACGTCGACCCCGGGCTCGCCGCGGTGCTCGCCGTCTCCCAGCGCCCCCTGGCCGCACGGGCCTTCGCGGAGGCGGCGCCGGTCGCGGCATGGAGGAACAAGCCCTCGTGGGGCCTGGTCGCCACCTCCGACCGGACCATCAACCCCGATGTGGAGCGCTTTGGCTACGAGCGCGCGGGCATGACCACTGTCGAGGTCGACTCCTCGCACCTGGTCATGCTCGCCCAGCCGAAGGCCGTGGCCGAACTGATCCAGGACGTGGCCCGGTCCACCGCCCGCTGACCCGAGATCAGGCCTGGGCACCGTGCCGGGCCCACCCTTCGGGGTGGGCCCGGCACGGCGGTTGGACGCGCTGACCTGTGGCTTTGCCCGAACTGGCACACCGTATTCTTCCCTCGGGGTGGGAGGAGAGAGGGGTTGTGTTCGAGGAGAAGTCGTTCGGGGCTGTTCTGCGTGGTCGGCGGCAGCGAGTCCGTTTGACGATGGAGGAGTTGGCCGAGGCGTCGGGTGTGAGTGTCCGGGCCACCGGAGACATGGAGCGGGGGCGCAGTCGGGTTCCGCAGCGGCGCACGGTGGTGGCGCTGGCGGAGGGTCTTGGGCTCGCGGACGCGGAGCGGGAGGCGCTGCTGGCCGCGGCCCGGGCGGCGCGTCCGACGCGCGCGGTCGCGGTGGCGGGGACAGTCGTGCCGCCGCGATCGGTGGGGGACTTCACGGGGCGCGAACCGGAGCTGGCGAGACTGCGGGAGGCCACGGAACGGGCCCGGACCGGCGGGGAGCGCCCGGTGTGGGTCGTCTCGGGTCCTCCGGGGTGCGGGAAGACGATGCTGGCGCTGAAGGCGGCGGCGGATCTGGCGGAGGAGTTCCCCGACGGGTGTTTCGTGGTGGACCTCCACGGGGTGGATGGTCCCGTGGACACGGGCGAGGCGCTGCTCAAGCTGCTGAAGGCCCTCGGCGTGTCGGACCGCCGGCTGGCGCAGGAGGATCCACAGGGCCGCGCGGGGCTGCTGCGGGCGCTGTTGGGTGACCGCCGGTGCCTGGTGGTGCTGGACAACGCCCGCGACGAGGGGCAGGTCCGTGCGCTCCTGCCCGCAGCCGGGCGGAGTCTGGTACTGGTCACCAGTCGGCGGCCCTTGACCGGGCTGGAGGACGTCGACCGCCTGGCGCTGTCGGAGATGGCGCAGGACGAGGCGGTCGATCTGCTGCGCCGGATCCTGGGCGAGGAGCGGGCGGACGCGGAAGCCGAGGCTGTGGCACAGGTCGCGGAGCTGTGCGGGCGGCTGCCTTTGGCCCTGCGGGTGGCGGGAAACTGGCTGACGGTCCGTTCTGGATGGACCGTTGACCACCTGGTCCGGCGCCTGGCCGACGAAGAACGCCGACTGGGCGCGCTCGCCGCTGGCGACGTGCGGGTGGAGGCGGCATTCGAACTGTCGTACTGTCAGCTGACGCACCAGGCCGCGCGCATGCTGCGGCTGCTGAGTCTGGTTCCGGGGCCGGACATGACCGCTGCCTACGGCGCCGCTCTGACCGCGACCGGCGTCTTCGAGGCCGAGGACGTGATGGAGGAGCTAGTCGAGGCCGGGCTGCTGCAGGTCACCTTCACCGGTCGCTACCAACTGCACGACCTGCTGCGGCTGTTCGCCCGCGCTCTGCCGTGGTCGCCGGCCGGTGGCACAAGCCCAAGTACGGCGCGCCGCCGTCCTCCTGGCGGGGCCTGGTCCCGCTCGAGAGTGCCGACGAGGCCCGTGCCTGGCTCCGGAGCGAAGCCCCCTCCTGGCTCGCCGCGCTGCGCGACGCCGCCCAGAAGGGCGAGCACACCCAGGTCGTGGAGACCGCCTATGCCATGGAATGGTTCTGCGACCTGTGGGTCCACTGGGGACACTGGCCCGAGGTCTTCCGCTTGGCCGGGGAGGCCGCCACCGCGCTTGACGACCCGTACATGCAGGCCTTTCACCTCAACTGCCGCTCCTGGGCCCTGAACACCTGCGACCAGCGCTACCGTGAGGCCATCGAACAGGCCGACGAAGCGTTGGAACACGCCCGACGCGCACAGGACATTCACCAGCAGGTCTCGGCGCTGGTGAATGCGGCGAGCGCGCACCGGCAACTCGGTCAAGCCCAGACGGCCGCGGACAGATCTCTCGCCGCCATCGACCTGTCGGAAGACGTCGGTTATTACCAGGTCTGGCCCCAGGCCATGCGGCTCTACGGAAGCTCTCTGCGCCTGCGCGGCCGTGCCGAGGAGGCCCTGACCCAGCACAAGCGCATCATGGCCTTCCTCGATGCGCCCGACTGTCCGGTGAGCGGGCACGTCGCCGACATCTTCCGTGCCCACACGACTCAGGCACTCGGTCTCGACTGCGCCGCGCTGGGGCGGTGGCGGGAGGCCGCCGACCACTATCGCAGTGCCCAGATCCAGTCGAGTCGCATCGGCGTATTCCACAGGGAGGCCGAACAGCTACTACATCTGGGCGAGGCCCTGATCGAACTGGGAGAAACCGAGGAAGCCCGCTACTGCCTGCGACACGGCGGACGACAAGGAGCTGAAGGCCGCACAGAAGCTCCTGGACACGCTCCCCGCCGAGTGAGGAGCGCATGCCGCCGTGATGTGCTCTGGGCCCGAGTCCCGCAGGGCTCCCGCCGGCCCTGGTGAGCACGGCCCGACATGACATGGTGCACCTGTTCCGGGGCTGAGGGATCAGCCGCGGTGCCGGTACAGGGCGACATGCACGGTGTCGAGGGCCTGGACGAGGGCGGCGCGGGCCGAGTCCGTATCGCGTAGCTGATCGAGCATCATGAAACCGTGGATCGTTCCGTGGTAGCGCAGGGAGACCACCGGTACGCCGGCCGCCCGGAGCTTCGTCGCGTACGCTTCGCCCTCGTCGCGCACCACATCGGCCTCGCTGGTGACCACCAGCGCCGGGGGGAGTCCGGTGAGCTGTTCCAGGGATGCCCTCAGCGGTGATGCGGTGGCCTGGCTCCGCTGCCGTACGTCGGGCAGGTACTGGTCCCAGAACCAGCGCATGGTCTCGCCGCCGAGAAAGTAGCCGTGGGCGAACTCCTGGTACGAGGAGGTGTCGCAGCCGGCATCGGTGACCGGGCAGAGCAGCACCTGCTGCAGCAGCCGCACCCCTCCGCGCTCCTTGGCGATCAGGGTCAGTGCCGCCACCAGGTTGCCGCCCGCCGAGTCGCCCACGGCGGCCATCCGGCTGCCGTCCAGGCCGATTTCGCCGCCTCGCTCGCAGATCCACTTCGCGACCGCGTAGCACTGCTCGACGGCGATCGGATACTGAGCCTCGGGGGCGCGCTCGTACTCGACGAAGACCACGGCCGCGTCCGTGCCGAGGGCGAACGCGCGCACCAGGCGTCGATGGGTGCCGGCATCGCCCAGGGCCCATCCCAGCCCGTGCAGGAACAGCACGACGGGGATCTCGCCGGCGCTGTCGGCGGGCCTGACCACCTGCACCCGGACGTGACCGGTCGGCCCGCCCGGCAGCGCGAACCACTCCGTGGAGGTGGCTTCCTCGTCGAGAGGGTCGAGACCGTCCTTCCCCTGGAGACGCGCAAGGCCCAGACGTGCCTGTGCCAGGTCCGGGTCGTGCACCGACGGCGGGCAGGCGTGCAGGGACACGAATGCTCGGGTGGGGTGGTCCAGGACCGGGTGCCGAGCGGACGAAGGGACGAAGTCGATCACACGGTCTCCTGCCGAGAGGGCCTGAAGCGAGAGGGTGGTTCGGGGCACCGGGTCCCTGGTCGAGCGGCGGAACGTGGTGCGTCGGCAGTCGGCCGGTGCACTGCCGCCGCAGGCACAGGACGGCCGGCGCGGCTCCGAGCGGGGACCTTGCCCGCTGGACGGCGGGAGGTCAGCCCCTTGCCGGTCAGTACCGTGGACATCATCGGCGTTCTCGGGGACGGTCCCGGGCGCCGAGGTGACCGCCGGGGACCGCCCGAGGTCGTCCTGGGCGGTGCGCAGGCTGCGCCATTCACGGGGGGAGACGCCGTAGGCGGCGCGGAAGGCCCGGCTGAAATGGGCGGGGTTGACGAAGCCCCACCTCTGGGCAACGGCGGACACGGTGGGGGCTGTCCGTCCGCGGCGGGCCAGCTCCCGGCCGCACTCCTCCAGGCGCCGTCGCCGGATGAGTCGGCCGACGGTGGTCCCCTCGCCTTCGAACAACCGGTGCAGGTACCGGACGGAGATCCGGTGCGTCCGGGCGATGCGCTCCGGTGAAAGGTCCGGGTCGCCCAGGTTCCGGTTGATGTGGTCGAGGACGCGCAGCATCAGATGGCTCCGTGCGTCCGCGTCCGTACCGCCCGGGTGGGCCCGCTCCGCGATCAGGGTGGCGAGCAGGTCGACGACATTGCCGGCCAACCGGTTTGCGACGGCGGGCGGGTAGCCGTCGGCCGAGGAAGAGGCCAGGGTGGACAGGAACGGGAGCAGCATCGCGCCGAAGCCGTCCCCGGTGCCGATGGCGTTGCCGGTGACCCGCCGTATGTCGCTGTCCGACACGCCCAGTGTGCGGCGCGGAAGCTGGAAGACATGCGTGGCGAACCGCTGCGGATAGTCGAAGGAGTACGGCCGGTTCGTGTCATACACCACCAGGTCACCCGCACCCACCTCGGTCCGCCGGCCGTCCTGGACGAAGGTGGCCGTGCCGGATATCTGGACACCGACCGCCACGAGCGCCTCGGACGACCTGGCGATCAGCGCCGGCGTGCGGCTGACCCGCTCCGCGTCGGCCTCCATGGTGGAGACTTGGAGATATCCGATGCGGTCGGTGGCGATCCGGCCGTCGAACGGCCCGCCGCCCCGAGGGGCGACCGTCATCGGCACCAGCGTCCTGCTCACCGCATCGTTCCAGTACGCGACCTTGTCCCGGTCCGGCACGGAGTCGGTCGTCAGCACCAGGCTCAAATTGCTCTCCGCTCAGGGGAAGTGACTCCGGGGCTACGACGGGCTGGGAGAGGACACTGCACTGCACCTCCCCGGAAGGCGGCGGCCCGTGTCCGGCACGGCCGGACGGCTCGTCGTACGGGCAGCGACCTCGCTGGAGCGCAACCGGACCACTTTGGCGAGGCCCGGGTTCTCGCCCGCACCGAACAGCCAAGCAGCGGGCCGTACCTGTCTCCAGGCAGAACCACAGGCAGGAATCGCGGGAGCCGACGGGCACGTCCGGTGCTCCCAGAGCGGGCAGAACGCTGCACTCATGGGCAAGACGCCGTGCGTGGCGCGACAACAAGCGGCGCTTCCCCGACCGTAGCGTGGCGGTGTTCCGTACCGCACCGAGGCGCGGACCCGCCACTTCGCATCGAGGAGACAACCCATGCCGCACATCACGGTGGGCCAGGAGAACACCACCGCCGTCGACCTCTACTACGAGGACCACGGCGCCGGGCAGCCGGTCGTCCTCATCCACGGCTTCCCGCTCGACGGCCACTCCTGGGAGCGCCAGAGCGCCGCGCTGCTCGACGCCGGCTACCGCGTGATCACGTACGACCGCCGCGGCTTCGGGCAGTCCTCCCAGCCGACGGCCGGCTACGACTACGACACCTTCGCGGCCGACCTGAACACCGTGATGGAGACCCTCGACCTGAACGACGCCGTCCTCGTCGGCTTCTCCATGGGCACCGGCGAGGTCGCCCGCTACGTGTCCACGTACGGCTCCGCCCGCGTCGCCAAGGTAGCCTTCCTGGCCTCCCTGGAGCCCTGCCTGCTCAAGACCGACGACAACCCGGACGGCGTCGCCCCGAAGGAGTTCTTCGACGGAGTCGTCGCCGCAGTCAAGGCCGACCGCTACGCGTACTACACGGCCTTCTTCAACGACTTCTACAACCTCGACGAGAATCTGGGCACCCGGATCAGCGAGGAAGCGGTCCGCAACAGCTGGAACACCGCGGTCGGCGGCGGCTTCTTCGCCGCGTCCGCCGCGCCGTCGACCTGGTACACCGACTTCCGCGCCGACATCCCGTCCGTCGACGTGCCCGCCCTGATCCTGCATGGCACGGCCGACCGCATCCTGCCCGCCGAGGGCACCGCGCGCCCCTTCCACAAGGCGCTCCCCTCCGCCGACTACGTCGAGATCGAGGGCGCCCCGCACGGTCTGCTGTGGACCCACGCGGAGGAGGTCAACGCCGCCCTCCTCGCCTTCCTGGCGAAGTGACGCCCCACCCGCCGGTTCACAGGGGGTGAGGACATCGCCGTGCGGCAGCCGGGGGAACCGGCCTGGCTGCCGCGGCAGGTGATGCCGAAACCTCGGCGTCACCCCTCCTTCCACGCCCACCGCCGCAGGATCCAGACAGGACCAGGGGAACAGAGACCTCATGCAGTTCGGCATATTCGCGGTCGGGGACGTGACCCCCGACCCCACCGACGGCCGTGCTCCGTCGGAACACGAGCGCATCAAGGCGATGATTACCATCGCGATCAAGGCCGAAGAGGTCGGCCTGGACGTCTTCGCGAGCGGCGAGCACCACAACCCGCCGTTCGTCCCCTCGTCCCCGACCACCCTGCTCGGCTACATCGCCGCCCGCACCGAGAAGCTGATCCTGTCCACCGCCACGACGCTGATCACCACCAACGACCCGGTGAAGATCGCGGAGGACTACGCGACGCTCCAGCACCTGGCCGACGGCCGGGTCGACCTCATGCTGGGGCGCGGCAACACCGGCCCGGTGTACCCGTGGTTCGGACAGGACATCCGCCAGGGCATCAACCTCGCCAAAGAGAACTACGCGCTGCTGCGCAGGCTGTGGCGCGAGGACGTCGTGGACTGGGAGGGAACGTTCCGCACGCCCCTGCAGGCCTTCACCTCGACACCCCGGCCGCTGGACGGCGTCGCGCCGTTCGTCTGGCACGGATCCATCAGGTCACCGGAGATTGTGGAGCAGGCCGCCTACTACGGCGACGGCTTCTTCCACAACAACATCTTCTGGCCGGCCGACCACACCCGGCGCATGGTCCAGCTGTACCGCGGGCGGTACGCCCACCACGGCCACGGCCGCCCGGAGGACGCCGTCGTGGGACTCGGCGGGCAGGTCTTCATGCGGAAGAACTCCCAGGCTGCCGTACGGGAGTTCCGCCCGTACTTCGACAACGCGCCGGTCTATGGCCACGGCCCGTCGCTGGAGGACTTCACCGAGCAGACTCCGCTGACCGTGGGCTCTCCCCAGCAGGTCATCGACCGGACCCTGACCTTCCGGGAGAGCGTCGGCGACTACCAGCGCCAGCTCTTCCTGATGGACCACGCGGGCCTGCCCCTGAAGACCGTCCTGGAGCAGCTCGACATCCTCGGCGAGGAAGTCGTGCCCGTGCTGCGCAAGGAGTTCGCGAACGGGCGTCCCGCCGACGTTCCGGACGCGCCGACGCACGCGGCGCGCGTCGCCGCCGCCGCGACGCAGAGGGGAGCGACCGTCGCATGAAGCTGACCGTCGTTTCCGCGGGACTGAGCACGCCCTCCTCCACCCGCCTGCTCGCCGACCGGCTGGCCGAGGCGGCCCGCAACGAACTCGTCGACCAGGGGCACACCGTGTCGATCGAGGTTGTCGAGCTGCGCGCACTCGCCGGCGACGTCGCCAACCATCTCGTGACCGGCTTCGCACCGCCGCGACTGGCCGCCGCGATCGACGCGGTGAGGGGAGCCGACGGCCTGATCGCCGTGACTCCGGTGTTCACGGCCTCCTACAGCGGGCTGTTCAAGTCCTTCTTCGACGTGATCGCCCCGGACGCCCTCACCGGGCAGCCGGTCCTGGTCGCGGCGACGGGCGGTACCGCTCGCCACTCCCTGGTCCTGGAGCATGCCCTGCGCCCGCTCTTCGCCTATCTGCGCGCCGCCGTCGTTCCTACCGCGGTGTACGCGGCGTCCGAGGACTGGGGATCAGGGGGAGACGAGTACACCGACGGCCTGCCCGCGCGCGTCCGGCGGGCGGGCGGCGAACTGGCCGCGCTCATGGCGGTCCGCCCGCGCCGGGCCGAGCCCGAGGACGAGGTCACCGCCCTCGAACGGCAACTCGCCGACCTGCGCTTCGACTGACGTCGGAGGCGCTTGCACCTGAGCGCGGCAGGGGCGGGAAGCCGGGATCGCAGCGGTGTAGCGACTCCCCTGGGGTGCAGCCGGCGAGTCTGCGTGGCGGCTGTGGGCTCGTCGCTGGACCGTGTCGGCTGTCAGGGCTGGTTCTCGCCGGCCGCCGGTGGCGTGGTCAACTCGTCAGGGCATTCCCGGGTGCCCGGCGTCCGGCTGGGAGGGGTCTGCCCGCTGCAGTGGGTTGGTCAATTGTTGTGACGCCTGCTGTGGACGATCTCGGTGAGGGGTCCGGCCTGGGCTTCGACGGCCTGGGGCCCGTTGCCGGTCAGCAGTGAGTGGCGGGAGCGCCCGACCTCCTCGGAGATCCGCTGCAACAAGGACACCGGAATGTCCACCGGGACCCCTTCGGCGTCGGCCAGGTAGTTACCGATCAACCCGCGCATCTCGGCCTGGTAAGCGTGGCCGAGAGCCCAGACGACCAGCCGCCCGAGATCGTTGGCCCTCTGGGCAGCGTTGCTCACGTCGGATTCGTTGCCGAGCGTAGGGTGCGCTGGGAGTGAGCGTCGCCCGTCACACCCACAGGAGCGATATTACCCCGAGGTTGTTGCGCCCGTGTCGGCGTCGGCGCGCCGCGTCCGCGGCGGCCCGGGCTTCGGCGGCGCGGATCGTGCCGCGGCCGGAGGCGGCCATCGCCTCGGTTGCCCGGGCACGGGATTCCTGCGCCTGGTGCCGCTGCTCGGCCGTGCGCGCGGCGTCACGGGAGTTGCGGGCGTTGGTCTCCTCCGCCCGCGCCTTGCGGTCCGACTCGGCGGCGATGCCGTCCTGGCGGGCGACGTCCGCCCGCGCGGACGCGGCCGTCGCGTCCGCCGCCTGTGCCTGCGCACGGGCGGTGGACGCCGCACGGGCCTCGGCCTCGGCACGCGCACGGGCTGCCGCGGCGAGGTCGCGCTCGTTTTCGGCCCGGGCCCGGGCCGCCGCGCCGAGGTCGCGCTCACGCTCGGCGATCTTGCGCTGCTCGGCCGCGACCACCGCCTGACGCTCCGCCTCGATGCGAGCCTCGCGGGTCTTTCGGGCGTGTTCCCACGCCTCGCGTTCCGCCTGCTTGTCCGCGGTTTCGGCCATCCGGGCCCCGGCCCGGGCGTGCTCCTCGGCGTTCGCCCGCCACTTCTTTGCCTGCTGCTCGTGCAGTTCGGCCTGGTTCTTGGCGTTCAGGCCGGCCGCGGTGGCGGCGGTGGCGTCCACTGCGTGCTGAGCCGTCTGACCGGCCTTCCACGCGGCGTCCGCCGCGGCGGCGATGCCCGAGGCGACCTTGGACCACTGGACACCGTGCTCCAGACCGGTCTGCACCAGGACATCGGCCTGCGCCTTGGCCTGCGCGGCCGCGACCTGCGCCGCCCTGGGCATACCCGACCTGACGCGCGACCTCGGCCTTGACCTGGTCGTAGTTCGACAGCCGCTTGCCTGCCCGGTCGGCCGCCAGCATCCGGTCCGCCTCGCGAGAGGCGGAAGCAGTCGACGACATGGCGTTCGAAGCGTCTTCCAGCGCCCTGACCGCGTCGCCGTGCACGGCGATCAGCTTGGTACGGGCCTCGGCGACGACAGCGGCTCTGTGGGCGAGATCACGCCTGTCCCGGATGGAGACACTGCGCGCACGACGTCTACGCAGATACCGAAGCCAGCCTCATGCGGGGCGTGGCTGGAAGATCTGACTGGTGTGTTGGAAGTGCACTGGCCGGTTCATGGAGCAAGTAGTGGTGAGTTCAAGCCCAATATGCCCGAACACCCGTGCATATGTTGCACATTATACCCACTGAGGGTACAAATGGCGCGCACATTCGAATTCTCGACAAGGGGTGGGATGAAGAATGAACAGTGGCATGAGGAACCGACTTGCAGCCGTCGCCAGTGGCCTCGCGGTGATCATAGGGGCAGGAGTGGGTTTAGCCCCGACCGCTAGCGCTATCGACGGCAACACCCACGTCAACCGGTGCGGTGCGTTCTTCACAGAAAACTGTGGGCACGGTGGTGTTGGTGACAACAACCGGAGGGTGTTCGCCTACGACCAGCGCTCCGACGGCTACGGCTTCCGGACGAGCTACCGGATGATCAACGGCGATGAGAACTACATCGAGGACCCGGACGGCAACGGGGGCAACTCCGGACAGGTATGGACGCCCTCGCCCGTCTCGTCCTACAGGGTATGTTCCAAGCAGGGAGACCCGATTTGGTGGCAATGCAGCGGCTGGATCTGGGTACTCTAGTGCCCCGCGCCTGACTGAAGCCCCCAGCTCTCTGCTGAGATCTGGGGGCTTCACGTCGTTCGTCTTGTCTTGGAGTGAGGTTCCCCGTTGTGCGGGAGTGGTTGACTGGGCTTGCTTCGCTTTGGCGGACATCCGAGATCAGGGGTTTTGGCCCCGGAAGGATGATGTTCATCATGGAGAGCATGGGGAGGAAGAAGGTGCGTCCTCGGCGCGTTCACGGCGGAGTTCAAGGCCGAGATCGTCGGTCTGTGCCGGCGCGGTGACCGTTCGGTCGGTCAGGTCGCGAAGGACTTCGATCTGACCGAGACCGTGGTGCGGGGCTGGGTGAGGCAGGCCGAGGTCGACGCGGGCGACCGGGACGGTCTGACCAGCGGCGAACGCGAGGAGCTGGCCGTGCTCCGTCGGGAGAACCGCAGGCTGCGGGAGGACGTAGAGGTCCTCAAGCGTGCGACGGCTTTCTTCGCGACGGAGATCCGGTGAACGTGCACCCGTTCATCGAGGCGGAGAAAACTGCAGGTCACAACGCCAAACGGGCGGCCCGACCCGGCAGCGGTCGACACCCACTGGTGCGGCGACATCACCTATATCGCCACCGACGAGGGCTGGCTCTACCTGGCCACCGTCATCGACATCGCCTACCGACGCGTCGTCGGCTGGGCCACCGCCGATCACCTGCGAACAGAACTCGTCGCAGACGCCCTCGAAGCCGCCTGCCGGACACGCCGTCCGTCCGGTCCGGTGATCTTTCACTCCGACCGCGGCTGTCAAGGCGGATTCAACTGGTCGTCGCAACACCTCATAGCCGGAGGTGGAGTGATAGGTGTCGGCCCTCAGCAGGCCCGGGTTCGTGAGTACCGGGGACAGATTCCGTCGCCCGGCCGACCGACGGTCGCCTGGCGCGAGGACCGGGTCCGGTTCTGGGCTGCGATAGCCAAGGGGCTGCGGACCGAGGAAGCGGCGGCCGTCGCCGGGGTATCGCCTGCAGTCGGGACGCGGTGGTTCCGGCACGCTGGCGGCGTGCAACCGAACCTTTCGCCGACTGTGTCGGGGCGCTATCTGTCGTTTCCGGAGCGCGAGGACATCGCCATCTGGCGTGCTCAGGGCCTCGGGGTCCGCGACATTGCGCGCCTGCTGTGCCGGTCGCCTTCGACGGTCTCGCGGGAGCTTCGACGTAACGCGTCGACCCGGGCTTACCGGCCGGAGTATCGCGCGTCCACCGCTCAGTGGCATGCGGAGCGGCGGGCTCGGCGCCCGAAGACGGCGAAGCTGGCCGCCGATGAGCGGTTGTGTGAGTACGTGCAGGATCGGCTCGCCGGCGTGATCCACGCTCCGGACGGGAGGCCGACGGCCGGCCCCGCGACGCAGGCGTGGAAGGGGCGGAACAAGCCCCACCGTCAGGAGCGGCGTTGGGCGACGGCCTGGAGCCCGGAGCAGATAGCCAACCGGCTGCCTTTTGACTTCCCCGACGACTCCTCCATGCGGATCTCGCACGAGGCGATCTACCAGGCCCTATACATCCAGGGCCGTGGCGGGCTCGAGCGCGAGCAGGTTGCGTGCCTGCGGACCGGGCGGGCGCTGCGCGAGCCGCGATCGCGCGCACGCAGCCGTCCGGGCGGCCACGTCACGCCCGACGTGGTGCTGAGCGCACGTCCCGCCGAGGTCGAGGACCGGGCGGTGGCGGGCCACTGGGAGGGTGATCGTGCGACACGAAGTTGCACGAGTTTGAGTGGACTGACCGATTGGAGAGGCGGCTGATGAAGCCGTAGGTGCAGTCACGGGTCCGTGTCCGAATGACCCGTCCCCGCCCTTGACGTGCGACGCCGGTAACGGCGTGGTGCGAAGCTCAGGGGAAAGCCCAAGGACTCCCGTTCCATCCGGGAGTTACCGGCAAGGGGAAGACCGGACGGGTGAACGCAAGTGAACTCTCGTTGATGCCTCGTGATCCCAAGCCCCGTCGATGGAAAGCACCAGCGGGGTGCATGGCTGGCCGCTGAGAAGCGGCAGGCGCTGGCCGGTAGAGGTCACTCCGGCCAGGTGGACACCGCCGCCTCGGGGTAAAGAGAGCACCCACCCCGGTCGTATCTCGCTCGTGTGGAACGTGGAATCCCCGTTGGGGTCCGGGTACTTGTGGCCCGGTCGGCCGACCGTGAGGAAGGCTCAACTCCCCAGCGGGAACAGGACGGCCCAATAAGCCAACGCCGGAAGCCGAAAGGAATCGGGAACCCGGGGCAGCATGATCGGCCTCTCCGCCGATCGCCCCGCATAACCGTCCGGATACAGGCTGCTGCCTGGACCCGAAAGGGTGCTGACATGGGCCGGGTGAGCCTGTGCAGAATCACTGAACAACGATGACGGAACCGAGGGGCAAGTTGGACACCATGCAGATAGCGGACGGGACGGCCTCGGCCCTTACGGCTGCTTCTGTTCCGGTGAACGGACCCGAGGGCGAAGACCTGGACTGGGCGTCGATCAACTGGCGCCGGGCCGAGGAGGACGTACGGCGTCTGCGGCAGAGAATCTTCACGGCGTCGCAGGCAGGGGATCTCAAGAAGGTCCGCAATTTACAGAAGCTGATGCTCCGTTCCCGCTCAAACACGTTCCTGAGCGTGCGGCGGGTCACGGAGATCAATGCTGGACGCGCGACGTCGGGAGTCGACGGAAAGGTTGTGCTGGTATCCAAATCCAAGGCCGCATTGGCCGACTGGATCCAGCATCAAGCCCGACCGTGGATTCCCAAGCCCGTCAAGCGGGTGTTCATCCCTAAACCGGGGACCACGAAGAAGCGCGGACTCGGAATTCCCGTGATCGTTGACCGGTGTCTGCAAGCTGTGGCACTGGGAGCACTGGAACCCGAGTGGGAAGCGCGGTTCGAGCCGAAGTCGTACGGCTTTCGACCCGGCCGCGGCTGCCACGACGCGATCGGGGCCATCTACCCCACGCTCAACGGGAAGAACCCGCAGCGTGCGTGGGTGCTCGACGCAGACCTGACGGCGGCGTTCGACCGAATCGACCACACCCGGCTGATGGCCGCTCTCGGCACCTTCCCCGCCCGGGGACTGGTCCGCCAGTGGCTGAAGGCCGGGGTCGTGGATCGCGGTCGGTTCGCCCCGGCCGAGGAGGGAACTCCGCAGGGCGGGGTGATCAGCCCGTTGCTCTTCAATGTGGCCCTGCACGGAATGGAAGAAGCCGCAGGGGTCCGCTATTACACCACCGGCAGAGATGCCGGGAGTGTCCAAAGCGGCAGCCCCGTACTGGTGCGATATGCAGATGATTTTGTCGCGATATGCACCAGCCGCGAACACGCCGAGCAGGTCAAAGAGCGGCTGGCTGCGTGGCTGACGCCCAGGGGACTCGCTTTTCACGAGGACAAGACACGCATTGTCCACGCGGAGAGCGGGTTTGATTTCCTGGGGTTCAACGTCCGCCGCTATCACGGCAAGCTGCTGATCAAGCCGAGTAGAGCGGCTCAGAGACGGATCCGGGAACGGCTCAGTACCGAAATGGTAGCTCTGCGAGGGGCCAACGCCGGTGCGGTACTCAAGAAGATCAACCCGATCGTTCGGGGTTGGTCGGCTTACTACCGGACGGTGGTGTCCAGTGAGATCTTCACGGCGCTGGACAATCACATGTGGAAGCTCACTTACAAGTGGGCCAAGCACAGCCACCCGAACAAGCCGAAGCACTGGATATCCGACAAGCACTTCGGCCGGTTAAACAAGTCCAGGAACGACCGGTGGGTGTTCGGTGACCGCGACAGCGGCGCCTACCTCATCAAGTTCTCCTGGACGAAGATAGTCCGGCACCAACTGGTCAAGGGGAGGGCGTCCCCGGACGACCCTGCCCTGGAATCCTATTGGGCTCAGCGACGCCGCAAGGGAACCCCTCTACCAGTCGACGCTATGACCGTGCGCCTTCTACAGGAACAGCACGGCCGTTGCTCGATCTGCGCAGGGCTCTTGCTACACGCCGACCACCCGCCGCAAAGCCCACAAGAATGGGAAGCGTGGCGGGTCGTCATTCGGAAGGCGATCTCCAAGCGATACATCGCCTTCCCGGACGGGAGCACGCCGGACAGTCAACGACTCCGTCTCCTCCACACCCATTGTCAACGGCGGAATGGAGTCGCCGCGATGACAAGCCCAGCACTTTTGCCTGCCGGCGAGCCTTTGGGGCTTGCTTGAGCCGTGTGCGGTGAAAGCTGCCTGCACGGTTCTGAGGGGGCGGGGACGCAGTAATGCGTCCCCGCTACCCGACTCATCATCGGCACGGGCCGGTCCGCGATCGGCACGCTGGTGGAACGCGTCACACGGTTCACGGTCCTGATCCATCTTCCGAGGATGGAAGGCTATGGAGTTGAGCCGCGGGTGAAGAACGGTCCGGCGCTGGCCGGCTACGGCGCCGAGGGAGGCCCTCACCGCCCGGATGACGATGTTTCCCGGGCAACTACGGCGGTCGTTGACCTGGGATCGTGGCAAGGAGCTGGCCCAGCAAGCTCAGTTGAAGATCGACACCGGCATAGCCGTCTACTTCGCCGATCCTCACAGCCCCTGGCAGCGGGGCACGAATGAGAATACGAACGGTCTGCTGCGGCAGTACTTTCCCAAGGGCACAGACCTGTCCCGGTGGAGCCCCATGAACTCGAATCGGTTGCCGGGGCACTCAACAGCCGCCCCCGCAAGACCCTGGGATGGAGAACACCCACCGAGGTCTTGAACGAGCATCTATCCTCGCTGACAAGCAGTGTTGCGACGATCCCTTGAACCCAAGCAAACACCAGCCGCGAACTCGCGATCCTGGCAACGGAGTTCGGGGTCAGGCCGTCCGTCGGCCGCACGGGTCAGTGCTGGGATAACGCCCTCGCAGAATCGTTCTTCTCCACTCTGAAGAATGAGCTGGGCGGCACTCGTCCCTGGCCCAGCAGAGCAGCCGCCCACACCGCAATCTTCGAATGGATCGAGAGCTGGTACAACTTGCACCGACTCCACAGCAGCCTCGGCTACCGCAGCCCCGCCGAATACGAGACCGCCCTGGCGGCCTGACCACCACACCAAAGGTGTCCGTCAAAGCGGAACAAGCTCATTCCCACCAGGGGAGGTTCCGCTCGGAAGCGGCCTTCGCCTCGTTCGCCGGAGTCTCGCCAGGGTCTCTTGCAAGATCGAGTTTGTCCGGTTCGCCGGAAGGGGACCGGAGTTGGGTGGAGCGTCCCGCTTCGGGTGGGTGATGAACGCAGTGC
>NZ_JBIWCL010000047.1:0-27863 GCF_044761485.1 Streptomyces sp. NPDC097617
ACTGCGCTCCCGAGCGGAACTTCCAGATCACACCCTCGAACTGCTTCCGCAGCCGTGCGGGATACGGGCCGTACTCACCGATCGGCAAGTACGGCGCGACGTACTCCCATTCCAGGTCCGTCAGTTGCGCCCGTGTCATGCCTTACGGACTACCGGACCCGCCCGCGCCGTGAAGGCAAAACGCACATGTTGATCACGACCCGATACGCGCCCTAGTACGCCTACGTAGTTCGGTTTCGAGGGGTCGGTCGGGACGATGTCGGCGAGGTCGACGTCGGGTTGTGCCTTGGGTAGGAGCACGTTGTACGAGCGGCCTACGGGGATGCCCGAGAGCTGCTCGGCGACCACGTAGGCCCACCCCGACGGGTCCATGTTGGGGGCATCGGTGGCGGGCACGGTGACCTCGATTGCCCCCTGCGGGTCGAGCTGGATGGATACGGGACTGCCGAGGATGACGTCGGCTACGGAAACGTCAGGGTGGGCGCCCGGAAGACGAACGACCCCGACAGGGGGGTGCCGTCAGGGGCGAGGAAGCGACCTCGCACGATCACGGTAGGTATAGACGGGGGCGGCAGAGTGGGCACTCCTTGGAAGCCAATTTCATTTGTCGATCTGATCCCTCGAATCTCAACCTCCGCTCTCAAGCGCGCCCGAGTTGCATGGTTGACATCGCGGCACAATCATGAAAGCGAGGCTCCATCGGGACCCTCCTGGCGTCCCAATTTCGGAGAACGGGGGCGCACCCAAAATCCGACCGCCACTTGCTGGAAGTCTTCGACCTGAAAGTCAGGAAGAAGGGAAGGCTGGAGCATGGCTACGTTTCAACTGCTGGGGCTAAAGTGCCATGAGACTACGGACGGAGCCGGGGCCGATCAGGTTCAGATATATTTCAAAGACGGGGTGATGTTTTATGATGGCGATATGGGAAATGGGGATGAGTGGGAGCTGAACGATTCAAGGGAGTTCGCAGGCTCCGAAAAAGTCTGGGTAAGGGAACTCGATTCGCTATCCGACCCTGATCTCATCGGATCTTTCTTCGTTAACGCCGCGAACCCGGGCGAGCAGACCGTGACGCTGACGGGCGACGATTCCCACTACGACCTCCGCTACAGGGTTGACGCCTGACGACGCCCGTCAGTCGTCGAAGGTGTGCAGTCCCGCCTTTCCGGGGGCAGGCGGCGGCACCTCTTCCGGCGGTCCGGCGGGGACGCCGAGGGAGCGCTGCGCGTCCGCGGCAGCCGGCGGCGGTGGGGCGGGGGCTTCCGGGGTGAACGTGTTCCGCGTGTACGCGTTGAACACACGCGTCTCGATCCCGCTGCCCTCGCCGTCACTGGGCGGTTCGAGGCTGACGTCGACCTCGCCGGAGCGCTCGCGGACTGGACCGCGCGGCTGTCCGTCGTCCGCGACGAGGCGGTGCCGCTGCCCGAGCCGCTGGCCGCGCTCCTGGTCGAGATCACGGAGCAGCTGACCGCTACGGCCGCGGCCACGCCGTTGGCCGCGTTGCGCGCGGTCGGGGTGCTGGAGCGGATCGCTGCCCGTGTCGGGCGGGAGGCCGTCGGCGCGGTCGGCGACGACGGCATGTCCGCCGAGGCGGTGGCCACCGCGCTGGGCACCACCCGCTCGAAAGCCCTGGTTCTGCTCCTGACCGCCCAGGACCGGCACCAGGGTTGGTGACGAGGCGCGCCACAACATGGGCCCTGTTGGTTCGGTTTCGCCGGAGCGGATTCCGGCCCGGTGGGGGTGGGGGATACGGTGGTGACGCCACGCCAGATGAGAGCCGAGGAGTCCGGGATGAGCGAGCAGCCGGCCACCGTGCCCGTGCCCGAACGTCAGCCCCTTGACGAGCACGCGGCCGCGTCCGTCCTCGCGTACGCGGCCGAGCAGCGGGCGAAGGTCGGCGTCCTGGCCTCGGTGCTGGAGGACATCGCCGCCCACGGATACCCGGCCCCGGAGACCGGCGTCCTGTGGGAGACGGCCCGCGACGCCCACCTCGTCCGCCTCACCGACGAGCAGCCCCGTGTCGCCTGACCCCTCCGGACGCCGCTCGCGTTGGTCGAGCCCGCGCTCACCCAGCTCGGGAAGCTGACCGCGAACGAGACGCACCGTCTGGACCGCGCGATCGTCGCCATCAGCGTCAACCCCGACCTCGGCACCGAAGTCCCCGGCACCCTGCTGCGCGACTACGCGGACGAGATCGACGGGGTACGCGTCGCCTCCCTCATTGACCGCTGCGGATCTCGTCGATGCGCTTCGCCAGAGTCTCCGTCTCCGCGATCAGCCGCGCGTGCGCCTTCTTCTGCTCCGCCTCGCCGTGGGCCCTGAACGCCGCGCTGAAGTGGGGTTGGAGCTGGGTCCACCAGCCGTAGTCCAGCATCGCCCACGCCTGCGGGCAGAGGGGGGCGCGGGTCTTCGGGAGGTAGCCGCTGTCGACCAGGGACTTCTGGTACTTCCTCGGGTTGCTGCCCTCCAGGTAGCACAGGAAGTTGAAGGCCCGTTGCTGGGTGACGGGGTGGTCGCTGGCCAAACCCTCCAGGGTCGGCCGGCCTTCCTTGCGGGCGATCTCGTCGAAGAGGATCGCGGCGGCCAGCGACGGGCCCGGCCCGACCTCGTTGACGGTGTAGAAGGACGCGAAGCCGTCAGCCGCGTCCTCCTCGAGGCCAAGGTTGGCCAGAAGCAGCTGGCGCTGCAGGGCGTGGCCCATCTCGTGGCCGAAGATGAACTCGGTCGACAGCACGGTCAGGTCGTCGGTGTTGTACTCGGACGCGGGGAACGGAGCGGGCCGTTCGACGGTCTTCACGACGTCGGCGAGGGCCTTCTCGATCTGGGTCAGGAACGACGGCGGGATGAAGATCGTCCTGCCGTCGGGCTGGGTGACGGCGTCGGTGACGCCGGGCGGCACGTCGGCGGTGACCTTCACGACCATGTCGTGCGGGAGGGTCAGCGTTCTGTTCACCCAGTCGGCTGACCGCTCCAGCACACGGGACTTCCGGATCAGTGCCACGGCCTCCCGGTCCTCCGGTTCAACCGTTTGGGCCTCGTAGACGACGGTGACCCTGCCGGAGCGCGCCGCCTGGGGGAGGGGTACGGCTCCGGTCCCCTGCCTGGCGTCGCGGGCCTCGCCGCCGCACCCGGTCACGAGGGCGGCCACGGCGAGGACCAGTACGCCTGACAGGACGATGCGCGCCCGCTTCGGGCAACCGGCGGTGTTCGGCATCCTTGGTCGGCTCCCGTCGCGTGTTCCCGCACCGATCCTCCGGCCGTCCGGAGGCGGGCGCCCGTCAAGGCGCCCGAACGGGGGACCGTTCGCCATACTGTTGACGAAGGCGGGGATCCGAACATGCAGGCCGGCCGGCTCCAGGAGCAGCTGCACCGTGCCCACGCCGAGCACCGTGCCTTCCTGGCCCGGCTGCCGTGGAGCGTGGAGCCGATGAAGGGCTGGGCGCGCGGGGAGCGCTTCTCCCACCGCAGGGACGTCCCCGACAGCCCCGGCTGGTCGGAGGAGGAGAAGGAGACCGTCGACCGGATGTGGGCCGAGATCCGGGAGCTGGCGATCTCCGTCGTCGACCACCCCCACTGGGCGACCCTGGCGCGGGAAGAGATCGTGTCCGCGCGCATGGAGCTGAAGAAGCAAACCCGCCCTGCGGAGGATCCTGTCGGGTCCAAGGCGGCGCAGGCACGTGTCCGGCCCCGGCCCCGACCCCCTCCTGCCCCTGCCACCCGCGCTCGAGCAGCTGCTGGTCATACGCCGCTGGCTGGAGCTGACCCTGGCCCGCGTGGACGAGCGGATCACAGCGGTCCGTGTGGCCGACGCCGAGAAGGCCCGGCGCCGGCCCGCGCCCGAGCCGCCGCAGTGGTGGATCGAGTACGGCATCGGCGTACGCCGCACCCCGGAGCGGGTGCACACCGGCGACTGCCCGATGAGCAGCCGCGGCCGCCCCGCGACCGCACAGATCGTGCGGGAGATCTTGCTGACGGTCCCCGATGTGCTGGCGTGCCCGCTGTGCCGGCCCGACAGCGAACTGGGCCTGCTCGACACCTGACACAGGCACGCCCCCGGGGGACGGCGGTCGAAGACCGGGACCCTGCGAGGAGACAGCTCGCCGAGTTCATCGGCGTGCGCGCCAGGTGCCGTAGAGGGCGGCGACGGCGCTGATGACGCCGGCGAACCCGGCCTCGCCGACGGTGAGGTAGATGCCGGCGCAGGTGGCGAGGAGCGCGACAAGGACCACGGCGTCGGGGATGCGGTGCGCGCCGGCTGCCGGGTCCTGTTCGCGGGTGGCGGGGGGACGTGAGGTGACCACATCGACGGTTTCCTGTGCGAGGCGGTCGACGGCCTGCGCCTGCGGTAGCCGGTCGTCGACCAGCCGGCGCGCGTCGTCGGACATGGCGCCCAGATCGGCGACGGCAGCGCGGTGGCCCTCGTTGTACGCCTTGGGCGACCGCGTCGTGTACGTCGAGGGTGACGCCTGGTGCAGCTCGTCGACGACGGCCCTGAGGCTCGGCGCATGGCCTGGACGGCGGCGAGCTTCTGCTCGGCCCAGCTGGGCGCGTCCAGACCTGCGGCAAGCTGCCGGGCGATGATGCCCAGTAGGCGGGTCTCGGCGGTCGCGTACAGGTCGCGGGTGCGCTCGGCGAGGGGCTCGACCATGCCCGGGTGGATCGGCACGCTCACCCCCAAATGCAAATCTTGCTATTGATCCGAAACGGTTGTGGTTCTGGGTCGTTGTAGTGGTGTGAGCGATCTGGTGGGGGACGCGCGGCATCTGTCGCCGACGGCGCAGGAAGCGTTGCGGCTGCGGGCGGTGGCCGCGCTGGTGGAGGGCCGCGACCGTGCGGAGGTTGCGGCGGTGTTCTAGGTCTCGCTGAGGGCGGTGGACGGCTGGTGGGCGAAATGGCTGGACGGCGGGCGTGATG
This sequence comes from Streptomyces sp. NPDC097617, assembly GCF_044761485.1. Lineage (NCBI taxonomy): Bacteria > Bacillati > Actinomycetota > Actinomycetes > Kitasatosporales > Streptomycetaceae > Streptomyces > Streptomyces sp. NPDC097617. The sequence goes on from NZ_JBIWCL010000047.1 coordinate 4,915, forward strand.
CGCTGATCGCTCGCCCGCGGGGCAAGCGCGTGGGCGAGCATCAGGTGCTGTCCGAGGCCGAGCAGGCGGCCCTTCGCCAGGCGGTACTCGATCACCGCCCTTGTGACCTTGGGTTATCCGGGCAGTTGTGGACGCGTGGCCAGGTCGGCGTACTGATCGCGAAGTTGTACCGGGTGCGGCTGACCGAGCCGGGGGTGGGCAAGTACCTCAGGCGGTGGGGGCTGTCGTTCCAGCGGCCCGACAAGCGGGCGATCGAGCAGGACCCGGAGGCGGTGCGGGTCTGGCTGGAGGAGACCTGGCCGGCGATCCGTGCGAAGGCGAAGGCCGAGGGCGGCGAGGTCCTCTTCGCCGACCAGGTCGGCATCCGCTCCGACCAGGTCAGCGGCCGCACCTGGGGCGAGCGGGGCCGCACCCCGATCGTCCGGCGGACCGGGAACCGCATCTCCGTGAACGCGATGTCGGCGATCAGCACGAAGGGCCGCATGCACTTCATGGTGTTCACCGAGAGCTTCGACGCGAACGTGATGTGCCGGTTCCTCGACCGCCTCGCCGGCCACTTCGACCGCAAGATCCACCTCGTGGTGGACCGCCATTCAGCCCACCGGTCCCGCACGGTCCGCGACTGGCTGGCCGATCACGCCGACCAGGTCGAGCTGCACTTCCTGCCGTCGTACTCGCCCGAACTCAACCCCGACGAGCTCGTCAACGCCGACCTCAAACGGAGCCTTCCCGCGAGCAGCAAAGCCCGTACCCAGGCCCAGCTCGCCAGCGAGGCACGACGGTTCTCCCACCGCCGTCAGCGCCAGCCGCACATCGTCCGCGGCTACTTCCACGGCCCGCACGTCCGCTACACCCTCGAAGAGAACCCTTTGAGTTTCTGATCAATATGTCAGGTCGATCTGCGAACAAGCAGCCTTGAGCGCGTCGGTACAGATCTCCTCGACGGTGTAAAACGCGTCGAGGACCACGGTTTCCCTAATGTTATCCCGGGTCACGGGCACGCTGGGAATGAAAATGGTGGGTACGCGCTTGGTGGTCGGGCTGCTGATCACGTCATTGGTGATTCCGCCAGTATGCCCATCCTTGGCGAGGGCGACGGCGAGTTCCGCTGCGGCCTCGGCCTCGCGGGCATAGGATTTGTAGACAGTCATGAACTGATCGCCTGTCACAATACGCTGCACAGCTCTAAGTTCGGCGTCCTGGCCGGTTATCAGGGGCAGCGGGAAGTAGCCTGCGGCCTTTAGGGCGGTGACGACTCCGCCAGCCATGCCGTCATTGGCGGAGTAGACGGCAACGATCTTCTCTTTGCCGAGTGTGGAGAGCGCGGTCGTCATATTGGTGCGCGCGTTCTCCGGGTTCCAGTCGGCGGTGTCGTATTCCCTGTCGATGTTCACCTTGCCGTCGAGGATCTTGTGGACGCCGGATTTGTACTGGCCGGCGTTGGGATCGGTGGGAGCGCCATGCATCATGACGATCTTACCGCTTTTGGCTTTGTCGCCCAATGCCGTCAGCAGGGCCTCGCCTTGGACCCGACCGACCGTCTCGTTGTAGAAGGAGGTGTAGGCGTCAATCGGGCCCTCGGCCAGGCGGTCGTAGGCGACGACCGGGATGCCGGCACCTTTGGCCTTCGCTACCGCCCCGGCGATCGACTTGGAATCCACCGGGTCGACGACCAGGACGTCGACCTTGCTCTCGATCATCATGTCGACCTGGACGTTCTGTCTGGCAGCATCTCCCCCGGCGTTGGCGTAGAGCACCTTGCCCTTGCCGAAGGTCAGGAGGGCGATCCTTTTTTCCATCAGCGGCTTGTCGAACTTCTCGTAGCGTGCAGTCTCGTTCTCAGGGAGCAGGAGGCCGATTCTGATTCTGCTACTACTACTCCCCTTGTCGGTACTGCTACAGGCGGCGAGGGTGGCGGTGAGGGTCAGGGCAGCCAGAACGGCCGAGGCACGCAGATGCGGTTTCACGATGTGGGACCTTTCTGACGGGGCACGGCTGAGGTAGCGCGAAACACCATCCCCTCGCCGCTGAGCCGGAGGACCTCACCTGCGGGGGCGTATACGGCGCGGCCGGGTCGGAGCTGTACCGAGCGCTCTTGCGCGGTGACGGTCGCTCCGCCGCGAACACACAGCACGATCTGGGGCGCTTCTGCTGTAAGCGTGTGTGGTCTATCTGCTTGTATGAGGTCGAACCGGGAGAGTCTGAAGTCGTCGACCGGGGCCGGGTACACGTGTTCCCTGGTTGCCGGGTCCCATCGCGCGGTGAAGGTTCGGACCGGGAGCGCGGTGAAGCCCACCGTTTTCAGTAGTTCGGCGGTGTCCACGTGCTTCGAAGTCAGTCCGCAGCGCAGGACGTTGTCGGAGCTCGCCATGATCTCCACGCCGAGGCCGGAGAGGTAGGCGTGCGCGACTCCCGCATCGAGGAAGAGCGCCTCTCCGGGTTCCAGCTGCACGTGATTGAGCATCAGAGCCGGTAGCAAGCCGGGGTCGTCGGGGTGGGCGTAGGTAATGGCTGCGTACGCGGCGAAGTCCGCTTCGTACGGTCCGGCCTCTGTTGCCGCGCGTCGGACTGCTTCGGTGACGGCGGTGAGGAGGCCGCTCGGGGGTGTCAGGAAGGCGGTGAAGACCTGCCGGAGGGCGACTTCCCCCGGGAGGGTGTGAAGCAGCGCGGCGTACGGCCTGAGGGCGGGGAGGTCGAGGAGTTCGAGGAGGTCGGCGCACCGTTTGGGAGGGCGGAAGCCGCACAGAGCTCGGAACCGGGTCAAGGCGACGATCATCTCGGGCTTGTGCTGGTCGTCGCGGTAAGTGCGGTGCGGGGCGTCGAGCGGGATCCCCAGGGCGTTCTCCCGCGCATGACCAGCGGCGGCCTGGGCGAGGTCAGGATGGACTTGGAGCGACAGGGGGGTGTCGACGGCCAGCACTTTCAGCAAGAACGGTAGCCGCGGGCCGAACCGACGCACGAGGGCGGGCCCCAGTTCGGTTGCCGGGTCAGCGGCGAGCAGTTTGTCCAGTGCCAGCGGTCCTTGTCCCCGGTCGATGTGGGACGGGGCGGCGGGGTGGGCGCCCAGCCACAGTTCGGCTTGGGGTTCGCCGGTGGGTGGTATGCCCATCAATTCGGCGAGGGCGGTGGTGGAGCCCCAGGCATAGGGCTGGACGGTGGTGGTGAGCAGGTCCACGGGGTCTTGACTCCGGTCGATTACAGGTGGGCAGCGGACCGCCGGGCTGTGCCGTGTTGCACGTGTGACAGGCTGGCCACGGCGGCTGCTCCGATGAGTCCGGCGTCGTTGGCGAGCTTGGCGGGCACGATGGGTAGGTCGCGGGTGAAGTCGAGGACGGCGTAGTCGGCGAGGTGGCGGCGCAGGGGCGTGAGCAGGGTTGCGCCGGCCTGGGCGACCCCTCCGCCGATGACAACGAGGTCAAGTTCTACGAGGGCCGCCGTGGCGGCGATCGCGGCGGCGAGGGCTCGTCCGGCGCGGTCGTATGCCGCGACGGCTCGCGGGTCACCGGCGCGGGCGGCGTCCGCGACCGCGGCGGCCGTCGGTTCGACGCCGACGGGCGGCACCCAGCCGGATTCCACGGCGTGAGCGGCGATGGCCGTGCCGCTGGCGAGTCGTTCCACGCAGCCGCGCGCTCCGCACGGGCACTGGGGTCCCGCGGCGTGGTCGACGGTGAGGTGGCCGATGTGCCCGGCGTTGCCCGTCGGGCCGGCGTACAGCGACCCGCCGAGGATCATGCCGCCACCGATGCCGGTGGAGACCACAATGCCCAGGACGTTGTCCATTCCTCTGGCGGCGCCTGCCCAGTGCTCGCCGGCGGTCATCGCGATCGCGTCCCCCACCACGACGGGCGCGACGCCGTGCGGGAGGCGGGGATGAGCGCGTACCCGGGCGGCCAGGGGAAAGGCGCGCCAGGCGGGGATGTTGACCGGGCTGACCGTCCCGGCCGTGGGGTCGACCGGGCCCGCGCTGCCGATGCCGAGGTGGGAGATGGTTTTCCATGCCGGATGGCCTGCGATGTCGTCCAGGACGGCCGCGACGGCGGCCATCATCTCCTCGGCCGTGCCGCGGGCCGGTGTGGCCGACTGCGACCGGGCCACCAGGCGGCCGTCGGCGTCAACAATCCCTCCTGCGATCTTGGTACCACCGATGTCGAGTGCTCCGTACACGAGCGCATCCACTCCTTTTCTCGGGACTTCTCGCGGGCAGGCGTCGCGGCGTGCGGTCGATCGAGGGGTCTCGCCTGTCCGCGTGGCCTGCCGCGTCGTCGCGCCCCTGGAGGTGCCGGGGGGCGCGACGCTGCAGGTGAGTGGGCTACTTGGTGAGCGGGGCCAGCTTGGGGTCGCTGGCGTAGGCCTCGGCCGCGTTCTGCTTGGTCACGATGACCGGCGGGAGGAGGTAGGCCGGGACGACCTTGGAGCCGTTGTCGTACGACTTGGTGTCGTTGATCTGCGGCTTCTCGCCCGTCTGCAGGGACTTGACCATGTTGATGGTTTCCGCGACGAGCTTGCGCGTGTCCTTGTTGATGGTGGAGTACTGCTCACCGGCCATGATCGACTTCACCGACTCGGCCTCGGAGTCCTGGCCGGTGACGACCGGGCCCGGCTTTCCGGCGCCCTTCACGGAGGTGAGGATCGCGCGGGCGAGGGTGTCGTTCGGCGACAGGACGCCGTCGAGCTCCTTGCCGCTGCCGTAGGTCGAGGTCAGCAGCGAGTCCATGCGCTGCTGGGCGTTCTCGGCCTTCCAGCCCTGGATCGCGGTCTGCTTGATGTCCTTCTGACCGGAGCCGACAACGATGTCACCCTTGTCTATCAAGGGCTTGAGAACGGACATCGCGCCGTCGAAGAAGACCTTCGAGTTGTTGTCGTCAGGCGAGCCGGAGAACAGCTCGACCGTCCACGGGCCCTGCGGCTTCTTGGCCTTCATGCCGTCGATGAGGGCCTGGCCCTGCAGCTGGCCGACCTTGAGGTTGTCGAAGGCGATGTAGTAGTCAAGGTCGGGCGTGTTGGTGATGAGGCGGTCGTAGGCGATGACGGCCGCGCCGGCCTGCTTGGCCTGGGCCACCTGCGTGGCGAGCTGCGAGGCGTCGGTGGCGCCGATGACGATCACCTTGGCGCCCTTGGTGATCATGGCGGATATCTGCGACTGCTGGTCCGCGACGGTGGTCGAGGCACCTGCGTACTGGACGTCTGCCTTGAAGCCCGCGGCCTTCAGGCCGTTGGTGAACAGGTCACCGGCGAGCACCCAGTTCTCCGAGGTCTTCGACGGGAGCGCGACGCCGACGAGGGAGTCCTGCGCGAAGCCCTTGGCGTCGGCATTCACGGTGCTGGCGGAGCCTTCGCGTTCGTTGGAGCAGGCCGTGCTCAAGGTGAGCAGGGCGATGGCGCCGGCCACGGCGATCCCTCTGGTGATGATTCTGCGCATGGTGAGTCGAGCCCTTCTATGTGCTGTGTTGCTGTTGCCGGGAGTGGCGCGCGGGCCCGGGCCCGCGAGTGAATGGCGGTCAGCCTGTGACCGGCGTCTTGTCGGGGTCGGAAGCCGGGACGACCGGGATGACCGGGGCGGCCGGGGCGGCCAGGTCAGCCGGGACGACCGGGGCGGCTGGTTCCTCGCGGCGGAAGGGGCGCATGAGCGCTCCGATGATCGAGAAGCGGCCCTGGCTCTTGTTGTAGACGTCGAACGCGACGGCGAGGAGGAGGACGAACCCCTTGATGATCTGGACCATGTCGGAGCCGACGCCCTCCAGTTGGAGGCCGTTGTTGAGCAGGGCCATGACCAGGCCGCCGACGATGGAGCCGCTGATGGTGCCGAGGCCGCCGGAAACCGCCGCGCCGCCGATGAAGACGGCCGCGATGGCGTCGAGCTCCCAGCTCAGGCCATCCTGCGGGCCGGATGCCGCGGAGCGCGCCACGAAGATCATGCCGGCCAGAGCGGCCAGTACGGACATGTTCATCATGACGACGAAGTTGACCCGCTTGAGTTTCACACCGGACAGCTCGGCCGCTCGGGCGTTGCCGCCAACGGCGTAGATGTGCCTGCCACCAATGGTGTTGCGGGTGTAGTACGAGTACGCGAGCACCAGGATGATCAGGATGATGCCGGAGACCGGCAGGCTGGTGCCGACGCGGCCGCCCGCGAAACGCAGCGTCGCGAAGACGATGACCCCGAGTATCACCGCGAGGCGGATGCCCGTGATCCAGGCGGGAGCCACGTTGGCGTTCATCTCGCGGCGGGTCTGCCTCGCCTTCCACTCGCGCCACACCATGCCCGCGCAGGCCGCCAGTCCGAGAAACAGGGTCAGGTTGTTGTATCCGGTGTCCGGCCCGACCTCGGGCAGGAAGCCCGCTCCGATCTCGCGGAAACCCTCGGGGACCGGCACCGTGTCGGCGTTGCCGATGTACTGGTTACCGCCGCGGAACAGCATCATCCCTGCCAGGGTGACGATGAACGCGGGCACTCCCACGTAGGCGACCCAGAAGCCCTGCCAAGCACCGATCAGTGCGCCAACAAGAAGGCCTAGCACGATGCCGAGGGGCCACGGGAGTGAGTATGCCTCCATCCCCTTGGCGACAACGATGCCCGTGAACGCCGCAACCGAGCCGACCGAGAGATCGATGTGCCCGGCGACGATCACCATGAGCATGCCGATGGCGAGGATCAGGATGTAGGAGTACTGGCTGACGACGGCGATGAGGTTGCCGGAGGTGAGAGTCAGTCCGCCGGTCCAGATTTGGAACAGCAGGACGATCGCCACGAGGGTGGAGATCATCCCGAACTGGCGGGCGTTGGAGGTCGCGCCTCCGAACAGGTTCTTGCGCAGGTCTTTGATTCGGTTCATGAGGTCGGGCTCTTCTTCATCGCGGTCATCTGCTTCATCAGCACTTCGGGGTCGGCGTCGCGGCGCGGGATCTCGCCGGTGATGGTGCCTTCGAACGCCGTGTAGATGCGGTCGCACAGTCCGATGAGTTCGGGCAGCTCCGAGGAGATGACGATGACGCCCTTGCCCTGGCTCACGAGCCGCTGAATGATCCCGTAGATCTCGTACTTGGCACCGACGTCGATGCCGCGGGTCGGCTCGTCGAGGATCAGCAGGTCCGGGTCGGTGAACATCCACTTCGCCAGGACGACTTTCTGCTGGTTGCCGCCGGAGAGCTTGCCGACGCCCTCGTCGATGCTGGGCGTCTTGATCCTCAAGCTCGTGCGGTAGTCCTCGGCGATCCGGTACTCACGTACCGGATCGATGACACCGCGCCTGGCGATCTTCGACAGTTTGGCGGCCACAACCGAGGTCTTGATGTCGTCCAGCAGGTTGAGGCCGATGGACTTGCGGTCCTCGCTGACGTAGGCGAGGCCGTGGCGGATGGCGTCCGCCACCGACTTCAGCCGGATCTCCTCGCCGTCCTTGAAGACCCTGCCCGACAGGTAGGTGCCGTAGGAACGTCCGAAAAGGCTCATCGCAAGTTCGGTGCGCCCGGCACCCATGAGGCCGGCGAAGCCGACGATCTCGCCGCGCCGGACATGGAAGGTCGACCCCTTGCAGACGAGCCTTTCGCCGGAACTTGGGTGCTGCACCGTCCAGTCACGGACCTCGAAGAAGACCTCGCCGATGTCGGGAGTGTGCTCGGGGAACCGGCTGCTGAGCTCCCGGCCGACCATGCCTCGCACAATGCGGTCCTCATTGACGCCGTCCGCCTCGACGTCGAGCGTCTCGATGGTGCGGCCGTCACGCAGGATCGTGATGCTGTCGGCGATCGCCTCGATCTCGCTCAGCTTGTGCGAGATGATGATCGAGGTGATGCCCTGCTGCCGGAAGCCGCGCAGCAGGTCGAGCAGGTGCCGGGAGTCGTCCTCGTTGAGAGCCGCGGTCGGCTCGTCGAGGATGAGCAGTTTCACGTCCTTCGCGAACGCTTTCGCTATCTCGACGAGCTGCTGCTTGCCGACACCGATGTCTTTGACCAGCGTGTCGGGATCTTCCCGGAGCCCGACCTGTTCCATCAGCTCCAGCGCACGGCGCCGGGAGGCCCTCCAGTCGATGCCGCCCCGCCTGCGCGGCTCGTTGCCGAGGAAGATGTTCTCGGCGATCGACATGCCCGGCACCAGCGCAAGCTCCTGGTGGATGATGACGATCCCGGCCCGCTCGCTCGCCCGGATGTCCTGGAAGCGCATCTGCTCGCCGCGGTAGACGATCTCGCCCGAATAGCTGCCATGCGGGTGAACTGCGCTCAGCACCTTCATGAGGGTGGACTTGCCGGCACCGTTCTCCCCGCAGATCGCGTGGATCTCACCTTCCCGCACGACCAGGTTCACCTCGGCGAGCGCTGTGACGCCGGGGAAGGTCTTGGTGATCGAACACATCTCCAGTACGGCCGGAACCTCGGTCATGGGCAGACCTCCGCGCCGCTCGGGTCCGCCTGGACGGATGCGGGTTTCGTGGACATCAACAGGTTGCCTCCGCTGCACCGCGTGGTGCCTCGATCGAGTCCGGGTTGCTACAGCTGCGTGCCGGGACAGTAAATCCATTTGTTTTATTAAGTCAATGCCCTGGAGAATGTTCCTAGGGAGCCACAGAGAGGACCGGTGCGTGCGGCAGGCAGGAACGAACCTCCCGAAGGTGGGGCGGTACAACCAAGCGGTGGTCCTGGACCAGATCCAGCTGTTCGACGGCATCAGCCGGGTGGAGATCGCCCAGCGGACCGGGCTCACCCCGCAGACGGTCTCCGGCATCGTGCGCCGCCTGCTGGACGAGGACATCGTTCGGGAGGACGGGGCCAGCAGGGTCGCCAGCGGCGGGAAGCCCCGCACCACACTGCGGCTCAACGCGGAGTCGGGCAGTGCGGTCGGACTGCACTTCGACCCGGTCGAGCTGACTTGTGCCGTGGTCGACCTGGGCGGACGCCCGCTGGTCGTAAAGCGGCGCCCCACCCCGCCCAGCAGCGACCCGTCCCGTGTGGTGACGGCCATGGCCGAGCTGGTCGCGGACGCGCTGGACGAAGCGGACGTCCCGCGCGACAAGGTGCTAGGCCTGGGCGTCGCCACACCAGGACCGATCGACCAGGAGCTCGGCATGATCGTCGCTCCGCCCCAGCTCACGCACTGGACTCGGGTGCCCCTGAAAAGCATGCTGAGCGATGCCACAGGACTGCCGGTGACGCTGGACAACGACGCCACCGCAGCCGCCGTCGGTGAACGCTGGTCCGGTGCGGGCAAGGGCGTGGCGAACTTCGCCTACTTCCTCTTCGGCACCGGCATCGGCGGCGGCCTGATCCTCAACCATCAGGTGTACAGGGGTGGTTCGCTGAACGCGGGAGAGTTCGGCCACTCCACTGTGCTGCCCGACGGGCCGGAATGCTACTGCGGCAACCGAGGCTGCCTGGAGCGGTTGGTCAACCCCTCGGCAATCGTGGCCGAGGTGCACCGCCGACTCGCCGGCCGCCCCCGGGGCGAGAGTGAGCTGTCGCACGCGTTCGACCACGATCCGGCCTCGGTCGACCATGCCTCCATCCGCCTCGCCGCCGCGGCGGGCGACCCGGTCGCCGCCGCCGTCATCGACCAAGCCGCGGAACACGTCGCCTCGGTTGCGGTCACCATCGCCAACTTCATCGATGTGGACCTCATCGTTCTCGGCGGCCACGGCATCCAGCACGTGGAACAGCGTTATGTCGACATCGTCGCCTCGGCGTTGGCCACCAGACCGCTATCCCGCAGCATCCGGGTCGTCAAGGTCAAGGCATCTCCCCTCGGCACGGATGCCGCCGTGGTGGGCGGCGCCTCCCTCGTGCTGCACTCGACGTACTCTCCCCAGCTGTCTGCCCTTCTCGCCGACTGACACCCCCGGGGAGAGCAAACCTCCCTGGCTCGTAGTTTGGTTCGACGCCGGGAAGGATGGCACCCTGCCTGGCGAGGAGAGCACACTGGATGAGATCCTGGTCTGTTCGGATGTGACTACCATCGGACCCCGGGGCGCTGGGTGGGACGAGCCTCACAGCTTGCCCTCTCCCGTCAGCTCAAGGTGCGCGAGCGGCCCTTGGCCGGGCTCGGGAAACCCAGCCCGTCGATGAACTGACCGTCAACCCTGCGGCGCTGCAGCCCGCTCGGCCCGCCAGACCCGGCCTCGGACCGTTCACCTTTGTTCTGCTGCAGGACTCCTGGAACCCTGCCCCGGCCGCAGTTGCGCCGAGCGTTGGCCCACGAGGCCAAGCACTGTCGCGCGGCTACGAGCAAGGTCAGGCAGACCACCGGCCTGTGCAACGAGTCAGGGCGGCAACTCGGCGGAACCTCGCAGAATGAGGCGAGTAGGTATCTCGATTCGCTGAGAAGGCGCCTGCTCGCCACTCAGCCGGCCGAAGAGGAGTTCCGTGGCCGTCCGTCCCAACTGGACGGGGTCCTGCGCCACTACTGTAATACCCAGCAGATCCGCGAATTCGAAGTCATCGAAACCCACCAGCGCCAGGCGATGGGGAAACCGTGCCAGTTCGCGGAGAACGACGGCCGTGGTCCGGTTATTGCCGCACATGAGCGCGGTAACGGGTTCCGGTCCGGAGAACATCCGGTTGAGCGTGATGCGGATGCGTACGGGGTCAAGCGCACCCATGGACACCCAGGAATCGTGAATCGGATATCCGGCCTCCGCCATCGCCTGCCGGTAGCCGCTCAGTCGCTCCGCGGCGGTGAAGATGTCTGAGCGGTCGCCGATGAATCCAATCCGCTGGTGTCCCCAGCGCAGCAGATGGGCGACTGCCTCGAGAGCTCCTTCCAAGTTGGTGCTGAGCACCGTGTCCACGTCAAGGCCCGAGGCCGGCCGGTCCACACTGACGACGGCCATTCCTGCGGCCATCTCAGGCGCCAGATACCGATGATCGGCGGCGGTCGGCACGATGATCAACCCATCGACCCGCCGTGCGCTGAACGCGGTCGCCAGCTCCTGCTCACGACTTGCGTCCTCGGCCGACGAGCCGATCAACAGCAGCGAGCCGAAAGCCGAAGCGAGCTGCTCTACAGCCCAGCTGAGCTGGGAGTAGAAAGCATCAGAAAGGTCCTCAATGATGAGACCCACGCTGCCGGTGTGACGTCCCTGCCGAAGAATCCGGGCACTATCATTCCGGCGGAAACCGAGCTGCTCGATGACTCTGAGAACGTGTGCCGCAGTGGCCTCACTGACACCCTTCTCACCGTTGACAACCCGGGAGACGGTCTTCAGCCCGACACCGGCGGCGGTTGCAACGTCTTTCATCGTCGGCCGTGTCACCGCTTCACGCGCATGGTCTGTCGCATTGCCAGGCATACGGACCGCCCTCCGCAGAAGGCACCTGCTCCGCAGGATACCCAATCGACTATAGACAACGTTGCCTAAGCAATCAAGATCCGCAGCCGGTGCCGACGAGACGCCACCTCAATGTCGGACCCTGCCCACCTCCATCACGCAAAGCAATGACCAGCCCTTTTGTTGATCAATTAGGGCTGCGCGGCCTTTAAACATCATTAGAGAAAATTGCAACGAAGTCCTTGACGATCGCCTACGTGCGTGGGTTCATGGATTCAACGACAACGTTGTCTATGGGCTCGTCGTCTGGATACCTGAGGGGATCCGCCATGATCAGCACACCACGAGCCCCGGGTGAGGCGACCCCCGCTACGTCTGCACGACCCGGCGACGGCGGCCACCAGATCGTCGACCATCACCAGGGTGCCTCCGGGAACTTCCGCTATGGCAGCCTTCCGCGGCATGCTGCTATAGCCCTGCCTGCCCAGCAGCGCTATGTTCGCATGGCACGCCGCTTCGCCATGTGCCTCCTGACCCGGTGGGGAATGGGCGAAGACGATCAAACGTCCGCGCTCCTGATCGTCGGTGAACTGGCCGCGAACGCCAGCCAGCACGGCAGGTCCGAGATGACCATCAGTCTTTGCCTGACCGGTAGCACCCTCCACGTCGATGTGGCCGACTTCGGTGAGTCCTCCCCTGTCCCAGGCTTTCACTCCGTGCAACCGGAGGATGAGCACGGCAGGGGCTTGGAGATCGTCTCCCTACTAGCCGACCGAGCCGAATACGACCAGGAGCCGTGGGGCTGGCGTGCCTGCGCCAGCCTCGAAATCACCCACCCGCAACCCAGAACAGTCGGAATCACCCGCCCCTAAGAGGTCGTTTTATCCCGCTGTTTCATCCCAGGATCGGTCGTTTGGTCTGTTCTGTCGGGTCGCGCCAGGAGATGGTGTTCTCGCCGGTGAGGAGGCGGGCCATGAGGTCGGTCATGGCGAGGTGGATCATGGCTTCGGAACGGTGTGGGTGGGTTTCGTAGTCGCGGGCCAGGCGGCGGTGGAGCATGAGCCGGCCGTAGGTCCGCTCGTCTCGCCGCTGCCCTGTGCTGCTATAAGAGACTCGTTCGCCTCACCACATAGGACACGGTCTTAGCGTTTTCCCGCTGGCTGCAAGGCAGTTGATGCCCAGGCCGTGGCTGCGTAGAGGCCGGGGCCGATCTTGTGGATGAGTCCGCTGTCGGCCCATCTGGAGAGCTGTCGATACATGGCGTGCAGCGTGACGTCGCCGAAATGAGCTGCGATCTCTGCGGGTCTCCACAGTCGAGCCGGGTCGTCCTGGAGCAGGGCGAGAATCCGATGGCGTCGGTGGTGTTCGGGGGCGGTGTTCCGGTCGTCGCGGGAGACCATGGGCCGAGGCGAGGGTTCGGGGCCGGGTTCGAGGACAGTGACGGCGAGTCGGGTGACGGTGTGGCTGCGGTCGGGACGGCCGTCGGCGCGTCGCTCGCTGTAGCGGGACACCGGGGACTTGACCTTGCGGGTACTGACCCGGTGACGACGGGACGGAAGAAGCCGGGCAAGGACTCGGCGGCCTCGACCAGCACGGCCCGCAGGGCCTGATAGAGCGCGAGCAGGGCCCACATCTCCTGCTTCAAGCCGGCCGGATCGCCCGAGCGGTGGTTCCGCCCGGCCGTGATCGTGTGACGGAGCGCGTAATATGCGCTCTCGTGTTCCCAACGTTCGTGATAGCGACCGACAAGCACCCCAGCGGGATGACGGCGGGCGTCGGTCAGGGTGGTGACCAGCCGGTAGGAGCCGGTGAACGCGGTCCCATCGGTCCAGGTCACCGTGATCTCGGCGTCGATGATCCGAACCTTGACGGTGCCGATCACAGACAGGTAGGACCGTCGGCGAGACGGGCCAGGACCGAGTTCGCCCACGGCCACCAGATGCGACGATGCCGCTACCGCGGCCGTGGTCGGTGCGCGGGCGGAACTTTATGGTGGCGATCACCACGCTCGAAGCGGGCACAGCCTGAGGGCGCCGGCCGACGGGTGAGCGGTGGTCCGGGCACCGAAGGCCCGGAGCGCGTGCTCATCCCACTGTGGGGCTCCGCCACACGTCAACGCGTAAGTGACCAGAGAGTAACTGCAAAATTCGCCGAAAAACAATGCTGGACGAGGTTGCTTATTTGCGGGTAGGTTCCAGCCGTGTTTCCGAGCCACACACAGCCGCTGGTCTCCGCGCCCGCCGAAACAGCCATCCTCTCTTTGCTGTTGACCGAGGGTCCGCTCAGCAGGGTGGAACTGGCGCGCCGTACCGGGCTCTCGTCCACCGCGATCACCAAGTCCGCGAGGCCCCTGATCGAGGACGGATACCTCCACGAACTTCCCCCGGCGCGCACCGCACCGGGGGCCGGCCGGCCGGTCAACCCGCTGGCGGTCACCGTGGAGCGGGAGTTCTTCGTCGGTGTGAAGATCAGCGCCGACACCCTCCACGCCGTGGTCTGTGACCGGCGGTCGGGTCTGCGTGCCACCGCCGGGCGCTCGCTCGGCGAGGACCGCAGGCCCGAGGCCGTGTGCGCCCTGATCTGCGAGTTCGTCGAGCTCCTGCTCACCGCGGAACCCGTGTTCCGGGAGCGCACCCGCTACCTCGGGATCGCGGTCTCCGGCGACGTGGACCGCGCCGCTGGCCGGGTCCGCTACTCGGTGCTCCCGGGCTGGCAGGACGTCCCGCTCGGCATCGGCTCCGGACTGGTCGTCAACAATCGCCTGATGGCCGGCGAGGTGGGGCACATCAGCATCGACCCCGCCGACCCACGCCGGCACTGCGGCCAGGTCGGCTGTGTGGAGGCGATCGCCTCCAGCGACGCCATCGTCGGTGCCGTCCGCCGGGCCACCGGTCAGGACGGCCTTGACTTCGACGGTGCTGTCCTGCTGGCCCGTGGCGGGAACGCCGCCGCCTGGGAGGTCTTCGCCCGGGCCGGCCGGGCGATCGGGACCGGCATCGCCACCCTGGTCGCCCTGTTCGGACCCGAGCGCGTCGTCGTCACCGGCGAAGGGCTCGACACCTATGACCTGCTCGGAACGCACATCAAGGACGCCTACGCCGACCACTGCTTCAAGGCTGCGGCGAACTGCCCCCTGACCCTGCGCCCGCTCCCCTGGGAGGAGTGGCCAGAGGCGCCGCTGTCCTGGGCATCCAGGCGCTCTTCCCGTAGAGCATGGCGCCAGCCCCGGCCCCGCCCGTGCGGACGGAGCCGGCATCCCGTCACACCCGCACCACACCCGGCCGGTGGCCGTCCTTGCCAGGCAGCAACTGACGGCGGACACCGACCAGGACACGCGCCACCCCCGGGCCGCATGCGTGGACAGTGGATCCGGGGGCCGCACCACCCACTGCCCCCACCTTCCTGGAGTGATGTCCCATGAGATCCACCGGAGCCTTACACCGACGCGCGAGAGTCGCGGCCCGCAGCGCGCTCGCCGTCCTCGCCACGGCCTCGCTGCTGGCCACCGCCGCGCCCGGCGCGGCCGGCGCGGTCACCCCGACCGCGGTGCTCAGCTCGACCGCCGCCCCCGTGGCACTGACCGGGCCGCAACTCGCCGCCTCGTGGACCGGCCCGCTCAGCACCCGGGGCCGGTACATCGTCGACGCGGACGGCAATCGCTTCAAGCTCAAGTCGAGCAACTGGGCCGGCGCCCAGGGCACGTACGAGGGCAGCGGCGACGTCAACGACGTGACCAACCACCAGGCCGACGAGAAGTCGAACAACATCCCGCTCGGGCTGGACCGCACCCCGGTCACGCAGATCATGGCCGACTTCCACTCGCTCGGCATCAACAGCATCCGACTGCCGTTCTCCAACGCGATGATCAGGGACACCACCGTCGTGCCGGACTCCGGTGTGGCGGCCAACCCGCAGCTCAAGGGCAAGACCCCGCTGCAGGTGTACGACGCCGTGGTCGCCGCCCTCACCGCCGACGGCTTCGCCGTCATCCTCAACAACCACACCACCACCTACCGGTTCTGCTGCGGCCTGGACGGCAATGAGCGGTGGAACAGCGGGCAGTCCACCCAGCAGTGGATCGACGACTGGGTGTTCCTGGCCAACAGGTACAAGGCCAACAAGCGGGTGGCCGGCGCCGACCTGCGCAACGAGGTCCGCCGCGACACCTGGGACAACCCCAACTGGGGCTGGGGCGACGACCACGACCTGTATACCGCCCTGGAGCGGGCGGGCAACGCGATCCTGCAGGCCGACCCCGACATGCTGATCGTCATGGAGGGCATCAACTGGTACGGCATCCCCCAGGGCGCGTTCGAGCACGGCCGCCCTACCCTGAAGCCGGTCCGGACCCTCTCGCACACCCTGATCGACTCCAACAAGCTGGTCTACTCCGCGCACTTCTACTCCTACACCGGCTCCCACCACACCGGAGCGGGCGGCAGCTGGTCGGGCGGGAACACCAACGACCCCCGCTACCGGGACCTCAGCCCCGAAGAACTCATCCAGACCGTCAATGACGAGGCGCTGTTCGTCACCGAGGACGGCAAGCACTACACCGCCCCGGTCTGGATCAGCGAGTTCGGCGCCGGCGGCCGCGGCACCGACCCCACCAACGGTGATGTCGCCAAGGACCGGGACTGGTTCAAGCGGTTCACCGACATCCTGGTGCAGAATGACATCGACTTCGCCCAGTGGCCCACGGTGGGCTGGATGGACGCCAACGGCAAGCCGAACGACAACTGGGCCCTGATCAACTACGACGCCACCGGCAAGCGGCTCAGCGTCGAGGACGCCGGCGACTGGCGGGCCACCGACTGGAACAAGCTGGTCAACGTCCCCGGCAGGACCGGCAAGATCGCCTCGGTCAACCACTGGAACATCGTGGACATCGACCACGGTGACTGGAACCTGTCACGCACCATGCTCGCCAAGCCGGACTGGAGCCCGGGCAACTTCAAGGGCAACTGCCCGGACACCCAGCGCCTGATCGGGCTCAGCCGCAGCTACGGCCGCGGTCTGTGCACCGACGTCAACCAGCCGACCAAGACAGCCGGAACCTGGGAGATGGTCAACAGCGAGAAGTACGTCAAGCAGGGGGACTGGGCCTCCGGCTACGACAAGGTGCAGTGCCCGGTCAACAGCTTCGCGGTCGGCTACAGCATGAGCGGCCCCTCCACGGTCTCCGTGCTCTGTGCACCGTCCGCCACCCCGCTGCCCACCACCGGCCGCACTCTCTGGTTCGACCGCGGTGACAACCCCCAGAACCCTGGGAAGGTGCGCGGTGACTGGGCGGAGAACGACTACAAGGGCCAGTGCGCCGACAACGAGTACATCGCCGGAGTCGCCATGACCTGGTGGTGGGGCGAGCGGGGCCGACCCAACGCCCTGCTCTGCCGCCCGCTGCGCTGACCCCGTCCTACTGGACCGCCGGCCCGGAGCGCCCCAGCCCCGGGCCGGCGGCTCCTCCTGGTCCGGGGCCGGCAGGGGGCGGGCGAGTGTGGTCTGCGCGAGGAGGCCTCCCAGGGCCGGGCACATGCCCGGCCCTGGGAGACATGGGTGACCGACGACAACCCCTACAGCGAGGCCCAGTTCAAGACCACAAAGTACATGTCCGACTACCCCGAACGCTTCGACTCCCTGGCCCACGCCCGCGAGTGGTTCGACGCGTTCATCGCGTACTACAACCATGAGCACCGCCATTCGGGCATCGGCCTGCACACACCCGCCAGCGTCCACTTCGGAACCGCCGAGGAAGTCCGCGACCAGCGCGCCGTCACCCTCGCCCAGGCATACGCCCGCCACCCCGAACGCTTCGGCCGCCGCCCCCAACCACCCGAAATACCCCAGAAAGCATGGATCAACGACCCGGCCAAACGCCGGGAACCCACACCACAAACCTCATAACCTCACGACCGTCTCACTGGACTTGAAATCTTCCGCGCTGCTTGTCAGCCGCGTCGGCGCGGGCCTCCTGGTCGCGGTAGAGGACCTCGCGTCGGGGTTGTCGAGCGCGGCCGTCAGCGTCTGCTCGCCGGTGCGTCCCAGCCGCCGCCACACCGCCGCGTCCGCGCCGTGTTCCTGGAGCTGTTCCAGGGTGGTGACGACGACGGGCACCGCCCGGCCGTAGTCCTTCGCCGTGATCGCCTCCTGGTAGAGGCTCCGGTAGCGGCGCGGCGCCCAGTAGTCGCGGCCGGCCTCCTCCAGCACCGCGATCGTGTTGGCGACCTTCGCCTCGGTGGTGTCCGCGAACACGAACGCGAGTGGCACCAGGCCCTCCCGGCCGGTCGGCGGATAGAACCGGCGCCACAGCTGCTGCTCGTGGCCGACGACGCTGTCGATCGCGTCCGGCCGGGTGCGGATGAGGTCCACGGTGCGCTTGTCCGCGTCCTTCGGGAGCAGCCGGCCCCACTCCCAGTACCGGCGCAGCTTGTGCACCAGCTCGTGGGCGTCCTCGGTACGGCGGTCGATCTCCAGCAGCAGCGCCGGCACCCCGGCCGCCGGCGCCCGCACCACCAGGTCCGCCCTCTGCACGAAGCTGCTGCCGAGCCGGTGCCCGATGCTGGCGCGGTGGAGTTCGGCGGCCGTCGAGGTGACCGCCGCGGCGTGGTCGTCGTAGCTGGTGCCGAGCAGCTTCCCGGTGACCGGGCCGTACTTCTTCTCGCGCAGCGCCGAGACTCGTATGCCCTTCGGCTCCAGCAGCTTCTTCGCCTCGCCGTGTCCTCGCCGGGTCAGCGCCCACACCTGCCGCTGGTCCTCCCGGACCGTTTCGATCCTCACCAGGTGGTGCTCCTCCAGATCCAGGAGGTTGTCCCGTACGAGCTTGTCGTGCTGGTTGTCGGGGCGGGTCAGCTTCCACAGCTGGTCGGGCGTGGCCCGCTGGAAGATCCCGAGCGCTTGCAGCAGTTCCCGGCGTCGAGGTTCGGTCGAGGTCCTCCTGTGCTTTGGCTTCCTCGGTACAGGAGGGTTGTCGGACCTGCGGCGACCTCCTGTCCGCCCCGTCTGACCTGCGGATATGCCCGGCTTGGCAGAACGGGGCGCGGAGGGGGTGATGGAGGGGTCCACGGAGGGGGCCGGAAGGACCCCTTGCGGAGGTTCGACAGGCCCGTTCTCCGGGTCCGGGTCAGGCTGTGCGGGCGGGGTGAGGGCGGGCATCGGATCCTCGGTTCTCCGGCCGGCGGCCGGGTCGGTGAGCTGGACCAGGTCGCGCGCCGCTGCGCACGAACCAGTGGCACCGTGAGGAAGACCCCCTTGTCCGCTGTCTGATCGCCCCGACCTACCGGTGTCTCCTATGCCCGAGAAACGCCTTGCCCCGGCTCGTTTGTCCATGAGCAGCACCACACCAGCGCCCCGGGCTTGCCGGGTCCGGCAGGGAGGGAGACCTCTCCCTCCCGAGCACCGGCCTCTGTCCACAGGGCCGCCAATAGAGGCTCCTCTTGAGGCCGCCGCGATCAGCGCGGTGGCCCGTACATGAGGAGTCGTCATGCCCGAGACCATCACCCTGCCGCTCGCCCCGATGACCCCGAACGCGGCGATCAGCACGTTCAGCTACCTCCGGGCCGTCCAGGCCGGTGACTTCGCAGCCGCCGACAAGTTCGCCGGCGCCGAGCCGCGGATGGCCGAGCTGCTCGTCGACGTCCTCGAGCGGATCGTCGTACCCGTCACCTCCCTGGCCGGGCCCCTGGGCGATGAGCCGTGCGACGCGGCGTTCGCCCTGGAAGCCGTCGGGCGCGTCCTGGTGAAATCCCTGCGCATCTGGGAGCAGACCGGCCACGGGGCGGCGGAGGGAATCGCTCACGCCGTCATCGAGTTCGTGTTCCACGTCCTCACCGAAGACCACGAGGACGTCGCCGATGTCCTGCGCCAGCTGGAGGCGGTCGCAGTGAGCCAGGCCCTCAATGCCCACCCCACACCGGACGGTGCCCAGCCGGTGCGCCTCTCCATCGCGTAGTCCGCACCGGGGACGGCGGTGGTGCGCACCGCGCCCATCGGGTGGACTCCACCGCACCGCACCAGGTGCGCGACCACGTTGGCGGGCCCTATCACACACCCCCTTGACCAGGCCCTGATCGGCGGCCGAACCTGCTGTGTCAAGGAGAAACGTGCCGGTGGCGAACCTGGTCAAGGGGTAGAGCCGAACGTGGTCAAGGGGGTAGGGCGGACCTGGTCAAGGGGGGCGCGTGGGCCCGTGCCGTGCAGGTGCGGCGCGCCGGGTGCAGGTGACAGTGCCGCGCATCGTCGGACGGTACGTACCCCGTGCGGTGCGGGACATCGTGGTGCGCCCGAGAGTGGAGCCCACTGGCTTTGTCAGCGAGTTACGCGTTTTCACCTACGCAGCCAAATCCCCGACCACACACGCTGAACAGCAGAAACCCCACTCCCCCTCAGCGACAGCCTCACGCACGGCAGAGCCGAGCCTGTCTGCCTACGCGGGCGCGCAGACAGACAGGGCGCATCCATACTGCTGGGCCGGCTTCCTGTCAGAAGTCGGCCCAGGTTGTTGTGTTCAGGCAGTGCGCCTCATGACGATCTCGGGGCTTCCGGGAGTCGAGAACGTGAGCCCTGTCACCGTCGGCGGTGTCGTGCCCAGGAGCCCGGCCTGACATTGGGTGTCCCGGGTGGTGACTTCCAGGAACTCGGGCGGACCGACCGGGCGGAAGGCGGGCACCGTCAGCACCAGGTTCCCGACGGCGTCAGTCGACTGGATCTTCGCAGAGCCCATCGCCTCGTGAGTACCCGAGGTACCCGACACCGCCAGCTTCATGGCGTACACGCCCGGCCTGGGGAACGTCAGGGTGTAGGTCATCTGGCTGGGGCCGTTTCCGATGAGCGCCGTCCCGGTGAACGTACCCGTGTAGTCGGCGAAGGCCCGGCCGCACGCATTGTCGGTGAGCGCACTGCTTGCCTGAGCCACTCCCGGCGCGACGCCGCACATCAGCGCCGCTCCGGCGGCGACGGCGAAACTCCTACCCAGCACACGAGCAGACCGCATGAAGACCCCATTCCTTTGGCACGCCGGCCGAAGCCGCGGAGGAGCACACCATGTGCCGCCTCTGATCAGGATGCTGACCCGGCCTTCCAGAACCCCGCCACTCAGCACAGCCGGATGAGGTCGACACGCCTGAACGACACAGCCATTCAGGGGAGAGCGTTCGGCAGGACGAGCGACCAAGGAACCACGGCACGGTATCCGGCACGCCCGTCCGGCGGACGATGCTCGCGTAACACCAGCTGCTTTCCCGCACCGCGCGAGCTCGACCCTGCCACCCCCTTCCCCTGCACTGCGAGGTCACGATGCCGGCTGCACTCCAGACGCCACCCCCACCCCTGCCACCCGCACCACGGCGGGCCCAGCCCGCGCTGCTCACCTACCTCATCACCGCAGTCCTCATCGCCTCCTCGCTCGTCCTCTACAGCGCGCCTTGGAGTCATGCGACGCCGGGCCAGCACCGGATGGCGACCTGGAACATGCAGGGAGCCTCGTCCGCGAGCGACAGCAAATGGACCACCACCGTTGCCCTCCTCGCAGTAGGCGGCAACAACCGGATTGAACACGACGTGGTCGCCCTCCAGGAAGCTGGCCCCCGCAGCAGCCTGCCCGGCACCGTTGTGCGCACCGGCAACATCACCGTCAACGGAAGACAGGCGACGTATCAATACGAGGTCCGCAGGTGGAGAGTCGGCAGTACAACCCGCGGTCGGGACGTCTACATCACCTGGCTGAACACCGATCCCACCGGAAACCGCAACAACGTCGCCATCGTCAGCCACGAAGACCCTGGAACCCCGCGTGCCATCGCAGCGCGACAGGCCAATAACAGCAACTGGGGGATGCGTCCCGCACTAGGAATCCAACTCTCCGACGGCAGCCAGTTCTGGAGCTTCCACGCCAGCTCCAACGGCGACAACCGCAGCAACGACGCACAGAACATGCTCGTCGAAATCGCGAGCGCAAGTGCACCAGGCATGTGGGCCGTCCTCGGCGACTTCAACCGGCGTCCCGATAACCTCACAGTCCCCCCCGGCTCGCAGATCTACTCCAGCGGTTCAGGAACCCAGCAGGGGGGTGGCGAACTCGACTACATGGTCTCCAACGACCGCCAGACGATGACAGGGTGGTCCGGACGCCGCCTCAATGGAGCGGGCTCTGACCACTATGCAATTGAATTCGCCTTCCGTGCTGCCGCCAATTTCAACGTAATCAGCAGCGTCCAGCATCCGGATAAATGCCTCCAGAGTCCCGATGGCAACATCGTCACGATGGATAGATGCAACTCGGACCTAGAGGAACTCTTCTACTACAAAGACAGGGACCTCTTGACCGACGGCTACCATTGCCTCGCCTTCCTCAGCCCTGAATCGAACCCCGCCCGCCCAGCCTTTGTGGATTGCACCGACCCGGCGCACACGAATTCCACCAAGTTCAAGCTTCTAGCCAACGGAACAATCATTCACTTGGCCTCGAATTATTGCCTCGACACGAGCGACGAATGGGGCCGGGAGGCGCGGCTGTGGTGGTGCAACACCACAACCTGGCCTGCAAACCAAAACTTTGTAAACACCTTCGCGGATCCGTACCAGCCCCCCGGCCTCTCCATCTTCGGCCCTGCGACCGGGACAGAGGACGCTGCCACCGCCGGATCCGGAACCACACCTCCCCCCGATTCCTGCCTCATGCCGGCGAACCCGCAGCTCGACCCGTGCAAGCACATCTCCAAGCGGAGCATCGCCGACGTTCCCGTCCTCGACCAGACCACGGCCGAAAGTCCCCTCCAGGTCCACGGCCAGAGCGGCTACGCCCCAACAAACCTCGCAGTCGGCGTCGACATCAAACACACCCATCGGGGCAACCTCGTACTGAGCCTCGTCGCCCCCAACAATTCGGTCTACCCGCTTGAGGACATCGCGGACAGCGACAGCAACGACCACGTCTTCAAGTCGTACACCGTGAACGCCTCAACCCAGATCGCGAACGGCACATGGAAACTACGGGTACAAGACGTCGCTTCCGGCAACTTCGGCACCATCGACGCCTGGAACCTCACCTTCCCCAACGGATCCGCCAACACATCAGGCACCCCGCCCATCCTCGACCACCACGAGAACTTCAGCCACGCCATCACAAGCAACAACAGCGGGTCCGCACCGACCAACCTCGGAGTGAGCGTCTACCTCACCCACCCCCGACGCGGTGACCTCGTCCTCAAGCTCTACGGACCCAGCGGCCGCTCCTACCCACTGGAAGACTTCACCGACAGCGACACCACCGCTGACGTCTACAAGAACTACACAGTCAACGCCTCCTCCGAGACCGGCACCGGCATGTGGAGACTCAGCGTCACCGACATCACGACCGGGAACACCGGCACGATCGACGCATGGGGCCTTTCGTTCCCGCGACCATCCCCGTTCTAAGAAGTCATCTCATTTGGCCAGCCTGCGGTAGCAGATGAGGGTGCAGGCGATGCTGGTGAAGGCGAGGAAGTGCTCGGCTTTGCGTTCGTAGCGGCGGTGGAGACGGCGGCAGCCGGCGAGCCAGGCCATGGTGCGCTCGATGGTCCAGCGGTGGCGGCCCAGCCGCTGTGAGGACTCGATGCCGCGTCGGGCGATGCGGTGGGTGATACCGCGCCCGCGTAACCATCGGCGCAGGTGGGCGTAGTCGTAGCCTTTGTCCGCGTGGAGTTTGCCGGGGCGCCG